>NZ_JCANSZ010000082.1:0-21136 GCF_059570535.1 Streptomyces sp. CNP082
GCCGCGGTCGAGGCGTTCGAGGACGCGGGCGAGGACATCCCGCCGATCACGGGCGAGGACCAGCAGGACTTCCTCCAGGCGTGGCAGGACAAGGACCTGACCGCCATCGCACCGACGTACCCGACGTTCCAGTGGCGCACGCCCGTGATCGCCGCGCTGAAGATCCTCAACGGCGAAGAGGTGCCCAAGGAGTGGACGCTTCCGCAGCCCGTCGTCACCGAGGAGAACTTCGACGAGTACTACAGGGAAGGCATGCCCCCGCTGCACTACGGCGCCTGCGGCTGCGAGGACCTGCCCGGCTACCCCGAAGACTGGGGCGGCGAATAATGCCGGCCGGCAACCGGCTGATCGGCGCCAACCCGTGGATCTGGCACTCCCCGGTCACCGAACGCGCGCTGACCGCGGTCCTGCCGCGGCTGGCGGGCTGGGGCTTCGACTGCGTCGAACTGCCGCTGGAGCAGCCCGGCGACTGGCACCCGGCCGGCACGGCGAAGCTGCTGGACGCGAGCGCCCTGGCCCCCGCCGCCGTCGCCGCCTCCGTATGGCGGGCCCTGGCACCCGACCAGGACGCCATCGCCGTCGACGGCCTCGCCTTCCTCCGCCACGCCATGACCACCCTCGTCGGACCCGGCCCTGGCGGGCCGACTGCCTGACGACAAATGCCCCACCGGTGCGGCGGCCATGCCCCGCCTGCCGCACCGGTGGTCTCGCCGCCCGTCGCTTCCCCGCGGGGGCGTCGGAAACTCCGACGGGCCGGACGACGACACATCTGAATTCTGCTCCGCGGGCAAGGCCACTCACCAGTTCGGCAGGCGAGAGCAGATGCCACAAAACCGATCATTCTTACGGTCCAAGTGATCCGACCAATCCAAGGAGCCGCATGAGATCACGACCTGCGCGATTGATATTGACCATGTTCTGCGCTGTCCTCCTCATGGCAGGGCTGGCCGCCCCGGCGGCCATTGCGCACCCCGGGGGGTTTCACGTCCTGCTGTTCTCCAAGACGGCAGAAGGGGCGTACCGGCACGGCCCCGCCATCGAGGCCGGGATCCCCATGTTCGAGAAGCTGGCCGAAGAACGCGGCTGGGAGCTGACGAAGAGCGAGGACTCGTCGGTCTTCAACGATGACGCGCTGGCCCAGTACGACGTGGTCGTGATGTTCCAGACGTCCGGCATGGTGTGGGACAACGACGCCCAGCGGCAGGCCATGCAGAAGTACGTGAACAACGGCGGGGGCATCGCGGCCATCCACAACACGCTCGACATGCAGATCGACGACGAGTTCCCGTGGTGGGACAACCTCATCAACGGCGGGGCCCACATGCCCACCCACTCGCCCGGCGTGCTCCAGGGCACGGCGAAGGTCGCCGACAAGGTGCACCCCTCGACCAAGGGCCTGCCCGAGCGCTGGGTACGCAAGGAGGAGTGGTACAACTTCGACAAGAACCCGCGCGGCGACGTGCACGTCCTCGTCACCGCTGACGAGACCACGTACGACCCGGGCGGCGATGCGATGGGCGCCGACCACCCCATCTCGTGGTGCCGCAACGCCGAGGGCGGTGACGTCTGGGCCACCGCCATGGGCCATGACCCGGCCTCGTACAGCGAGCCGGAGTTCATCGAGCACATCGCAGGCGGCGTGGAATCGGCCGGCGGCAAGGTCGAGGCCGACTGCGGGCCCACGACGTGGTCCGGCTACGAGAAGGTCGCCCTGGACGAAGGCACGGTCGGACCCGGCTCGCTGGACGTCGCGGACGACGGCAGGGTGTTCTACGCCGAGTACGGCGGCAAGGTGAAGCTGCACAAGCCGGACACCGGACAGGTGAGCACCGCGGCCACACTCGACGTCTACACCGGCGGCGAGGACGGACTGACCGGCCTGGCTCTCGACCCGGACTTCGCCGCCAACAACTGGATCTACCTGATGTACTCGCCGGCGGGCGGTGGCGAGGACATCGCGCGGGTGTCCCGGTTCACGGTGAATGGTGACTCGCTGGACATGTCGAGCGAGAAGGTGCTGATGAAGGTGCCATCGTCGCGGCAGAGCCCCGAGCCGGGGCACACCGGCGGCTACCTCACGTTCGGGCCGAACAAGGACCTGTACATCGGCACCGGCGACGACATCGAGCCCTTCCGGTCGGACGGCTACGCACCGATCGACGAGCGCAACGCGAACAACGACGTCCAGGGCACCTCGGCCAGCACCAACGACCTGCGCGGCAAGATCCTGCGCATCCACCCGCAGGACGACGGCACTTACACGGTCCCGGACGGCAACATGTTTCCGCCCGGCACCGACAAGACGAAGCCCGAGATCTACGCCATGGGCTTCCGCAACCCGTTCCGTTTCACGGTCGACCCCACCGATGGCACGATCTACGCGGCCGACTACGGCCCGGACGCGGCGAACGACAACCCCGACCGGGGCCCCGGGGCCACGGTGGAGTGGAACATCATCAAGGAGCCCGGCTTCTACGGCTGGCCGTACTGCATCGGTGACAACATCCCGTACAACGACTACGACTTCGCCACCGGCCAGTCCGGACCGAAGTTCGACTGCGACAAACCGGTCAACGACTCCCCCCACAACACCGGCCTGACCGACCTGCCGGCGGCCAAGAAGGCCGATGTCTGGTACGGCAACGGAGCGAACGGCGGCAAGTTCCCCGAACTCGGCGGAGGCGGCGAGGCGCC
The DNA here is from genome assembly GCF_059570535.1 of Streptomyces sp. CNP082. Taxonomy (NCBI): domain Bacteria; kingdom Bacillati; phylum Actinomycetota; class Actinomycetes; order Kitasatosporales; family Streptomycetaceae; genus Streptomyces; species Streptomyces sp. CNP082. Next base: position 2,695 of record NZ_JCANSZ010000082.1, read on the forward strand.
GGCCGCGTTCCCGGTCTACCAGTACGACCCGGACAACCCGTCGGAGACGAAGTTCCCCGCCTACTTCGACAACACGCCGTTCTTCGGCGAGTGGGCGCGCAACACGCTCCACGAGTTCCGCCTGGACCAGGACGGGAAGCTGCTGAAGATCAACGACTTCCTGCCGGGCATGACCTTCAAGTCGCCGATGGACATGAAGTTCGGCCCGGACGGCGCGATGTACCTGCTGGAGTGGGGAACCGGCTTCGGCAGGGACAACGCGGACTCCGGGCTCTACCGCATCGACTACACCACCGGCGACCGTCGGCCGATCGCGAAGGCCACGGCGACGCCGTCCTCGGGAGCCAGTCCGCTGGAGGTGAAGTTCTCCAGCGAGGGCTCGAACGACCCGGAGGGCACGGACGTCACCTATGAGTGGACGTTCGGCGACGGCGCCACCTCGACCGAGGCGAGCCCCACGCACACCTATCAGGGGAAGGGCCAGTTCAACGCGAGCCTCAAGGTGACCGACGCGGGCGGCAAGACCGGCACGACGAGCGTGACGGTGACCTCCGGCAACACCGAACCCACGGTGAAGCTGTCGATCCCGGACGGAGGCATGTACGAGTGGGGCGACTCCATCCCGTACACGGTGGAGGTCACCGACCCCGAGGACGGCGAGGTCGACTGCTCCAAGGTCAAGACGGTGCCCTCACTGGGCCATGACGGGCACGCGCACGACACGGACGCGATCACCGGTTGCTCGGGCACCCTCAAGCCGGAGACCGACTCGGCGCACGCCGACGTGAACTCGTTCTACGTCGCCACCTCCACCTACACCGACAAGGGCGCCGACGGCGTCCCCGGGCTGACCGGCAGCACGAAGACGGTGCTGCAGCCCAAGCACAAGCAGGCCGAGTTCTTCAGCGGGCAGTCCGGAGTGCGGGTCGTCTCGCAGGCCGGCGCCGAGTCCGGAGCCCGGATCGGCGACATCAGCAACGACGACTGGATCTCCTTCAAGCCGGTCGACTTCACCGGCATCGACCAGGTCTCGCTCCGGTATTCCTCGCCGTCCGGCGGCGGTACGGTCGAACTCCGCGGCGGCTCGCCCACAGGTGAACTGATCGCCTCGGTGCCGATGGAGAGCACCGGCGGCTGGGACAATTACACCAGCACGCCGAAGGTCGACGTCACCGCATCCGGCGGGACCACGGAACTGTTCCTGGTGTTCAAGACGCCGGGGAACAACTCGTACGACATCGACTCGATGACCTTCACCGGGCCGGGCGTCGGACAGGGCACCACCGGGGCCGGCGAGCAGATCGTCGGCATCGGGGACAAGTGCGTCGACGTGAACGCTTTCGGTACGGCGAACGGGACGAAGGCCCAACTGTGGGGCTGCAACGGCGGCGCCAATCAGAAGTGGACCACCACCGGAAGCACGCTGCGTTCGCTCGGCAAGTGCCTGGACGTAGCTGCCGGGGGCACGGAGAACGGGGCGAAGGTCCAACTCTGGGAGTGCAACGGCGGCGCCAACCAGGACTGGTCGGTGCAGTCCGACGGCACGATCCGCAACGGCGGTAAGTGCCTGGACGCCACGGGCAACAGCTCGGCCGACGGCACCCAGCTGATCGTCTGGGACTGCCACGGGCGTGCCAACCAGAAGTGGGCCTTCACGTAGCCGAACCAGCTGAAGGCCCGATTGCCATCGGCTCCGGTACACCGGGCAGGGCCGGGGCCGATGTTCCCCTCGTGGGCCGGGCACCACCGCGCGGTGCCCGGCCCACACCCCCCGATCAACGTCCGTGCCGGGGCCTACCTGACCAGGGCCCGGCAGGGACCCCTCCCTGTTCCGCAGCCCACGACTGCTGCGTCGGTTGAAGTTGGCAGGTCCCTGACATGTCGCGACATGCGGCTACCGGCCGCGTGCTCCACCGCATGCCGGCCGCGTGGCGAATTCCGCCACTCAGCCACGAGCGACGGCACGAACGGCTCGTTCAACAACCAAAGGAGTAAGTCATGCGAGAACGACCCCCCACGCGAGCACTGCTCATAGCGGTGCTCATGACGCTGGCAGTGAGCTTGCTCGGCGTCTCGACCGCGGCAGCGGCCAGTGCCCGCACGGCCACCGCTTCCGCCGACGCCACCCCGGACAGCGCGCCGGGCGGCATCAACACCAAGATCGTCGGTGGCGGTACGGTCACCACCGAGGCGCCCTGGATCGCGGCGCTCTACAACGGTGGCGCGTTCTGCACCGCTACGATCATCGCCCCCCGCTGGGTTCTCACCGCGGGCCACTGTGCGGGCGAGGGCGACACCCCCGAGGTGCGGGTGGGCTCACTGGACCGCACCCAGGGCGGCACCACCGCCAGCGGCGTCAGAGTCGTCCGTCACCCCGGCTACAACTGGCCGGGCAACGACATCGCGCTGGTGGAGCTGGACCGGGACGTCGACACCACCTATTCGCACCTGGCCAACGCAGGTGACATCGCCAAGGACCAGCCGGCCGCGATCTTCGGGTGGGGCGTCGAGAACGCCGACTGGAGCGGTGACCTGCCTGTCCGGCTCAAGTACGCCAGTGGGACCGTCATCAACACCGACTGCACCAGCGCGAGCCCCACGATGCTGTGCTTCGGTGGCGACGGCGGAGCGGTCGCCGGTGACTCGGGCGGGCCGCTGAGCGTGCAGAGCCCGCAGACCGGGCAGTGGGTGCAGGCCGGCGTGAGTGCGGTCAGCCCCATCCCGGGAGGCAGCTGGAGCGGCTACACGGACGTCGCCAAGAACCGTGACTGGATCAAGGAGGTCGCGGGCGTGTGAGGCTCACGCCGTCGCGGTGATGCCGGGCGGGGTCGCTGATCCGGTTCCGGCATCCTGACGCAGGGGTGGAGGAGGCGCGCTCCTCCACCCCTGCTTTCCGGTGCCGCCGGGTTGGCCGCGCGCGGGTGGCTCGCGCAGCCCCTTGCGGGTGCGAGGCGTTCAGCCGCGGAAGGCATTTCCGTCGTACTGGAAGCGGAGTGACGTGGTGTTGTAGTAGTTCGTCGTCGTGCCGATGTCGGGGGCGTGGGGCTCGCCCTCACCCGCGGCGTGCCAGTCGTCCAGGCCGAGGAAGTGCAGGCTGGAACCCGGCTGGGCGAAGGCGACCTGACCGGCCTGATCGAGGAAGTAGGTCCATCGGGCGGTGGCCGCCGAGGACTGGCAGGCGTCGGACCGCTGGCGGACCGGGGCGCCGTCGGCCTCGGTGCCGGTGTGGGTGAGGCACATGCCGGTCGCGTGGTTGCGGATGCGTACCTGCTGGGCGCCGCGGTCGACGACCAGTTCCCACTGCTGACTTCGGCCGCCGTCGCACTCGGCCTCGTACGGCTCCGCCCCCTCCGCCGAGGAGATGTCCATACACCTGCCGGTGGACGCGATCGGCAGAACCGTGCGGTCGTCGGCCGCCGGTGACCACTCCGGGGGTGCCGTTGCCGGCGATTCAGATGTGCGCTGCGGCGGCGTACGGGACGGGGAAGGCGTTCGCGGTGGCGATGGCGGTTCCACGGGCGTGCTCTGCCGCGGCGCGGGCGTGGGGTCCGGAGCAGCAGTGGTGGCGGGCGCGGTGGGGAAGGGCGAGGGCGGAGGGTCACCGCCGCCGTTCGGCCAGATCGCGTAGCCTCCGAGGGATATGACGAGGACGGAGGCCGCGACTCCGCCGGCCTTGAGGGCTGCGGCCAGCCCGGTGGACGTGGTGGCTCCTCCGGTGGTGCCGGCGGCTCCCGCGGTGGTGGCCGCCGCTCCGGCGGAGACACCGGTCCCCGAGACCGTCGCCACCTGCGACACGTACCAGGCTCCTCCCCACAGCAGCAGCCCTGCGGGGAGCACGGCGCTCAGGGAACTGTTCAGCTCCCGTACCTCAAGCCCGGCGCGGCGGCAGCGGGGGCAGACGGCCAAGTGGCGGGCCAGGCTGCGCTGCGCGCGCCGGCCCGGCCCGGCGCGGCGGACCGAGGCCGCCAGCAGACCCGTGTAGTGGCGGCACTCCTCCGGCGCTGCCGGGTCCGTCGCGTGTGCGGCGAGGTACGCCTCGCGCAGCCCTTCGCGGGCACGCGCGGTCAAAGAAGTGACACCACTCGGGCTGAGGCCGAGCAGCGGTGCGACGCGGCCCGCCGGCTCGCCCTCGACGGCCGTGTGCCACAGTGCAGTCTGCCAGCGCTCGGGAAGGCTGCGGAAAGCGCGTAGCAGAAGAGCGGCGTCTTCACGTTCCAGCACCTGCTCCTCGCTGCTCTCGGTCACCGCGGTTTCCGACAGCCATGCCTCGAAGCCGGAGGAGAGTTCGGTGTGCCGGGCGGAGTGGGCCCAGGCGGCGGCGGTGCGGCGCACGGTGATGAGCAGGTACGGTCGCCAGGCTGCGTCGGGGCCGCTGCCGCCGCGGACGGCGTGCAGCGTGCGGGCGAACGCCTCCGAGGCGAGATCCTCGGCGGTATGCGGGTCGCGGGTGCAGCTGCGCGCGTAGGCAAGTACCGGCTCACGGTGTCGTCGGTAGAGCTCGTCGAGCGCGGCCTCGGCGGCGTCGTGCGGGCCGGTGCGTATACGGGCGGTCAGGTCGGCGTCGCTCGCGACGGTACCGGCAGGGGTAGGGACGGTGGTGCTTGAGCTTCTGCGCATGGCGGTCATTCCGTGGGTGCGGCGGCCGGATCCTTCGCAAAGGGGGGAGCGGCCACCGGGCGCATCATCCCGCGACGTTATCAATCCGTTGTGAAACACGGTATGCGTGTGCAGGGTTCGCCCCTCGGGGCCTGCGACACGACAGTAGCCGTCGCAGGCGTCGAGGGGATGCGCGTCCCGGGCGGAGACGACGTGGTCGCCTTCGTCCGGGCAGGCTCGTCGCCGTGCTTTCCCCGGTCTGGACGACCGGGGAAAGCACGGCGACGTAGAGAGGGCTGTCCGACGCCCTGCCGTCGGTACGACGACGAGTCACTTCGCCGCTCTGCCACCCCGCTGCTGTTGCGCGGGTGACACCTTCGGCGGCTGAACCGGCCTCATCCCTTGCGCATCACGAAGGTCGCCGCCCCGTTGACCCCGACCTGCTCCACGCCGGTGCGGGGCACGAGGCCGTAGCCGTTGCGCGCCTCGCCCTGGCCGTCGCTCACCCACCAGTGCTGGCTCGCCTTGTTCGCGCACCGGGCGAGCACTGGCGTGCCCTCCTTCCCCTTCGCCAGGCACTTCGTGCCCAACTGGAAGGTGAACCAGCCGCGGCCGCTGATCCGCCGCACCCAGGTCTGATCGTCACCGCCGCATTTCGCGAGCCGCAGCCCGGCACCCTTGCGTGCCGCTTCGAGGCATTTGCCGCTCGCCTGCTCGGCGAGACGGGCCGCCACCGGCTTCGCCGGCTTGTTGCGGATCAGGTACGGGCTGTTGGCGACGTTCTGCCGCGGGTTCTCGGCGAGTTGGCTGCCCTTCTTCGGCCGGGGGTGGAAGTAGGCGAATTCGTCACGCACGCAGTCCAGCACGGAGCCCGCACGCGGGTCGTCACAGCGGGGTGTGCTGTCGTAGCCCCGGCATATGGGGTCGTTGCCCTGGGAACCATCCTCGTCGCAGTGCGTGACCCCGAAGTTGTGGATCATTTCGTGCGTCATCGCGCCTGCACCCGCACAACCCCAGGACACCTCGGCCCACCCGCTGTGCATGTCGGCCCGCGAGTCGGGCCCGGGCATCCCGCCGGTGCCGCACCCATCGGGCTGTCCGGTGTCGTAGAAGTACAGCAGCCGGTGGGTGCCCAGCCACTCGTTCGCCTGCTCCTCCGTCCCGCCGATCTCTTCCCGTACGGCCTCCAGGGCCAGGGAACGCACCTCGCTCATGGAGTGCTGCTCCGCGAGCCCGTCGACACTGACGCTCATCACGGCGGGCCGGCACCTCTCGTCCTGCACGATCCGGGGGCGCCGGCTGTCGTTGAACCCGGGGTAACGCTTCGCGCTTGCCTCGAAGATCTGGTCTATGTCCCACATGATGTGCTGCACCGCGGCCGGCCCGCCCTTCTGTGGCCCGGCCTCCGAGCGATAGACGTACACGGGCTGATACCGGCCCTTGCCGTCACCCTCCTTTCCGTCATCACACGCCACCTGGCCGACGGGCGCAGTCCGCACCACGGGGGCCGCCCTGCCGGGGTCCGCGGAGCCGTTCTCCTCCGCCCAGCCGGGCATGCCCATAGCGCTCCACAACAGCGCGAGCACGAGGGCGGCTGCGCCGCCTCCCGGGAGCGCCACCTTCCACCGCGTCAACCGGTGCCGTCCTTGCCTTGTCACAACAGTCCTCCTGTTGGTGGGGGTCACTGGATAAGGAGCGTGAGAGGGAAGGCAACGTCCCGTGGCGTTACCCGTCTGTGATGTTTCGGCGGAGGTGGGCTGGTGGCCTGGGATGCTACGGGGACGGGGTGGCCGCCGACCGACTGCGGGTGGCCGGCCGGGGGAGGACACGAACGGCGAGGCCAGGGCACGGCCCGTGCAGGGGCGCCCGCTCAAGCTCGCGGACACGTCACTCCATGGACCCCTTGGACACAACGCTGAAGTTGATCCTTCTGCTGGGCCAGTACCGACCGAGAATGCCCGAGTGCTGGCGCGGCCCGGAGCCCGATGGCCGGGCAGCGAGGAGATCGATCGCCGGGCGTGGTCGACTTCACCGCCGACAAGCTCGCACTGGTGGTTCCCGGGAGCTCTGGGGCGGGCGGCAGCCATCCTCACCTGGGCGGCAGCGCCACCTGACGCCCGTTCCGGGCCTTGTGCAGGCCACGGCACGGTCTACCGGCGCAGCCAGGACGGGCGCCACGGTCGTCCTCGGCGGCACAGTGTCGAACGAGCCGGAGCCCGCTACCGCCGGTGCCCCGGTCGAGGGAGCACGGTCTGCCGCGAAGTCGCCGTACGACGTCAGGGCCGGGGCTGCTCGGGCAGCCTCTGCTCGGCCCAGATGATCTTGCCGTCCGGGACGTACCGGGTGCCCCAGCGGTGCGCCACCTGTGCCACCAGGAAGAGTCCGCGACCGCCCTCGTCCATCACCCGGGCGTGGCGTATGCGCGGCGCTGTGCTGCTGTCGTCCGCGACCTCGCAGATCAGCACGGAGTGCCGGATCAGGCGCAGCCGGATGGGGCCGACGGCGTGGCGGATGACGTTGGTCACGAGCTCGCTGACGATCAGTTGCGTGGAGTACGTCAGCTCATCCAGGCCCCATGCTTCCAGTGCGGCCGCGACGAACGCGCGTGTTTCGCCGACCACGGCGGGGTCGGTGGCCAGTTCCCACGACGTGACCTCGTCGGGGCCCAGGGCGCGGGCGACGATGAGTGCCAGGTCGTCGCGTTGCGGCCCGCCCTGCATCGTGTTCAGCAGTGTGCCGCAGACCTGCTCAGCGGGACTTCGGGGTGGTCCAGCGCAGCGGCAGCTCATCGAGGCCCCATTGCAGGTCCCTCTCGCGGGACTCCACGAGGCCGTCGGTGAACAGCGCCAGGAGACTGCCTTCATCGAGTGCGAACTCCGCGGACTCGAACGGCAGCGTGCCGAGGCCGAGCGGAGGACCGGCCGGAAGATCGGGGAACGACACGCCACCGCCGGAGGCCGCGACGGCAGGCAGGAGATGGCGGCGCGGGCGGCGACACAGCGTCGGGTGACCGGGTCGTAGATGGCGTACAGGCAGGTGGCGCCGAGGACGGCGGTGGCCGTGGCCCCCTCGCCGGCAGCCTCTTCCTCGATCAGGCGGATGACGAGATCGTCGAGGCGGGCCAGCACCTCGTCGGGCGGCAGATCCATGGCGGCCAGGGTGTGCACCGCGACTCGGAGCCGTCCCATGGTGGCCGCGGCATTGATTCCGTGGCCCACCACATCGCCGACCACCAGGGCGACCCGGGCGTCGGACAGCTCGAAGACGTCGAACCAGTCGCCCCCGGCGTCCTCAAGACCGCCACCCAGTCCAGCACGCACGCATCGGGTGCGAACGCCGATCGGGCCATCGACGGGAACACCGACGGCGACTTCCGGGCCGGCTCGGTCTCGCAAACCTCCGAGACCCCGCTGGACGCCGACCCGTGGTGGCAGGTCGATCTCGGCTCGGCCAAGCCGGTCAGTTCGATCAAGCTGTGGAACCGGACCGACTGCTGCGACAGCCGGTTGCGCGACTTCTACGTCTTCGCCTCCAACACCCCGTTCACCTCCAACGACCCCGAGCTCACCAAGAACCAGAAGGGGGTCTGGCACTCCTATCAGAGTGCCGCGGCGGGGACGTCGCTGAATCTTGAAGTCGACCGCCCCGCACGCTACATCCGCGTCCAGCTCGCCGGCTCCGACCGGCCCCTCGCCGGGCGGCTGGAGCAACCGCATCCGATGAACTCGGCTCATTTGAGGTGCAGTTGGCTCATTTGGACGGTCGAGACCTGTCCGGGCGCCGAGACATCCTGCGTCCAGGGGCTTACTCGCGGCCAGCGGATGTGGTTAACATCCGATGTGTTTCCTCGTTTTATGGGTGTTTCACGAAAGAGCAACGACTCTGTTCGGCTCAAAGATCGGGTCTATCCCGGTTCCCGTGAGGAGGTGGCAGTGAGATGCGAAGAGCGTTGGTTTTGATGATGGCGATCTTGGCGATGGCCGGACTGGCCGTATACGGGCCGGGGGCGATGGCGGGGCCTGCGGCCCCGGAGCAACCCAGCGTCCGAGGTGTGCCCGGAGCGATCGAGCACAGCCAGGATGCGGACGTCGCGGCCTGGCAGCGTCTCCAGTACGGCATGTTCATCCACTGGGGTCTCTTCTCCGAGCTGGGCGGCGTGTGGCAGGGGGAGCCGGTCACACGTGGCTACAGCGAGCAGATCCAGATGTGGGCGAACATCTCCGGCGAGGACTATCTCGAAGTGGCCAAGCGGTTCCAGCCGGATAGGTTCGACCCGGCCGAGATCTGTTCGCTGGCCAAGCAAGCGGGGATGCGCTACATCGTCATCACGAGCAAGCACCACGACGGCTTCTCGATGTTCGACACGGACTCCACCACCTACGACATCGTGGACTCCACCCCGTACGGCAAGGACCCGATGAGGGCGCTCGCCGACGAGTGCCGCTCCCAAGGGCTGAAGTTCGGCTTCTACTTCTCGCTGGTGGACTGGCACCAGGGGCACGGCTTCGACGGCAGCAACGAGAACCCGATCCCGGCGTCGATGGAGCCGGTGATCAAGCAGCAGATCCGGGAGTTGATGACGAACTACGGCGACATCGCCGAGGTGTGGTTCGACATGTCGGCGCCGACCGCGGCCCAGAGTGAGGCATTCGCCTCCATCGTCCGGGAACACCAGCCGCACGCGGCGATCAACAGCCGGATATGGAACAACAAGGGGGACTTCCGGACACTCGGCGACAACGAGGTCCCGGACGTGCCTCTCGACGGCGCGTGGCAGACACCCGCGTCGATCTACCACGAAACGTGGGGCTACCGCAGTTGGCAGAAGCGTGACGACCTTCCTGGCAAGGTCCGCGACCTCGTCACGGGGCTCACCAGCGTGCGCGCCCGGGGCGGAAACTACCTGCTGAACATCGGACCGCGCGGTGACGGCTCGGTCGTGGAGTTCGAGGCGGACGTCCTGCACGGCATCGGCGACTGGCTGAACCGCCACCCCGGCGCGGTGCTCGACGCGTCGGCCACCCGTTTCGGCGGCCAGCCGTGGGGCGAGGTGACCGTCAACGACCGCGAACTGTTCCTGCACGTGACCAACTGGCCTGCCGACCGTCAACTGCGCCTGCCCGGCCTGGCCACCCCGGTGCACGACGTCCGCGAAGACGGAGCGGCATCCGGGCTCGACTGGCGGTTTGACGGCGACGACCTCGTCGTCACGCTGCCTGAGCAGCCGCGGGACGACGTCCTGCCGGTCATCCGGGTCGACCTCGCCGGCGAGCTGCGGGTCATCCCCCGCAACACCGTCGACCTCGGCAGCGACACCAGCGCCGCCATCCAGCCGACAGACATCGAGTCCGGTCACAGCTACGCCGATCAGGGCACCTACAGCAGCAACCGCCGCACCACCGTGCGACAGACCGCGCACATCACCATCCCAAGGTCCTCCGACATTTCGATCGCCCTCAGCGGCCAGGCCCGCCCCGACGCCTCGTACCGCGTGACGGTCGGCGACAAGTCCCGAGTGGTGAGCGGCAGCGAGCTGACCACCAAGGCCATCGGCCCCTTCAGAGTGCCGGCCGGAGTCGTTACACCGGTGACCGTGCGCCTGGACGAGCCGACGCACCCCGGCGAGGACCTCGGTCTGCGGATCGACACGATGCTGGTCGGCCAGGCCGGCAGGGTGGTGTCCTGGCTGGAGGCGCCGGACCAACTCGAAAGGAGCGCGTCGGCGGACATCCCGGTGCACGTGACCAACCTGGGCGCCCAGCCGGTCAGCGGGACGACCGTGCTGCGTACGCCGGAAGGCTGGGAGGCCGGCGCCGCCGCCGAGTACACGAGCCTGGCACCTGGCGGCACCTTCACCACGACCATGACCGCGACCGTACCGGCAGCGGCCCCCCTGGGGGACTACACGCTCACCGTGGACGCAACGGGTGATGGAAAGATCGTCGAACTCCCCGACAGCGTCACGGTGGTGCCGCCCAACGTGGCCGTGGGCAAGACAGCGACCCAGGTCAGCACGGCGCATGAGGGCCTGCCCTCCCGGGCCGTGGACGGCAACACCAGCGGCGCGTTCTTCGACGGTTCGGTCACTCACACCGCGGAGCCGTCAGACCAGGCCTGGTGGCAGGTGGACCTGGGTGAGTCCCATGCCATCGACTCCATCGAGATCTGGAACAGGGCCGACTGCTGCTCCGAGCGCCTGTCTGACTACTGGGTGCTCGTCTCCGACACTCCCTTCGCCACCGACTCGCTGGAGGAGGCGAAGGCCGCACCGGGAGTGACGGCCCGGCACCAGGCCGACACCGCGGGACGGCCCACCACCCTCGACCTCGACGGGGCCAAGGGGCGCTACGTGCGGGTCCAGCTCGCCTCGGCCGCCGATCCGCTGTCACTTGCGGAGGTGATCGTCAGGGGACAGCCCGGCGCGTAACCCGATCGTCCGCTCGCTCCGGCCCGGCCGGAGTGAGCGGACGGCGCTTGGGCCAAGGAGGGGAAGGCGCTTGGCGCGGTGCCGAAGGGGCGGGATCATCCATCGCGTGCATGCACGCAGCGCAAGTGGAATGGATGGCTGACCGCCGTTCGGACACTGCTTACCTGGGCATCAGACAACCGATGAATGCCCGATAGAGAGGGCGGACCTCTCCCGGTTCCCGCTGAGGGCCCCAGATAGGTCCGACCATTCGGCCCATGTCCCAACGGTGGATCAAAGGAAGCTGAACACTCCCCGACGGCACGACGAAGGCTCACGCGCGACCGGCCGGTAACTGAGTCGCGAAAACTAGCGTCCGCCTCATGAAACTCATACGCAGCGCCGGCGGGCTCGCCGCCGCGCTGGTTCTTCTCGTGCTGGGCGTCGGCGCCCAGACGGCGTCCGCGCATGTCACGCGCGAGCACGCCGAACTCGTGGTCACAACGGGTGACCACGTCACCAGCGGCCGTCTCATCGTCGCGAACTCCGTTGTCGCCCCCGAACAGGCCGGTGACTGGGCAGCCGGGTTGCTCTCGGCTCCCTGCCCGGCCACCGGTTCCGGCGTGCCCGGCGACGATGGAGGCGCGCCCGGCGGGGTCGTCATCGAACTGGCGTGGAACTGCCACGTCCCCACGCTCGACCTGAGCTCGCTCATCGACCAGGGCGGACTGACCCGAGTCGTAGTCGAGTTCGACGGCACGGTGGCCGACGCCTCCGCCGCCGCCTCGCTCGTCGACATCCGCGGCGCGCACGCGCCGCCGTCGTTCCCCTGGCTCACGGTCGCCGGCCTCACCGCGGCCGGCGCCGTGCTGCTGCTCGCCGCCTGGCGGCTGCCGGCGTTCATCCGCGCACCGCGGCGCACCCGGCGCCGGTTGCAACTGGCGACCGCCGGGGTCGTCGCGGCGTCCGTCCTCGCGCCCCAGCCGGCCCTCGCCGACGACGGTGCGGATGCGGCCGCGACGGTCACCGTCGAGGGCACCGTCTTCGACGACCGCAACGGCAACGGCAGCCGGGACCCCGGTGAGAGACCCATGCCCGGCGTCGACGTCAACGACGGTGCCACGTGGGCCACGACCGGGGACGACGGCTCGTACAGCCTTCGGATCGACCCGACGCGGCGGGAGAGCGATCTGGTCAGCGTCGTGTCGCCCGACGGATACACGCCCGTGCTGCGCGAGGACTACGTCCCGCAGTTCTTCCGCAAAGTCCCCGAAGCCGGCGGCAAGGGAGTCGACTTCGCTCTCGTACCCGACCGCAACGCCGCGGACCCCACCGAGACGTGGATCATGAACTCCGACGTCGAGGTCAGCAACCGCGGGGGCGACGGGTCTCCCGGCGACGTGGCCCGGTGGACCAGCGAGGTCCAGGCGATGTCCGAGGTCGACGGCGCTACGATGCAGATCGCGACCGGCGACCTCACCGTCACCGACTACGCGGCCGAGCCGTACCGCCAGGGCGGCTTCGACGTGCTCAGCAAGGGCCTGCGGGAGGGGCAGCTCGGTCATCCCTTCTACCCGGTGATAGGCAACCACGACTTCGGCGGCACGGCCACCTCCCAGGGCTACGGCGGCAGCATGGAGTACTGGCGCCGCAACCTCGGCCCCGAGTGGTACAGCTTCGACCGCAACGGCCGCCATATCGTCGTCCTGGAAGACAACTACGACTCCAGCGGGCTGGCACCGCAGCTTGAGTGGCTGCGCGAGGACCTCGCCCGCAACGCGGTCGGCAAGCAGGTGTTCGTCTTCGCGCACCGCTCCCTGTTCACCCAGTGGGGCCCGGGCGCGGGCATGCAGCCGACGATCGACCTGCTCGCGGACTACGACGTGCGGATGGTCGCCGCGGGCCACAACCAGCAGGCGGAGTTCCGGCGCGGCGCCTTCGAGCGGTCGGTCGAGATCAACAACCAGGGCAACTACGGCATCGACGGCGCCCGCCCCGACTACAAAGTCCTCGACTTCAGCGCCATCACGGACGACCCGGGCACGTCCGGCAACGAGGACACGGGCTATGTGACCGGCATCCACCGCCAGTTCGCCATCGACAACGACGCCGCGCTCGTCAGTCCCGCACAGGGCAGTGTGCACGGCGCCGGGCACGGGGTGCCCGTCGAGGTGTACGCGGAGGACAACGGCCGCACGCCAGAGCGCGCCTCGCTGACCGTGCGCAACAGCAGCGGCCGTGTCGTGACGCGACAGACGCACCAGCTACGCTTCGGCGTCGCAGCCGCGCCGCCCGGCATCGAGAACTGTTACACCCCGCCCGGCGGCGAGCCCGAGCCCTGCCCCGAAGCGCGCGGCTCGTGGACCAGGGCGCCCGGCCACCTGAGCGGGCTGCGGCCCGGCACCTATACGGCCGAGTCGGTGGCCTACGACACCCGGGGCAAGGCGTTCCCCGCGGTCACGAACACCTTCGAGGTCGTACCGGACGCCGAGCTCGACGCGCCGCGGACCGGGCAGGACTGGCTGCGGCAGGGCGGCGGCGAGGCCGGGCGCTCGGCGAGCGGCGACGACCCGGGCGCGCTGGTCGACCTCAGGTGGGCCCGGCAGACCGGCGAGCAGTTCAACCTCAACGGCTCCGTCGTCGCGGACGGCAAGCTCATCGTCTCGTCCCGGGCCTTCGACTCTCCGTACAGCATGGTGGTCGCCTACGACATCGCCACCGGGCGGGAGATCTGGCGCACCTACCTGGACGGGGACGCCGAGTCGGCGCCGACGCTGCACGGCGGCAAGGTCTACCTGACGACCGCCGTGGGCCGTATCTACGCGCTGGACGCGGCGGACGGCCGGATCGCCTGGCAGGCGATCGACCGCGAGGAGACCCATGGCGACACCGTGCGCCGCTACGGCCGCGCGGGCGGGCCGGTCAGCGTCTTCTCCCTCGCGGGTGATGACGATCGCTCGGTCGCCGTGTACCAGGACGCGCACAACATCCGCTGCCGTGACGCCGGGACCGGCGAGATGCTCCCCGGCGGTTTCGGGGCGGCGTTCTCGTGGGGTCAAGCCCACAGCACCGCGATCCGCCAGCCCGGCTCTAATACCGTCTATCTGCACTCCATGTCGAGCAACACCCTCATCGCGATGGACCTCGCGACCTGCACCCAGATGTGGGTGAAGGACACCGGCGGCGGCATCGACAGCCATTCGTCGCCCGCGCTGACCGACCCGGAGACGGGTGAGGCGGAGCTGGTGACGTTCACGGCGTCCGGGGTCCGGGGCCACGATCCGGAGACGGGGGCGGTGACCTGGCAGTCTGGGCTCGGCACCAGCAGCACCTGCGAGCCGGGCCCGCCCCAGGTCACCAGCCCGGCCGTGTGGGGCGACACGGCGTACGTCGCGGGCCGGGACGGCGTCGTACGTGCCTACGACACGAGCGCCGCAGATCCGTCGCAGCCGGTGTGGGAGTCCAAAGCCGGCTACCTGCCCGGGGAGAGTCCGGCAGACGACCCGTCGCGGGCAGCCCGGGGCTGTGCTGCCGGACCGGGTTCGCCGACGATGCACCCGCTGGTGACGAAGTCCCATGTGTACGTGGGGACGTGGGACGGGCGCCTGCTCGTCCTGGACCGGGCGAGCGGCGAGCTGTCCGCTTCGTACAACCTCGGCGCGGGCGTGGCCTCGGCGCTCTCCGTGAGTGGTGACTGGGTCTTCGCCCTCACCGACGACGGCACTGTTCACGCGCTCGCCGCGCTCCGGCACTGAGGGAGAAGCAGCACCGTGCGAGCACTGCGCACCGGGGTGTTGCTTCTGCTGGCCGCCGTCCCCGCGCTGCTGTTCGGCAGCGCGGGGACGGCGCAGGCGCACCCCCTCGGAACACCGCCCATCGCTAGCGTCGAGGCCAAGGGCACCGATGTCGACGTGACCTGGTCCGCGCAACCGGACGATGTCGCTGTACTGAGAGAGGAGTCCAGCGGAGATGCGGCGGGTTATCTGCGCTCCCACATCGCCGTGCGGCAGGACGGGCGGCCGTGCCGCGCCGAGCGGGCTGACGGCGTGGAGCTGGAGCTCCACTTCGTCTGCCCGAGGCAGGTGGACCGGATCGACCTGACGATCACGGCGCTGACGGACGTCGATCCGGCGTACCGGACGCTGTCGGTGACGGACACGGGCAGCGGTGGTCTGCACACGGCGCAGGAGCCGACGCGTTCGCTCGCGCTCACGCCGGGGGCCGCCGGTTCCGGGCCCGCGGCGCGGACCTGGTCCTGGACCACCGACCTGACGTCACTGCTGGACCATGGGGCTGCTCTGCCGGTGGCGCTGCTGGTGGCGGCGGCGGTCGGCGCGCTCCACGCCTGCTCGCCTGGGCACGGCAAGTCGATGGCGGCCGGGTATCTGGTGGCCGGCCAGGGCAGACCGCGTGACGCGGTGTGGCTGGGCGGGAGCGTCGCCCTGATGCACACCGTCTCGGTCACCGCCCTGGCCGTCGGCTGGTGGCTGGCGGCGAGCAGCCTGCCGGATATCGCGGCCCTGACGCGATGGCTCCAGATGATCGCGGCGCTGGTGGTGGCGGGGGTGGGCGTGAGCCTGCTGCGGCGGCATCTACGCCACTGGAAGCATCACGGGCACACGCACGAGCATGGGCACAACCACGGGCATAATCATCGCCTTCCGGACAACTCCTCCCTGCTGACCTGGAGAGGACTGCTCCTCCTCGGTGTATCGGGCGGGTTGCTGCCTTCGCCGTCCGCCTTCCTCGTCCTGCTCACGGGCCTGCTGACCGGCAAGGTCGCCATCGCCCTGGCGATGGTCGCCGCCTTCGGCCTGGGCATGGCGCTGACCCTCACCGGGGTTGGCCTGATCGTGCTGCGCGGACGGGACGCGCTGCTGGACCGGCTCTCCCGCTCGCGGGCGCTGCGCACGTGGACCCCGAGGATTCCGCTGCTCGCGGCCTCGGCGGTGGTCACCGGAGGAACGGTTGCGTCGGCGCTGGCCGCGGCGCAGCTCGTGGGTCCGTAATCCGCACCGGCAACGTGAAGGCCGCCGCCACCGGCGTCCAGGAAGATGATGTCGTCGGCCGGTCGGATCGAGCGGCCCGTCAGGCGTCTCGCCGGGTGCGGGCCGAGCCGCGGCCCGTCACACCGGCCCGACGCCTCCGACCATGTCGGAGGCGTCGGGCCACCCGGGTCGCCAGCGGCGCGCAAACCATCGCGCCGCCGCGCTGCCGAGGCGGAACTGCTCGTCGAGGGTCAGTGTTCGTACGCGGTGAAGCGCTCCCGTACCTGAGTGTGCGTCAGGGCCTCGTCCCAGGTGACGAGTTCGTCCAGGTCGCCGCGGAGGCTTGCGTGCGGTGCGCCGATCGAGCTCTGCGGGAGGGGGATTGAGGCGTTGACGGCGCCGACGGGTTCGCCGTTGGCGTACAGAGTTGTGCGGTCCGGCTCGGCCACCCAGGTGAGGTGGACCCAGCGGTTCAGCGGCAGGGTGTAGTCGAAGCTGTGGTCGGCGACGCCGAAGCGGGTGAAGCCGACCTTGCCGGTGCCGTATTGCTGCAGCTTCAGCGCGTCGGCGCGGGAGCTGAGCAGCACCTGGTCGCTGGTGGTACCGGTGAGCTTGACCCAGGTGGAGGCGGTCCAGGGTGCCGCGACGTCGAGGCCGCCGAAGCCCACCCCATCCTTGTCATGGTCGAAGCGGAACGCCTGGCCGCGCACGCCCTCGTCGATGAGGGTGGGGTTGTTGATGATGTACGAGGTGCCCGGCAGGTCGCCGGCCACGTCCTCGGCCATGATCGTGTTGGGCGGCCGGCTGGCGTAGGTCCAGCCGGCCGGGTACGGGGCGGCGTCAAAGGTCCAGTGGTGGCTGGGGCGGCCGTCGTCCGCCCGGGGCGGCTGCGGTGCGGGGCGGACCCCCGGCGGGTCGCCGAGCGCCGCCACCCGGGTCCGGAAGCCGGCGAGCGAATCGGGGACGGCGGAGCCGTTCCAGGCACGGTCCGCCAGCAGCGCCCGCGGGGCCGCCATCTTCTGCTCGAAGTACTCGTCCTCGGCCCAGAAGTTGTAGTCGGCCCAGTTCATCAGGCCGGAGCCGAGCATGTCGGGTGCGGTGTTCGGCACCCACCGCTGGTACATCCACGGCTCGTCGGGATAGAGGTTGTGGTAGTTGTTCGGGGTAACGTAGAAGGGGCCGATGGCGATCTCGTCGTGGCCCGGGATCACAGGCTCGCTGCCGGTTCCCTCCCAGGTGAGGAAGACCACCGAGGAGTGCACCCGCTGCTGCGGCGCCTCCATGTGCTCGGAACCGTTGTAGATCGCGGTCCGCTTACCCCGCCCCGTCACCACGTCGTCGAGATCGTTGATGTAGCGGTTGAGCAGGTCCCCGAGGGTGCTGACGCCCGGGTCCTCGGCGAGATGGTGCTGCACGCGCGGGCACTGCTCCAATTGCCCGGGCAGCTCGTCGGCGCCGATGCTGAACAGCGGGGCGTCGAACCAGCCGCTGAACTCCGCCACGATCTCCTTCGTCTTCCTGATCGCCCGCCGGTCCGTGATGTCGATCATCCAGTCCGGGGTGAGATGGGAGTGCGTGTGCGCGCCGGTGCACGGGTCGGACCCGGCACCGAAGCCGATGCCGAACGCCTCGCTGACCACGGTCGCGTGCCCGGGCACGTCGATCCCCGGCATCACCTGCACGTGGTGGCGGGCGGCCAGCGCCTTCAGCCGCTCGATGTCGGCGCGGGTGTAGCTGTGTTCGCGGTCGGCGAGCCCGGGGAACTTCGGGCTGTAGAGGCGGAAGCCCTCGGAGTCCGACAGGTGCAGGAAGAGGGTGTTGAGCTTCATGTCGCCCATGCGCCGGATGAGGTCGGCAGCCGCAGCCCGGTGACCGCCTCGATGTCGGCTTGCAGTTGCCGGGCCAAGTCCTGCCCGGTCTGCCGGGCGGGGCCCGGCAGCTCATGCCGGCCGGCCTCGGTCGTCGTACGGGCGCGGGAGCCCGGGTCGAGCAGGATGCGCGAGTGCGGGGTCAGGGCGACGGTGCCGCCCAGCCCCTCCCACTGCGCCGGCCGGGGCACGACGGGTGGCGGGCCGCCCGCGGCACGGGGGTCCGGGCCGGCCGCCGCGGCCGGGGCGAGGAGGGAGCCGAGCAAGGCGGCGAGGGCGGCGATGAGCACCGGCAGCGAACGACGCATAGTCATAATTCACCCCACTCAGGTTTTCTCAGCGAGTTTCGCTCCATGTGTTGTTGAGGATGAGGGCGGCTTGGGCGATGACGCCGATGCGGCTGGGGCTGAGCGTGATGTGCTGGAGTGCGCGCCAGCGCTGCTTGAGGGTGGCGGCGGCACGTTCGCCCACGGCTCGTAGACCGCGTAGCAGTCGGTCGTGGCTGCGGTTGTCCGCACATAGCGGCTTGGGCCGGTCGGGATGGGTGGAGGTGGGGGTGTGGATGCCGATGCCGGCACCCTGAT
>NZ_JCANSZ010000083.1:0-20568 GCF_059570535.1 Streptomyces sp. CNP082
ACAAGAAGCGCAACGTCGTCGAGCGGGCGATCAATCGCCTCAAGAACCACCGGGCCGTGGCCACCCGCTACGACAAACGCGCCTACGTCTACCTCGGGACCATCACCGTCGCAGCCCTGGCCATCTGGCTCCGCACATGATCCGAGAAACAGAACCTAGACGCCGCGGCCTACGACTGCTGGACCATCAGCCCGGCAGGGTGACCCGAGCCCAGACGGTCTTCCCCAGCGTCTCCCGGTCGTGGTGCCCCGTACATTCCGCCAGCGCGGAAACCAACTGGAGCCCTCGGCCCCGTTCGTCCTCGGGCCCGGCGGCGAGCATGCGGGGCGGGACGCGGATCGCGTCGCTCACCTCGACGAGGCAGTCCCGCCCACGCAGGGTGAGCCTGACCATGAACAGCCTGCCGGGAGTGCGGGCGTGCTGGACGGCGTTGGCCGCCAGCTCACTGCAGATCAGCACCACGTCGTCGGCGGCGTCTCCGCAGCAGCCCCACCCGGCGAGGACCTTGGCGACCTGGGCACGGACGAGACGGACGCTCTTGGCGGAGGGGGTGAAGAGCATCTTCCACGTGGTGGTCATGGGCGGGCTCCAGGCCGGTTGAGCAGTTGGACATTGGGCTGGACAACTACGGTGCGTAGCGGATTGACTACGAGTGTGGCGCAGGGGGAGCCGTGTGACGACGGTCACACGGGTTCGGCGCCCAGGCCCACGGCAGTAGTTCCAGACCCTCATCACAGGAGATCGACGCATGCCACCACGACGAGCAATCAGCGGACGAAGCCAGCAAGCACGCCAGCGCTTCGCGGAGGAGTTGCGGTTACTACGGACGAAGAGGGGAGAGAGTCTGCGGCAGCTCGGGGAGGCGCTGGGGTGGGACCCGTCGCTGTTCCACAAGCTGGAGACGGGGAGCACGATCGGCAGCCCGGAGGTGGCGGAGGCGCTGGACACGCATTACGGGACGACGCCGCTGGTGCTGGCGTTGTGGGAGGTTGCGGCGGCGGATCCGACGCAGTTCAAGGAGCAGTATCAGAGGTACATGACGCTGGAGAAGGAGGCGACGAGCTTGTGGCATTACGGGGTGAGTAACCTCCCCGGCCTGCTCCAGACCGAGGAGTACGCACGCGAGCTGCTCTCGGCGGGCGGCGCGAAGGGCAACGAGCTGGAGCAGCAGGTCGAGGCCCGCATGAACCGTCGCATGCTGCTGGACAGCGAGCGTGAGCCGCACTTCCGGTCCATTCTCTCCGAGGCGGTGCTGCGCACGCCGCTGAGCGACCCGAAGGCGTGGCGGGAACAGTTGGAGTACCTGCTGGAGATGGCCGAGCACCCGAGAGTGACGATCCAAGTGCTGCCGTTCAGCGCCGGGCTCCACGGACTCGACAACACCGACGTCATGTTCCTGCGCCTGCCCGAAGGGCGTACCGTGGCGTATACGGAAAATGCCCACCGCGGCGAACTCGTCCAGGAAAACGGGTCAGTTGAGCGTTTGCAGCTCGCGTACGATGCCGTCCGCGACCGAGCGCTCACACCGGCCGAGTCGCGCAAGCTCATCGAGCAAACGTTGGAGGACGTCCCGTGCGACGCATCGACCTGAGTACGGTCACCTGGCGCAAAAGCAGCTACAGCAACTCCGACGGCGGCCAGTGCATCGAGGTCTCCGACGACTTCCTGCAGACCGCCGCCTGGCGCAAGTCGAGCTACAGCGACACCACCCACGCTGAATGCATCGAAGTGTCCGACGACCACCCCGCCCTCGTCCCCGTCCGTGACAGCAAGGACCCCGACGGCCCCGCCCTGATCTTCGAGGCCGCCGCCTGGTCCGCCTTCGTCACCGCCGTCAAGTCCGGCGAACTCTCCGCCTGACCGCGTGCATCGGACGCCGACCACCCCGGCCACCCACGGCACGGGGAGGGCGGCGTCCGCGCCACGCAGAACCGGCGCCGGAACCCCCGCCCCCTCCCCCCTCCCCCCACTCCGCCCACTCCGTCCAGCCCTGCCCCCGGCGCACCGCGTGTGCCGGATCCGGCGAGGAGCTGCCGCAGCAGGTGCTCAGTGGTGACGCACGGGCCGCCGGCCCGTTCCGCGCGGTCGGCCGCCCCGCGCGAATCTAGATACACTTCATGCATGTCGGAGATCATGGGGATTGCAGAAGCACGTGCCCGCCTGGGAGAGGTCTGCCGCAAAGCGGGGGTGAACCGTGAACGCACGGGGATCAGTGACCACGGTCAGCTCATCGCCGTCGTGATCAGCCCACAGGAGCTGGCCGATCTCGAAGACGACCTCGCCCTCGCACAGAACCGGGTGAACGAGCTACTGGGCAGCCCAGAACGCACCTCCACCATGGACGAGCTGAAGCAGGAGTTCGCGGCTCAGGACGAGATGAGCAGCCGGCACACGCAAGGAGCCGCGTGAGCGCGGAGATCGTCTTCCAGCCCGCCGCCAAGCGCTCACTGACAAGGCTGCGCAAGGACGACCCGGCGGGCGTCGACCACGTCCTCGATTCCGTCAACCTTCTCAAGCAGAACCCGCGTCCCGCGGGCGCACGCCCGTACGGCAGCGACACGTTCCGCCTTCATGTCGGCAGGTACCGCGTGCTCTACTCCATCAAGGACGGATCTCCCGTCGTCATCTCCGTCGAACTGGTGGGCCGGATCCCCTGATCTCCTGCCCGCCGGCGTCAGAACCCCGGCGGGGCCGCGCCACGGACTCCCGCCCGGCCCTCGCCCCGCCGGCACCCCGCTCTCGGGCGGTGGGGTGCGTCTGGTTGAGCAAAACTCGGGCCACGCGGGCGATTTGACCCGGTTTTGAGGGTGGGTTGCCGCGTGTTTGCCACGGTGACGTTCACCGGGGCGGGTTGGGTGGCGGCTGGCACGCCTGAAGGGGTGCGGGTGCGTGTACGCGGGCAAAAGTCAGGCCGCGTGGGTGGTTTGTCCGCGTTTGGTTTACGGGTTACCCAGAGTTTTCCCCGTCGCGTGCACCTGAAGGCTGCCGGGGGCCGCTCCAGGCCGTTTCCGGGGGCCGCTGCACGGCGGCACCACCACACCCAACCCCGTTCCAGCCTCGCGGTCCGGCGCCCCACCACACCCGGCACTCAGTCCGTGGCGTGTCCCGTCGGCCGCGTAGTCACCTACCGAGTTCAGTCCGGCTTCCGCCGCGACCGACCGCGGCCGGTCGTCCTCTGCCGCCGACGGCGTCGGCCGTCGTTCGCCGTCAACCGCCCCTTCGCCAAGGCGGCCTGCCCGCCGTGACCCGCACCGCTCGCCGGAACACCATCCGGCGCGGCAACCGCTCGTGCTACACATACGCCATGAGTCTGGCGGTCAAGGGCATCTCGTACGTCACCGGCGAGGCCGAGGGCGATGCCCTGCGGGACGACCTGCGGGCTATCCGCGAGGATCTGCGCTGCACCGCCGTCATGCTCATCGGCACCGACGTCGGTCCGCAGATGGAGGCTGCCCGTACCGCCCTCGGGCTGGGGCTCGACGTGTACGTGCGGCCCTACCTCGCCGACCGTCCGCGTACCGCCCTCCTCGCGCATCTGGCGGAGACGGCCGAGGCCGCCGAGCAGTTGCGCGTGGAGTATCCGGGGCGGGTGACGTTGCTGGTGGGCAGCGAGTTCTCGCTGACGCAGCGCGGCATGCTCCCGGGTCCGCGGGTCTTCGTGCGCCTGCAGATCCTCGTACGCCGGCGCTGGCGGCGCCTGTTCGACCGCCGCATCACCCGCAAGCTGCGGGTGCTGCTCACCGACGCCCTGGCCACCGCCCGCCGCGGCTTCCACGGTCCGGTCACCTACGCGGCGGGGCACTGGGAGCAGGTCGACTGGTCCGACTTCGACGTCGCCGGCGTCAACCTCTACCGCTTCGGCGACGACCCGTCCGCCTACGAGCGGCAGCTCGACGACCTGCTGCGGCGAGCCGAACAGGCGGGAAAGCCGGTGGTCATCACCGAGTTCGGCTGCGGCGCCTTCCGCGGGGCCGAACGCCGCGGGCCCGGTTCCTTCCGCATCGTGCGCTGGTTCGCGGTCCCGCCCCGCATCCGGCCCGGCCACGTGCGCGACGAGCACGTCCAGGCCGCCTACCTCGGCGAACTCATCGACCTCTTCGCCGCCCGCGGCGTCCACGGCTGCTTCGTCTTCACCTTCGCCATGCGGGACTTCCCCCACCTCGACGACCCCTCCCGGGACCTGGACATGGCCGGCTTCGGGGTGGTGAAGGTCTCCCCCGGCGACACCGCGCAGTGGGCGCCCAAGGAGGCGTATCACGAGGTGGCCCGCCGCTACGCCGACGAGGCCGACGAGACCGACGACACCGACGACGCCGGTCGGCAGGGGGAGCCGGACATCGGCGCCCCCGGCGGGAATCCGTAGCCGCGGATCCCTCATCCCGGTCAGTTCAGCGCCCGCAGGACCGCCCGCACGACGCCCGTGATCCCCCGCCAGAGCCATCCGAACGCCCCCGCCGACACGGCCAGGTCGGCGCCCTCCGCCACCGCGTCCGTGCGGTCCCCGCCGGGATAGCACCGGGGGCAGGAACGGGGCCAGCGGCGCTTGTGCCCGCCGCACTTCTTGCACTTTGCCATGCGCGCATTCTCGCTGTGCCGCCGCGCCCCCTCGTCATCGCCCCGGACACGCCGGCCCCGCGCTCAACCCGCCAGATCCCGGGCGACGATCGCCGCCTGCACCCTGTTCGCCACCCCCAGCTCCGCCAGGATCCGGCTGACGTGGGCCTTCACCGTCGACTCGCGGAGCCGCAGCATCGCCCCGATCTCCGCGTTGGTCATGCCGTCCGCCACCGCGGACAGCACCTGCCGCTCGCGCGGCGTGAGCCGTGCCGCCGCCTCCCGCGCGGCCCGGCCGCGGGTGGGCTCCGGGCGGTGGAAGCGGCTGATGACCGTGCGGGTGACGGTCGGCGAGAGCATGGCGGCGCCCGCGGCGACCACGTGGACGGCCTGGAGGATGGCGTCCGGCGGGGTGTCCTTGAGGAGGAAGCCGGCGGCGCCCGCCGCCAGCGCGCCGTAGACGTACTCGTCGAGGTCGAAGGTGGTGAGCACGATGACCGCGGGCGGGTCGGGCAGCCGGCACAGCGCGGCGGTGGCGGCGATGCCGTCCATGCCGGGCATGCGGATGTCCACCAGGGCGACGTCAACGCGCCGGCCGCGGGCGGTCGCCACCGCGGCGCTGCCGTCCGCCGCCTCCCCGACGAGTTCGAGCCCGTCGTCGGTGGCGATGAGGTCCCTCAGCCCGGCGCGTACGAAGGCGTCGTCGTCGACGACGAGGACGCGGATCACCGGGCCGCCGCCGCGCTCAGCACGCGCGGGTCGTCCGCCGGGTGTACGGGCACGGGCAGTTCGGCGGTGAGCACGAAGCCGCCGCCGGCCGTGCGGCCGGTGGCGAGTGTGCCGTGGAGGGCGCCCACCCGCTCGGCGATGCCGACCAGTCCGTAGCCGCGCGGCGGGCCGCCGGACGGCTCCACCGCCCCCGGACCGAGCGCCCCGGGACCGGCCGCCCCGGATCCGGGCGTCCCGGCCCCGGCCGCCCCCGGTCCCGGCGCCCCGGGCTTCCGCGCCCCCGCCGCCGCCACCGCCCCCGGCGCTCCGGCGCAGGCGTTCTCGGCGCGTATCGCCACCCGCGTCCTGCTCACCGTCACCGTGAGGTCGACCGGTGCGCCGGGCGCGTGTTTGCGGGCGTTGGTGAGCGCCTCCTGCACGATGCGGTGCGCGGCGAGGCGGACGGCCGCGGGCAGCCCGGCGAGGTCGTCGGTGCGGGCGCGGACCCGGGTGCCGGCCTTCTCGGACTCGGCGATGAGGGCGGGCAGGTCGTCGGCGGTGGGGGCCAGCGGGACGGGGCCCTCGTGGTCACGCAGTGCGCCCAGGAGGTCCCGTAGATCGTCCAACGCGTGCGCGCTCGTCGTACGGAGGAGGTCGAGGCGTTCGCGTACGGGGTCGGGCAGGGTGCCGCCGCGGCGCTGGAGCACGCCGGTGTGCAGCACGAGCAGGCTGAGCCGGTGGGCGAGCACGTCGTGCATCTCGCGGGCGATGCGCGCCCGTTCCGCCATCCGCACCTGCTCGTCGCGCAGCCGGTTCGCCGCCTCCAGGTGTTCCACCTGGCGCGCCAGCGAGCCGGTCAGGTCGCGCTGGCTGCGCGCGGCCAGGCCGACGGCCAGCGGCACGGCGAGCACCGCGCAGGGGAACAGCATGACCTGCGGCATGTTCACCAGCTCGCGGAACGGACCGAAGGCCGCGGGTACGAAGACGGCGCCGGTCAGGGCGACGGCAGCCGCCCGGGACCGCCACACGGTCACCGCGTACAGCGCGACGAACACCGGCCAGAGCTGGCTCTCCAGCAGGAACCCGGCGCCGGTGACCGCGGCCACCGTCACCGGCATCCGGCGGCACAGCGGCAGCGCCGCGCACAGCGCGACGGCCACGGCGGCGCTCGCGGCCGGATCGGCGACGAGGCCCGCCTGCCCGGTCAGCGCCGAACGCACCGACTTGACGACGACGAAGACGAACCCGGCGGCCAGCAGCAACCGGAGCTGCGGCGGCGTCAGCGGCACGCGGCGCACGTGCGGTTCTGCGGTGGACATACCCGCATCGTAAGCAGCGCCGCTGACAGGCACATTCGACGAAAGTCGGGGGTCGGTGCCGGGCGCCACCGCCGTTGGTCGGTGCGGGGCGCCTCCGGGCGGCGGATGCGGCGCCCGGTGCGGGGGCCGGAGGGTGGTGCCGTACCGCAGGTCGAGGAGGGACAGCAGATGCAGGACGGCAGGAGCGGATCGGTGGGACGGCGGAACGTGCTGGGCGGGGCGGCGGCGGCCGTGGCCGCGGCGGGCGTGGGCCTCGGGGCGGGTGCGCGGACGGCGTCGGCGCAGGAGCGCGACCCGCGCCCCGGCGACGGCGGGCGCGGCGACCGCGGCGGCCGGTACGCGGGGAAGACAGTCCTCGTCACCGGCGCCACTTCCGGTATCGGGCGGGCGGCGGCGATCGCGTTCGCCGCGGAGGGTGCGCGGGTCGGGTTCTGCGGGCGGCGCGCGCATCTGGGCCGGGAGGTCGAGCAGCAGATCCGGGCGGCCGGCGGCGAGGCGACGTACCTCAGGGCCGACGTGCGACGGCCCGAGGAGGTGCGGGGGTTCGTCGACGAGGTGGTGCAGAAGTACGGCGGGCTCGACATCGCGCTCAACAACGCGGGGATCCAGAAGCCGTTCACGGACCTGCACGAGGTCTCGGTGGCGGACTGGGACGACGTGACGCTCACCAACACCCGCGGCATCTTCGTGGCGATGAAGTACGAGATCCCGCACATGCGGGCGCGCGGGGGCGGCGTCATCCTCGTCACCGGCTCGTCGAACCAGTACGCGACCCGGCCGGGGCTCGGCTCGTACACGGCGAGCAAGAACAGCGTCTCGGGTCTGGTGCAGGCGGCGGCCATCGAGAACGGCACGCACGGTATCCGCGTGGTGGCGCTGGCACCGGGGATGACGGACACGCCGATGCTGGACGTGCACCGGCCGCCGGGCGACACCGACGAGCAGTGGGCGGCGCGGAAGGCGGAGTTCGGCCGGCAGGGGATCGACGCCTTCAAGCGGATGGCGACGCCGGCGGAGATGGCATCGGCGGCGCTGGCCCTGGCGTCGGAGGACATGGGGTTCCAGACGGGCACGACGGTGGTGGTGGACGGCGGGCAACTGGCGGGCCTGTGACGCCGGGCGCCTCGCCGGGCGGCGCGTCGCCCCCGCGCACGGCGACCGCCGCCCGCCACCGGGTGTGCCGGACGGCGCCGTAGCCGCCGGGCACACCCGGCCCACGGTCCGGCTCAGCCGGCCCGCTCCACCACCGGCAGCGCGGCCTCGATCGCGGCGTACGTGGCGCCGTGGTCGGCCAGCACCTCCGCCGGGATGCCGGGGGCGGCGGCGAGGGCGAGCAGGATGTGCTCGTCGCCGATGGCCCTGTCGCCCCGCCCCAGCGCGATCCTGAGGGAGCGTTCCAGTACGGCCTTGGCGTCGGCGTCGAACCGGCTGCGTCCCCGCCGCCGCGTCCGCCGCCGGTCGAGGGCGCCGGGGCCGTGGGAAGACTCGACGCGGTCGACGACCGCGTCGACGTCGATGCCGATCCCGGCCAGGGCCTCGGCGTCGGACCTGGTGAGCCCGCCCCGCCGCCGCGCCTCGTCCAGGCCCCGCTCGACCCCGGCCCGCCGTGCCTGGTCGTCGATCCCGGCCGCGGCCAGCGCGGCGGCTCCCGGGGTACCGGATCCGGCGAGGAGCTGCCGCAGCAGGTGCTCGGCCGTGACGTACGGGTCGCCGGCCCGTTCCGCGCGGTCGGCCGCGCCGCGGACGAGGTCCCTGGCGGCCTTGGTGAACCGTTCGAACATCAGCGCCTCCCGTGCTTCTTGTGCACCGCCTGCCGGCTGACCCCCAGCTCGGCCGCGACCTCCTGCCACGACCAGCCCTGGTTGCGCGCACTGCGCACCTGTACGGACTCCAGTTGCTCCAGCAGCCGCCGCAGCGCGGCGACGGCCCGGAGCCCTTCGCGGGGATCGGCGCCCCCGGCCCGCTCGGCAAGCTCGGTTGCATCAGTCATGACGTCAACCTACGTTGACATCAGGGCTGATGTCAACATAGGTTGACAAGGGAAGCGCGATACCGCGCCGAGTCCTCTCAGCGCGTCAGGACCACCTTGCCGAACAGGTCCCCCGCCGCCATCTTGGCGAAGCCCTCCCGGGCCTGGTCCAGCGGCAGCACCGTGTCGATCACCGGCCGTACGCCCTTCACCGCGCAGAAGTTCAGCAGCCCGGCCAGCTCCTCCTTGCTGCCCATCGTCGAGCCGACGACCTTCATCTCCAGGAAGAAGATCCGCTGCAGCTCCACCGCCGGCGGGTTCGGCCCGCTCGTCGTGCCGGAGATCACCACCGTGCCACCGGGGCGCAGGGACTTCACCGAGTGGGACCACGTCGCGGCGCCCACCGTCTCCAGGACCGCGTCCATCCGGTGCGGCAGGCGCGTGCCCGGGGCCACCGCGGCCTCCGCGCCGAGGTCCTCGGCCCGCTTGCGCTTGACCTCGTCGCGGCTGGTGGCGAACATCCGCAGCCCCGCCGCGGCGCCCAGCACGATCGCCGCGGTGGCGACGCCGCCGCCCGCGCCCTGGACCAGGACGGAGTCGCCGGGGCGTACGCCCGCGTTGGTGAAGAGCATGCGGTACGCCGTGAGCCACGCCGTCGGCAGGCACGCGGCCTCCTCGAAGCTCAGCTCCTTCGGCTTCGGCAGGAGGTTCCAGGCCGGCACGGCGACCTGCTCCGCGAACGTGCCCTGGTACCGCTCCGAGAGCAGCGACCGCGGCTCCTTCGGGCCCACCCCGTGGCCGGTCTGGCCGATGACGGAGTGGACGACGACCTCGTTGCCGTCGGCGTCGACACCGGCGGCGTCGCAGCCGAGGATCATCGGCAGGGCGTCCGCGCCCAGTCCGACGCCGCGCAGCGACCACAGGTCGTGATGGTTGAGGGAGGCGGCTCTGACGTCGACGACGGCCCATCCGGGCGGGGCCTGCGGCGCGGGCCGCTCCCCCAACTCCAGGCCGGCAAGCGGCTCGTCGCGGTCGATGCGGGCAGCGTAAGCGGCATACATGACCATGAAGTTACGCCCCGGGGCGGGGGCCGTACCAGCCCCCGCCCCGCCAAGGGAGCTTTGTCACCCGGCTCCGGGCGGCCTCACAGCGCCCGGGAGAGGAACGCCTTCGTCCGCGCACCGCCTCCGGCGCGGTGCCGGAACCCGGGGGGCCCGGGGGCCCGGCCGGATAACCGGCAGAACACGCTCACCCGGCACCGTCGCACAACCTCCCCGCCCGGGCCCGCCGCGCACAGCGCAGCGTCACAGCACCTTCGACAAGAACGCCTTCGTCCGCTGGTGCTGCGGGTTCGTCAGCACCTCCCGCGGATGCCCGGACTCCACGACCGCGCCGTCGTCCATGAAGACCAGCGCGTCCCCGACCTCCCGCGCGAACCCCATCTCGTGCGTGACGACGATCATCGTCATGCCCGACTCCGCGAGGTCGCGCATCACGTCCAGGACCTCGCCGACGAGCTCCGGGTCGAGCGCCGAGGTGGGCTCGTCGAAGAGCATCAGCTTCGGCTCCATCGCCAGCGCCCGCGCGATGGCGACGCGCTGCTGCTGGCCGCCGGAGAGCTGCGAGGGGTAGTTGGACGCCTTGTCGGCCAGGCCCACGCGGTCCAGCAGCCGCATCGCGCGCTCCCGCGCCGTCGCCTTGGACTCCCGCTTGACCTGGACCGGCGCCTCCATCACGTTCTCCACCGCGGTCATGTGCGGGAAGAGGTTGAAGCGCTGGAACACCATGCCGATGTCCTTGCGCTGGGCGGCGACCTCTTTGTCCTTCAGCTCGTGGAGCTTGTTGCCCTGCTGCCGGTAGCCGACGAGGTGGCCGTCGACGTACAGCCGGCCGGCGTTGATCTTCTCCAGGTGGTTGATGCACCGCAGGAAGGTGGACTTGCCGGAGCCGGAGGGGCCGACGAGGCAGAAGACCTCGCGCGGCGCGACCTCCAGGTCGATGCCCTTGAGTACGTGGGTGAGCCCGAAGGACTTGTGGACGCCCTCGGCTCTGACCATGGCCGTCATGGCGGTGCTCACCTCGTTCCCTTCATCCGCGGCCCGGAGAAGACGCTCCGCCGGATCTTCTGCCACGGAGTCAGCGGCAACTGGCGTACGGAGCCCTTGGCGTAATGCCGCTCGATGTAGTACTGGATCACGCTGAAGACGCTGGTCATCGCCAGGTACCAGATGGCGACGACGATGTACATCTCCATCGGGTTCAGGTTGGTCGCGGAGATCTCGTTCGAGACGAAGGTCAGCTCGGTGTACTGGATCACCATCGCCAGCGACGAGGTCTTGAGCATGTTGATGAACTCGTTCCCCGTCGGGGGCACGATCACCCGCATCGCCTGGGGCAGCACGATGCGCCGCATCGTCTTGCCCTTGCTCATGCCGAGCGCGTGCGACGCCTCCGTCTGGCCCTCGTCGACCGACTGGATGCCGGCACGGACGATCTCGGCCATGTACGCGGCCTCGTTGAGCCCGAGGCCGAGGAGCGCCGCCACGAACGGGGTCATGACGTCGGTCATCTCGTTCTTGTAGAGCGGACCCAGGTTGAGGGTCTGGAAGACGAGACCGAGGTTGTACCAGAGCAGCAGTTGCAGCAGCACCGGGGTGCCGCGGAAGAACCAGATGTAGAGGTTGGCGAACGCCGAGGTCACCGGGTTGTCCGAGAGCCGCATGACCGCGAGCACGATGCCGAGGACCACACCGAGCAGCATCGCGAGCACGGTGATCAGCAGCGTGTTCCCGGCGGCCTCGACGACCCGGTCGGCGAACAGGTACTCGGGGACGTCGCCCCACTCGATCTTGGCGTTGGCGAAGGCGTAGACGAGCAGGCCGAGGAGCGCGAGGACGACCGCGGCGCTCACCCAGCGCCAGGGGTGGCGCACGGGGATCGCCTTGATCGCCTCGGGCGGCAGCGCGGTGGCGGCGCCGGTCTTCGAGGGCACGGGCCCGGCCGGTTGCTTGTCGGCCGGGCCCGGGTTGGTCGGGTCGGTCACGAAAAAACTTCTCTCTGGAACGGCTGCGGGCGGTGGTTACTCGTTGCCTCCGTTGACGGACGCCTTGTCGATGCCGCCCTGGGTGACGTTCCACTTCTCCAGTACCTTCTGGTACTCGCCGTTCTCGATGATCGCGTCCAGCGCCGTGGCGAGCGCGTCCCGCAGCTCGGGGTTGTCCTTGGAGACCGCGATGCCGTACGGCGCGGCGTCGATCTGCTCGCCGACGACCTCGAAGTCCTCACCGCCGCCCGACTCCCGGGCGTTGTAGGCGGCGACCGGGAAGTCGTTCAGGTCCGCGACGGCCCGGCCCTGCTTGACCTGCTGCAGCGCCTCGGTGTCCTTGGTGAACGGCAGCGTCTTGATCGGCTTGTCGCACTTCTCGTTCTGCGCCTTGGCGATGTCCGCGCTGACGGTGCCCCGCTGGAAGGCGACGGTCTGGCCGCACAGGTCGTCGAGGGTCTTGATGCCCTCGGGGTTGCCCTTCTGGACCAGGATGGAGACGCCGGCGGAGAAGTAGTCGACGAAGTCGACCTCGGCCTGGCGCTCCTTGTTGTCGGTCATCGACGACATGATGATGTCGAAGCGGCCGGAGTCCAGCGACGGGATCAGGTTGTCGAAGACGTTGTTCTGGAACTGGAACTCGACGCCCAGCTCCTCGCCGAGCGCGTTGGCGATGTCGATGTCGACACCGGCGGGCTTGCCGCCCTGGTCGAACTCCATCGGGGCGTACGCGATGTCCGAGCCGACCTTGATCACGCCGGCGTCCTTGAACTCCTCCGGCAGCGCGCCGGGGGCCGCGTTCGCCGAGGTCTTGGTCTCGCCGCCGTCGCCGCTGTCGCCCCCGTCGTCGGTCTGGTCGCCGCAGGACGAGAGCACGAGGGCCCCCGCGGCGGCGAGTGCCCCGACGGCCACCAGTCGTGACTTGGCTGCTCCGGTGCGCCGGGTGGTGCGAGGGGTCATTGCGGGATCCTCCTGCAGGGGGGTGAACGGGGGTCAGAAGTTCACGGACCCGGACGCGACAGTTGGTGCGCCTGGGGCGGATGTCGACACCTGCCGACGACGGCATCTTTGCATCCGGAAGACATGCCTCAGGAAGGCTGCCGGGTCAAAATCCGATAACAGGTTCGGTAGTGAGACGTAGATCACGTTTATGCGTAACGTCAATACCACGCGATTCGCCACTTTTCGCACCATACGCAAGGACGCATGCCTATGCGATAGGCCTCCACTCACTCTCGCAAAGGGACTCGCACGGGGCGCTCGCCTTCCTGTACAACAGACACTTACACCCCAAATCCGGGGCCCAGGGCGCGAGTGCGGCGCGCCCGGTGTCCGGACCTCACCGTGGCCATGGCGATCACTCCGCGGCCAGGCGGCCGGACACGTGCCCGCCCACCTCTCGACCGAGAGGGGTGGTTCCTCTCTCAATGACTGTGACTAAGGGGTCAACAAAGTGGCAGCGGAGATCGTCAACCCTCCGAGCGGGACGGATACGTCCGACAGCCCAGACGACGACTACTTCGATCCGGCCTTCGCCCTCCACCGGGGCGGGAAGATGGCCGTCAAGGCGACCGTGCCGGTCGACGACAGGGAAGACCTGTCGCTCGCCTACACACCGGGCGTCGCCAAAGTGTGCACCGCAATCGCAGAGCAGCCCGAGCTCGTCCACGACTACACCTGGAAGTCCCAGGTCGTCGCCGTCGTCACGGACGGCAGCGCGGTCCTCGGTCTCGGCGACATCGGGCCGGAGGCGTCCCTTCCGGTGATGGAGGGCAAGGCCATCCTCTTCAAGCAGTTCGGCGGCGTGGACGCGGTCCCCGTCGCACTGGACTGCCACGGGGTCGACGAGATCGTCGAGACCGTGGCGCGGCTGGCGCCCTCCTTCGGCGGGGTGAACCTGGAGGACATCTCCGCGCCCCGCTGCTTCGAGATCGAGCGCAAGCTCCAGGAGCGCGTGGACATCCCGGTCTTCCACGACGACCAGCACGGCACCGCCGTCGTCACGCTCGCCGCCCTGCGCAACGCCGCGAAGCTCAGCGGCCGGTCGCTCGGCGAGCTGCGCGCGGTGATCTCCGGGGCCGGCGCCGCCGGCGCGGCGATCGCGAAGATCCTGGTGGAGGCCGGCATCGCGGACGTGGCCGTCGCCGACCGCAAGGGCATCGTCTCCGCGGACCGCGAGGACCTGACCGACGCCAAGCGGGAGTTGGCGGAGCTGACGAACCACGCGGGGCGTACGGGCTCGCTGGAGTCGGCGCTCGCCGGCGCGGACGTCTTCATCGGCGTCTCCGGCGGCACGGTGCCGGAGCGGGCGGTGGCCACGATGGCGCCGGGCGCCTTCATCTTCGCCATGGCCAACCCGAACCCGGAGATCCACCCGGACGTGGCGCACAAGTATGCGGCGGTCGTCGCCACGGGCCGCAGCGACTTCCCGAACCAGATCAACAACGTGCTCGCGTTCCCGGGCATCTTCGCTGGAGCGCTGCAAGTGCGCGCCTCAAGGATCACCGAAGGCATGAAGCTGGCGGCGTCCGAGGCGCTGGCGGACGTGGTCGCGGGTGAGCTGAGCCCGGACTGCGTGATTCCGTCGCCGTTCGACGAGCGGGTGGCGCCGGCCGTCACGCGCGCGGTCGCCGCGGCGGCGCGCGCGGAGGGCGTGGCGCGGCGGTAGCCGGCTGAGCGGCCCGTACGACGCGCGCCCGGCGGGCGGCGTACGGGCCGCGGAGCACGCGAGCGGGGCCGTCCGGCAGGGTGTGCCGGGCGGCCCCGCTGTACGTCGCGGCGCGCGTCGCCCGGGCGGCGCGCGTACGGGCCCGTACGCGCGCCGCCCGCGGCCCCTGCCCCTCAGGCCGCCACCCGCTCCTCAGGCGCCCTGCGCCGCAGCCCGGCGTCCAGGATCGCCGGCGGGTCGTACGCCATGTCCAGCCGCCCGACGCCCGTGCCCGGCGGCACGATCGCGTCGATCTCGTCCAGCATGCCGTCGCCGAGCGTCGTCCCGGCGCCCGCGAGCAGGTCGTCCAACTGCTCCATGGTGCGCGGCCCGATGATCGCGGACGTGACGCCGGGGTGGGAGATCACGAAGGCCAGCGCCATGTGCGTCAGCGACATGCCCGCCTTCTCCGCGAGCGGGAGCAGTTGTTCGACGGTGTCGAGCCGGCGCTCGTCGCCGAGATACCGGAAGCCGAAGCTGCCGCGGTGGGTGGTGTTCTCCCGCCCCTTGCGGTAGCGGCCGGTGAGCATGCCGCCGGCCAGCGGGCTCCACACCAGCGTGCCGATCCCGTAGCGTTCGCAGACGGGCAGCACCTCGCGCTCGATGCCGCGGTCGAGCAGCGAGTACTGCGGCTGCTCGGTACGGAACCGGACCAGGCCGCGCCGCTCGGCGACCCACTGCGCCTCGACCAGGTCGGAGGCGGGGAAGGCGGAGGTGCCGACGGCCCGCACCTTGCCCGCGCGCACCAGGTCGGTGAGGGCGGAGAGGGTCTCCTCGATGTCCGTGTCCGGGTCCGGCCGGTGGACCTGGAACAGGTCGACGTGATCGGTCCCGAGCCGGCGCAATGAGTCCTCCAGCGCACGGACCAGCCAGCGGCGGGAGCTGCCCCGCCGGTTGGGGTCGTCGCCCATGGGCAGGTGCGCCTTGGTGGCGAGCACGACGTCGTCGCGCCGGCCGCCCTTCAGGGCCTTGGCGACGATCTCCTCGGACTCGCCGTGGCTGTAGATATCGGCGGTGTCGATGAAGTTGACGCCCGCGTCCAGCGCCTTGTGGATGATGCGGACGGAGTCGTCGTGGTCGGGGTTGCCGTGGCCGCCGAACATCATTGCGCCCAGGCAGTAGGGGCTGACCTTGATCCCGGTCCGGCCCAGCGTGCGGTACTGCATGGCTCTCCTCCTGCATGGCCTGCGGGTCGTACGCCCCGGTAGAGTGAATACGGAACGTCGTTCAGTTCCGAGAATACGGAACAACGTTCCACTTTTGCAAGAGGAGCGCGCATGCCCGACCGCGCCACGCAGGAGCCGGCCGCCGGCCGCCGCATGCGGCCGGACGTCCGGCGCAGCCTCGACGCGCTGCTGACCGCGGCGGCCGAGGTCTTCGAGGCGGAGGGCGTGGACGCGCCCGTACGCCGCATCACGGCGAAGGCGGGGGTGGGGGCGGGGACGCTCTACCGGCACTTCCCGCAGCGCTCCGACCTCATCACGGCCGTCTTCCGCAAGGAGGTCGACGCCTGCGCCGCCGCCGCGCCCGCGCTGGCCGCGCAGCACGAGCCGGTCGAGGCGCTGGCGCAGTGGATGCACCGCTTCACCCGGTTCATCGCGGCGAAGCACGGGCTGAAGGCCGCCCTGCACTCCGGCGACTGCGCGTACGAGAGCCTGCCCGGGTACTTCAAGGAGCGCTTCGTCCCCGCCCTGGCACAACTGCTGGATGCCGCCGCCGCGACCGGCGGCATCCGCCGCGACGTGTCCCCCGAGGACCTGCTGCAGGCGCTCAGCAGCGTCATCGACCCCGACGACCCGGAGTACACGCGGCGCATGATCGGGCTGCTCGTCGACGGGCTCCGCTACCGCGCCTGACCCCCGTCCGCCCTGCCGCCCGTCCGGCGGCCCGCCGGGTCAGCGGCTCAGCGCAGCCCCAGCACCGCCGCGTCCTGCGGCGACGCCCAGACCGTACGGGCCTCGGCGAAGCCCGCCGCACGCAGCGTCTCCGCATGCCAGGCGGGCGGCTGGACGTCGCCGTCCGCGTGGCCCTCGTTCGGGTCGTTCGGGTCGCCGAAGATCGCGAAGCGCTCGGCCGCGGGACCGCCGAGCACCGGGTCCGCGGCGACCACGCGCCACCAGTCCGCCCAGTCCAGCACCCCTTCGGCCCGCTCGCGGTCCTGGCGCACCTTGCTCCAGTTGCGTACCGCCTCGTTGATGCCGGGCGTGGCCGGGTCGGGCATGTGGTCAGCGTTGATGAAGATCCCGCCCTCGCGGACGACGCCGGCGACCTGCCCGTAGAGCGTGGCGAGCTGGTCGGAGAAGAGCCAGTGCAGCGCGGTGGAGGTGAGCACCGCGTCGTACGAGGCGTGCGGCAGCCGCGCCGTCCAGTCGGTCTTGGCGAGGTCGGCGGTGACGAACTCCGCGCGCGGGTCGTCCGCGAAGGTGCCGCGCGCGATGGTGAGCAGCGCGGGGTCGAGGTCGACGCCGGTGGTGCGCGCGCCGGGGAACCGGCGCAGCAGCCGGGCGCTGATGCTGCCCGTACCGCAGGCCAGGTCGAGCACCCGCGGCTCGTGGCCCACCAGGGCCTCGACCGTGTCGAGCAGCACCCGGAAGCGCTCCTCGCGGTCCGGCATGTACCACTCCTGCTGGCGGTCCCAGCTACGCTGCCACCCCTGCCAGTCGGCGCCCACCGGCGTCGCGGCGTCGGTCGTTCCGGCCATTGCTGCCTCCCCTGCCTCCGCTGCGTAATACCCTCTATACGGGATCGTCCATTACGACCCCGCCGCGTCAGCATAAGCCGAGCCCGTAAGGACTGCAAGTGGAACTGGCCTATTACTCCGATATGGCCGTGCGCCTCGTCAACACCGAGGAGCCGCAGCGCGGCACCGACTCGCTGACCTCGCTGGACGCGGCCAAGGAGCTCTTCCGGGACAGCGGCAACTTCACCCGGCGGGCCACCGACGCCGACGTCAGCCGGCTGCGTCAGGTGCGCGGCCGGCTGCGGGCGATCTTCGAGGCGGCCGACGAGGGCGACGAGGTACGCGCCGTGGACATGCTCAACGCGCTGCTCATCGACTTCCCCGTCAGCCCGCAGATCAGCGGGCACGACTTCCGCGACGACGACGGGCGCCCCAAGTGGCACCTGCACATCGCCGAGCAGTCGGCCAGCTCAGGCGCGGGCTTCGCCGCCGCGGCGTGCATGGGCCTGGCCGTCCACCTCACCGACCACGGCGTCGACCGCCTGGGCCTGTGCACGGCCCCGCCGTGCCGCAACGTCTTCCTCGACACCTCGACGAACCGCTCCCGGCGCTACTGCTCCGACCGGTGCGCGACCCGCGCCAATGTCGCGGCCTACCGCGCCCGGAAGCGCCAGACCAGCGGGCGCACCGCCGACGCCGCCCACGAGACCACCGCGGGCACCGAGCGCACGGAACGCTGAAAACCGCCCGGAGGGCGCAACCGCAGCAGCGCGCGGGCGACGACCAGTTCGTCCGGTACGGCGCCGAACTCCCGGCTGTCGTTCTCGACGAACCGGTTGTCGCCGAGCACCCACCAGCCGCCGTCGCGGCGCGCCACCACCCGTTTCACGATGAGCAGATCCTGCTGGAAGGGGTGGCGCACCACCGCCACGTCACCGGGCCGCACCGGCGCCCCGTACTGCACGAGCAACTGATCCCCCGGACGCAGCGTGGGCACCATCGACGGACCGTCGACCGCCGCGAGGCCGAGGCGCTGCAGTCCTCGGCGCCCGGCGTCGTGCCCCCGCTCGTTCACCTGGCCCTGCATCGGGCATGCACCTCCGGCCTGTCGTCCACAAGCCCCAGCCTTCCACTGGACTTTTGACCTAAGCCCTCCGGGGCACTCGCGAATTTTCGTTCCCCACGGAGTAATGTCCCACCTGGAAGACGATCACGAGGAAGGACGGCTGCTTTCCATGTTCTCTCGCCTGTTCGCCCCCAAGGTGACGGTCAGTGCCCACTGCGACCTCCCCTGCGGCGTCTACGACCCGGCCCAGGCCCGTATCGAGGCCGAATCGGTCAAGGCCATCCAGGAGAAGATGCAGGGAAACGACGACCCGCACTTCCAGGCGCGGGCCACCACCATCAAGGAGCAGCGCGCGGAGCTTGCCAAGCACCACGTTTCGGTGCTGTGGAGCGACTACTTCAAGCCCCCGCACTTCGAGAAGTACCCTGAGCTGCACCAGCTCGTCAACGACACGCTCAAGGCCCTCAGCGCCGCCAAGGGTTCCACCGACCCGGCCACGGGCCAGAAGGCGCTGGAGTACATCGCCCAGGTCGACAAGATCTTCTGGGAGACCAAGCAGGGCTGAGCCCTTTTCCGTCTGCGGACACCCGCGCGCCCGTACCGCCACGAACGGTACGGGCGCGCTCGTCTGCCGAGCCGCGGCGCGCAGACCGCCTCCGCCGCCGTGGCAGTTCCCTGCTACGGCAGCGCGCCGACAACTTCCTGCCGCCGCGCGCGCCTTGCCCTGGACTACTTCTTGAGGTCGGCGAGCGCCGCCTCCGTCTCGTCCTTCAGCATCTGCTCCACCTCGCCGGGGGACGGCGGATCGTCGTCCTCGGAGCTTCCGTAGTAGCTCCAGTCCATCTGATAGGTGAACCAGCCGTCGCGCACGGCGAAGCTCATCGAGCGGCTGCTGGCGTCACCCCCGGCGTTCTCCTTGACGAGGTACGCCTCCTCGCCGAAGCCCTTGACCGGCTCGGTCTCGTACTCGTAGTCCTCGTTCGAGCGGTCCTCGAAGCCCTTGTACGTCGGGGCGAACTCGCCGGTGGGGTCCGACTCCTCGTGCCAGACGGCGGTGACGGAGAGGTACGTGGTGGAGTAGGAGTCCGGGTCCGCCTCGCGGTCCGACATGCTCCAACTGCAGAAGCTCTGGTCCACCCCCTCCCGCTGCGACCCCCAGCCGGTGGAGCCGTCGGCGGCCTCGGAGGTGTCGTAGCGCTCCTCGAACGCCTTGAGCCCGGTGCTCTCGCAGAGGTCCTTCTCGAAGCGGTAGCCCAGGACCGGCTCGGGGTCGGAGGACGAGTCGAACCCGCCGGTGGCGAAGAGCGCACCCGCCCACACCGCGGAGGCGGCCACGACGCCGCCGACGCCCCACAGCCAGCCCGGCACGCCCTTCTTCTCCGCGGCGCCGAAGCCGGGCGCGCCCGGGGGCTGGCCGGGCGGCGGGGCGGCGGCGGGCTGGTTCGCGAGCGGGACGCCGGCGGGCATCGTCGGCTGGGCGTAGGGGTACTGCTGCGGGACCGAGCCCTGGGGCTGCTGCTGTGCGTAGGGGTTGGGGTTGTTCTGCTGATACGGATTCGGCGGCGGGCTCGGCGGCGGTATCGACATGTGCGCAATGTACCGCCTGGCGACGGCCTGCGGCCGGGCTCCCGGCGGAGTTCTCCGCGCCCGCCCGTTCCCTCCGGGGCGGACGCGTCGTAATCTCAATTACATGATTACATCGCAGGACACAGACGAGATTCGAGGATGGCTCACCGGGCGGCTGCCCGACGGCCTCTACGCCTCGCCGGTCGAGGTCACGGTCGACCGGGAGGAGATCTGCGTCGTCGGCACGGTCCCCGAGCCCCCGGGGCTCGCGAAGGGCGTGACCGGCGCCGAGCGCGACGCGGCGCTGGACGGGCGCATCGCCGAGTTCCGCGAGCGCACCCGCAAGGAGCGGATGACGGTGGCGCGGGCGGCGGAGCGGCGCTACCGCAGGAAGGTGTCCTGGGGCGCCCAGTGCGGCGGCCGGCGGGAGGTCTTCACGAACGTCTCCGCGCCCGTGATGACCCGGCTGCGCCAGCCGCAGCGGCAGGTGCTCGACACCCTCGTCGCGGCGGGCGTGGCGCGCAGCCGGAGCGAGGCGCTGGGGTGGTGCGTCCGGCTGGTGGAGAGCCACACGGACGACTGGCTGCGGGAGCTGCGGGACTCGCTGGAGCACGTACGGCACGTACGGGCGCAGGGCCCGGACCGGGAGCCGGCCGGCGGGAGCGCAGAGGACGTGCAGGACACGAGCGGCGCGGAGGACGAGGCATGAGTAGCCCTGTGTCAAGCCGCGTTCGGTTGATCTTGGTTGAGGAGGGTCTGGAGGGCTCTGTGCCGGGTGGGGTCGTAGGCGACGCCGTCTTGCCAGCAGTGCCAGATCACGAACAGCCAGGCGCGGGCGAGGATGCGGACGGCGTGTGGGTGGTCGTGTCCGCGGGTTCGGGCGCGGTTGTAGAGGCTGGCGGCCCAGGGGTTGGCGTGGCGGGAGTCTGCGGCGAAGTCGCAGACGGCGTCGCGGA
>NZ_JCANSZ010000084.1:0-19497 GCF_059570535.1 Streptomyces sp. CNP082
GTCGAGGGCACCATCTCCCAGGGCGTCCAAGCCTTCGGCCTGCGCAGATCCCGCTACCGCGGCCTCGCCAAGACCCGGCTCCAGCACCACTTCACCGGCGCCGCCATCAACCTCGCCCGCATCGACGCCTGGCTCACCGGCAGGCCCCTCGCCCGCACCCGCGTCTCACCCTTCGCAGCACTCCGCCCCGCTGGATGAGATCCAGCGGGGCGGATTAACCAACAGCGTCCGCCTACGGACGGGGCCCTTCCCCGCCTGCCCCGCCATCGCCGTCGGAGCCGGCGCCGGTGTCGATGCGGTAGCCGACGCCGGGCACCGTGGCGATCAGCCAGGGCCGGCCGAGCCGCTTGCGGAGCGCCGAGACGGTGATGCGTACGGCGTTGGTGAAGGGGTCGGCGTTGGCGTCCCAGGCCCGTTCCAGCAGCTCCTCCGCGCTGATCACCCCGCCGTCTGCGGCGACGAGGACGTCGAGCACGGCGAACTGCTTGCGGGTCAGCGCGACGTACCGGCCGTCCCGGTAGACCTCGCGGCGGAACGGGTCGAGCCGCAGCCCCGCGATCTCCCGCACGGGCGGGCGGACGTGGACGCGCCGGCGGTCGAGCGCGCGCAGCCGCAGCACCAGCTCGCGGATGTCGAAGGGCTTGGTGAGGTAGTCGTCGGCGCCGAGCCCGAAGCCGCTGGCCTTGTCGTCGAGCCGGTCGGCCGCGGTGAGCATGAGGATCGGCATGCCGCTGCCGGAGTCGACGATACGCCGGGCGATCTCGTCCCCTGAGGGCCCGGGGATGTCGCGGTCGAGGACGGCGATGTCGTACGAGTTCACGCCCAGCAGTTCCAGGGCGGTGTCTCCGTCACCCGCGATATCGCCCGCGATCGCCTCCAGGCGGAGGCCGGCGCGGATGGCCTCCGCCATAAAGGGCTCGTCCTCGACTATCAGCACGCGCATGCGCAGATCTTACGAGCGGACGTATATCGCCGGCATATGGAAAACCGCATACGGGCCGGCAACGCCCCGCCGCGTTGAGTGGCGGAATGACTCGTACCCGACGACCGGCGCGACGAGCCGCCCGCCTCATCCGGGCACTTCTGGGCGCCGTTCTGATCACCCTCATCGCGGTGGTCATCGCACCCCTTGGCTACCGGTCGATGCAGACCCCGTCCAGCTCCGGCGCCTCGGCCACCACGGCGGCCCCGGCTTCCCCGGACACCGCGGTTTCCCCGCCCTCCTCGGCTTCCCCGCCCTCCTCGGCTTCCCCGGATTCCTCGGCTTCCCGGGACCCCGGCGAAGCCGACGGCGTCGTCCCCGGCGGGACGACGGTTTTCGACCACGAGATTCCGGCCGTCGCCGAACTCGACGCCGGTTTACTGCAGGCCCTGCGCGAGGCGGCGACGGACGCCGCTGCCTACGGAGTCGTTTTCCAGGTCAATAGCGGCTGGCGTTCTCCCGCGTACCAGGAGCAGCTTCTGCACGAGGCGATCGGGAAATACGGCTCGGAAGAAGAGGCCGCCCGCTGGGTGGCCACCCCGCGGACGTCCCCGCACGTGTCCGGTGACGCGGTCGACATCGGCGAAGCCGACGCGCAGACGTGGCTCTTCACCCACGGCGCCGCGTACGGCCTGTGTCCGGTCTACCGGAACGAGCCCTGGCATTACGAGTTGCGCCCCGAGGCGGCCGGCGGCAGGTGCCCGCCCATGTACGCCGACCCGACCCAGGACCCGAGGATGCAGAGTTGAGCGAGCAGACGGCGACGCAGTCGCAGGACGACACGACGGAGACCACCCCGGTCGGCGACGGCCGCCGGGCAGCCGGCCCCCGCGCCCCGCTCGCGGGCCTGCGCCGGGCGGCCAGCGCCCTCGCCCGCCCCGCGCCCTGGCGGCGCGGCGCGGTGCTCGCGGCGTTGGCGCTGCTGCTCGGCCTGCTCCTGGCGCTGCACGCGAGGATCCCGGGCGGGGCATGGAACCTCGGCAGCCTGGTGGAGACCTTCCTGCCGTGGTTCGGCCTGTTCACCGTCCCGCTGCTCGCCGCCGCGCTGTGGCGCCGCTCGGTCTCCGCGGTGGTCGCGCTGGTGCTGCCGGTCACGGTGTGGCTGAGCCTGTTCGGCGGGCTGCTCACCGACAAGTCCCGGCCGGGCAGCGACCTCACGGTGGCCAGCCACAACGTCGGCGCCGCCAACCCCGACCCGGCGGGCACCGCCCGCGACCTCGCCGTCTCCGGCGCGGACCTGCTGGCGCTGCAGGAGATCACCGGGACGGTGCTGCCGCGGTACGAGGCGGAGTTGGCACAGACGTACCCGTACCACACCACGAGGGGCACGGTCGGGCTGTGGAGCAAGCTGCCGCTGTCGGACACCCGGTCCGTCGGCGTCGCGATGTACCCGACCCGCGCGCTGCGCACCACGGTGGCCACCGAGCGGGGCCCGCTGGCGGTGTACGTGGCCCACCTGGGGTCCGTGCGCGTCAACCCCCGCGCGGGCCTGTCGACCGGCCAGCGCGACGACGGGGCGCAGCGGCTCGCCGCCGCCGTCGCCGCCGAGCCGCACGAGCGCGTGGTGGTGCTCGGCGACCTCAACGGCACGGTCGACGACCGCGCGTTCGACGGCCTCACCGACCAGGTGCGCCCGGTCCAGGAGGAGGCGGGGAACGGCTTCGGCTTCAGTTGGCCGGCGGACTTCCCGGTGGCGCGGATCGACCACGTCCTGGTACGCGGCGTGGAGCCACGGAGTGCGTGGGTGCTGCCGGCCACGGGCAGCGACCACCTGCCGGTGGCGGCGGGCATCGCCTGGTGAGCACGGGTGAGCACGGGGTGCGGGGCACCGGGCGCCGGATAAGCCGGTTTCGCGGGATCTGACAGGAAAATGGCACGGCGCGTGCGGACATATTGACGTGCACCTGCGCCGTTGCCAGACTCCGCGGCCGAGTTCTCCTCGGCGGCCCCCACAGGGGGAGCAGCCCCGTCGGCCGGCCACCGATGCCCACGCAGCACACCCGATGCGCTGAGGAGTGTTCCCACATGCGGTCAACCACCACGCGCAGACAGGCAGTCACCGGCCTCCTCGGCACCGCGGCGGCGCTCGGCGCCGGCACGGCCGCCGCCGGCCCCGCCGCGGCCCGCTCCGGCGGCCCGGCGGGCTCCGGCTCGTACGCCCGGGGGCTGGCCCGGGCGCTGGCCCGCCGGATGACCCTGGAGGAGCAGGTCGGCCAGCTCTTCGTCGTCGAGGTCGCCGGCCAGGACGCGGACGACGTGACCGGCACGGCCGCCGCCGTCAACGAGCAGCGCTACGGCGTCCGCACGCCCGCCGACGTCGTACGCAAGTACCGCCCCGGCGCCGTCATCTACTTCAGCGCCCGCAACGACGACAACCTCCGCTCCCCCCGCCAGATCGCCCGGCTCTCCAACGGCCTCCAGCGCGCCTCACTCGCGCACCGCCGCGGCGTCCCGCTGATCATCTCCACCGACCAGGAGAGCGGCCTGGTCTACCGGCTGCCGACCCCGCCGGCCACCGAGCTGCCCGGCAGCATGGCGCTGGGCGCCACCTACGCCACCGCCGACGCCCACCGCGCCGCCGAGATCACCGGCCGCGAGCTGGCCGCGCTGGGCATCAACCAGAACTACGCGCCCGTCGCCGACGTCAACGTCAACCCCGACAACCCCGTCATCGGCCTGCGCTCCTACGGCGCAGACCCGCAGCAGGTCGCGCGCATGGTCGCGGCTGCCGTACGCGGGCACCGCCGCGGCGGCGTCGCCTCGGCCGCCAAGCACTTCCCCGGCCACGGCGACACCGGCCAGGACAGCCACTTCCTGCTGCCGCGCATCGACCACACGCTGGCTGAGCTCCACGAGCTGGACCTGCCGCCGTTCCGGGCCGCGATCGCCGCTGGCCTGGACACGGTGATGACCGGGCACATCCTCGTCCCCGCGCTTGACGACGGCGTGCCCGCCACCATGTCGCACCGCATCCTGACCAGGCTGCTCCGCGAGGAGCTGGGCTTC
The DNA here is from genome assembly GCF_059570535.1 of Streptomyces sp. CNP082. Classification (NCBI taxonomy): domain Bacteria; kingdom Bacillati; phylum Actinomycetota; class Actinomycetes; order Kitasatosporales; family Streptomycetaceae; genus Streptomyces; species Streptomyces sp. CNP082. Next base: position 3,989 of record NZ_JCANSZ010000084.1, read on the forward strand.
GAAGGACTGATCGTCACGGACGCGCTGGACATGGGCGGCGCCACGTCCCAGTACCCGCCGGACCGGGCGGCGGTCGAGGCGTTCAAGGCGGGCGCGGACATGCTGGTGCTGCCGCCGCGGATGGACGTCGCGTACGCGGCGGTGCTCGCGGCCGTACGGGGCGGCGAGATCGGCGCGCGGCGGCTGGAGAAGTCGGTGGTGCGCATCCTGGCGCGCAAGATCGACGAGGGGCTGTTCGCCGGCCCGTTCGTCGACGAGGCCGGGGCGGAGCGGGTCGTCGGGGATGCCGCGCACGTCGCGGACGCGCGGGCGGTCACCGGGCGGGCGGTGACGCTGGTGAAGAACGACGCCGGGCTGCTGCCGCTGGCCGCCGAGGCGCGGCGGGTGCTGGTCGCCGGGTGGCAGACGACATCGGCGCCGGCGCTGGACCGGCTGGCGCAGGCGGTCGGGGCCCGGAGCGGGCAGAGCGCGACGGTGCTGGCGACGGGCGGCACGCCGGCACAGGCGGTGATCGACGCGGCGGTGGCCGCGGCGCGTGAGCACGACCTGGTGCTGGTCGCCGCCCACGCGGCGGCCGGCGGGGAGCCGGTGGCGGAGCGGGGCGCGGCGCAGGCGGCGCTGGTACGGGCGCTGCTCGCGGCGGGGACGCCGGTCGTGGTGGTGGCGGTGCGGAATCCGTACGACGTGCGGCGGTTCCCGGAGGTGCCGGCGTATCTGTGCACGTACGGCACGGGGGCGGGGGTGCTGACGCGCGTGGTCGACGCGCTCTACGGCGACCTGCGGCCGACGGGGCGGCTGCCGGTGGCGATCCCGGAGCCGGGGGCGGCGGGCGCGGACCTGTACCCGCTGGGGCACGGGCTCACGTACTGAGGCACCCGGCTCCGTACGAAGGTGCCGCGGCCGTCCCCGTACTCCCGCGGCACCCCCGTGCACACGCGTGTCCCGTACGCCCGCGGGGCCGAGTCCGCCCCGGCCCTTCAGCCGCCCGCCGCGCTGATCAGCAGCCGCCGCAGCTCGCGGGCCGCCCGCGGCGGCGACACGTCGCCCCGGTGCGCCACGGAGATCGTCCGGTGCAGCCCCGGCGCCGCGAACGCCGTCGTCCGCAGCCCCGAGCGCTCCGCGACCATGCTCGGCACCACCGCCACCCCCAGACCCGCCCGCACGAACCCCAGGACCGCGTCCATCTCCCCGCCCTCCACCCCGAACTCCGGCTCGAAGCCCGCCTCCCGGCACGCCGCGACCGTCAGCTCCCGCAGGTCGTACCCGTGCCGGAACATCGCCAGCGGGCGCCCCCGCAGCTCCCCGATCCGGATCCCCCGGCCGGCGCCGGCGGCCCCCGTGACCGGCGGCGCGTCCGGCGACGAGACGACGACCAGCTCCTCGCGCAGCAGCTCCGTCGTCGTCAGCGCCGGTGCCTGCCCGGCCAGCGGCGTGATGACCAGCGCGAGGTCCAGTTCGCCGGCCGCGAGGGTGCGTACGAGGTCCTGCGAGCCGTCCTCGTGGACGTGCAGCTCGATGCCCGGGTAGCGGGCGTGGAACGCGCGCAGCGCGTCCGGCACCAGGCTCGCGCACAGGCTCGGCGTGGCCCCCAGCCGCACCCGCCCGCGCCTCAGGTGCACGACTTCCTGGACCTCCCGCCGCGCCGTCTCTGTGTCGGCGAGGATCCGCCGCGCCAGCGGCAGCAGGGCCTCGCCGGCGTCGGTGAGCGTGATGTGCCCGCGCGCCCGGTGGAACAGCTCGGCGCCCAGCTCCCGTTCCAGCGCCCGTACGGACTGCGACAGCGACGGCTGCGCCACGTGCTCGCGCTCGGCGGCGCGGGTGAAGTGGCGGGTCTCGGCGACGGCGGCGAAGTAGCGAAGCTGCTGCAGGTGCATGGATCCAGCGTAGGCGGCGATAGGCATCGCCTATCGAATGCAGCGAATTCATGTCTTGGACGGATGCCTTACCCCCTCTTTACCGTCACAGGCATGGCCCTGACCACGAAGCCGGCGTCGAACCGCGCCGCCGGCAAGCCCGCCCCGGAACCGTCCCGGCCCCGGACCAGCCGGCCGTCGCTCCTCGCGCTGCTGTGGCGCTCCACCGTCGGCAAGAAGACGGTGCTGGCCGTCACCGGCCTGATCATGCTCAGCTACCTCGTGGCGCACCTGGTCGGCAACCTCAAGATCTTCTTCGGCGCCGAGGAGTTCAACGACTACGGCCACTGGCTGCGCACCCTCGGCGGCCCGGTCCTGCACTACGAGTGGGGCCTGTGGATCATCCGCATCGTGCTGGTCGCCGCCGTCGTGCTGCACGGCGTGACCGCGTACCAGCTCAGCCGCCGCGACATCGCCGCGCGCCCGGTCGGGTACGTCCACAAGCGCCACCGCACCAGCTACGCCACCCGCACCATGCGCTGGGGCGGGGTGATCCTCGGCCTCTTCGTCGTCTGGCACATCCTCGACCTGACGACGCTGACCGTGAACGAGAACGCCCAGACCGGCCACCCGTACGAGAACACCGTCGCCACCTTCTCCACCTGGTACGGCAACGTCATCTACATCACCGCGATGGCCGCCCTCGGTCTGCACCTCAGGCACGGATTCTGGAGCGCCGTGCAGACCCTCGGCGCCGCGACCCCGGCCCGCGCGCGGGCCCTCAAAGCCGTCACCGACACCTCTGCACTGGTGCTGACCTGCGGCTTCATCTCCCTCCCCGTGGCCGTCATGACGGGAGTCGTGAACTGAGGATGTCACCGGCATACACGCACTACACCGAGGGCGAGCCCGTCGCCGACGCCGCCGCCCCGCCCGGCGACATCGCCGAGCGCTGGGACCGCCGCCGCTTCACCGCCCGGCTGGTCAACCCCGCCAACCGGCGCCGCTACTCCGTCATCGTCGTCGGTACGGGCCTCGCCGGCGGCGCCGCCGGGGCCACCCTCGCGGAACAGGGCTACCACGTCGTCCAGTTCTGCTACCAGGACTCCCCGCGCCGCGCCCACTCCATCGCCGCACAGGGCGGCATCAACGCCGCCAAGAACTACCGCAACGACGGCGACTCCGTACACCGCCTCTTCTACGACACGGTCAAGGGCGGCGACTTCCGCGCCCGCGAGTCCAACGTGCGCCGTCTCGCGCAGGTCTCGGTCGAGATCATCGACCAGTGCGTCGCGCAGGGCGTGCCCTTCGCCCGCGAGTACGGCGGCCTGCTCGACACCCGCTCCTTCGGCGGCGTCCAGGTCTCGCGCACCTTCTACGCCCGCGGGCAGACCGGCCAGCAGCTCCTGCTCGGCGCGTACCAGGCGCTGTCCCGGCAGATCGAGGCGGGCAACGTCGAGATGCACCCGCGCACCGAGATGCTCGACCTGATCGTCATCGACGGCCGCGCCCGCGGCATCGTCGCCCGCGACCTGGTCACCGGCCGGATCGAGACCTACCTCGCCGACGCCGTCGTGCTGGCCACCGGCGGCTACGGCAACGTCTTCTACCTCTCCACCAACGCCAAGAACTCCAACGCCACCGCCGTCTGGCGGGCCCACCGCCGCGGCGCGTACTTCGCCAACCCCTGCTTCACCCAGATCCACCCCACCTGCATCCCGCGCTCCGGCGACCACCAGTCGAAGCTCACGCTGATGAGCGAGTCGCTGCGCAACGACGGCCGCATCTGGGTACCCAAGGCGCACGGCGACACCCGCCCGCCGAACGCCATCCCCGAGGACGAGCGCGACTACTACCTGGAGCGCCTCTACCCCTCCTTCGGCAACCTCGTCCCCCGCGACATCGCCTCGCGCGCCGCGAAGAACGTCTGCGACGAGGGCCGCGGCGTCGGCCCCGGCGGGCAGGGCGTCTACCTCGACTTCGCCGACGCCATCCGGCGGCTGGGGCGCGCGGCGGTCGAGGAGCGGTACGGCAACCTCTTCGAGATGTACGAGCGGATCACCGCGGAGGATCCGTACCAGGTGCCCATGCGCATCTACCCGGCCATCCACTACACGATGGGCGGCCTGTGGGTCGACTACGACCTCCAGACCACCGTCCCCGGCCTCTTCGCCATCGGCGAGGCGAACTTCTCCGACCACGGCGCGAACCGCCTCGGCGCCTCCGCGCTCATGCAGGGCCTGGCCGACGGCTACTTCATCCTCCCCGCCACCATCGGCGACTTCCTCGCCCGCCACCGCCCCGAAGAGGTCTCCCCCGGCCACCCGGCGGTAGCCGAGGCGGTAGCGGACACGGAGGACCGCCTTCAACTACTGCTCTCCATCGACGGCGACCGCACCCCCGACTCCTTCCACCGCGAGCTGGGCGAGCTGCTGTGGGACGAGTGCGGCATGGCCCGTACGGAGCCGGGGCTGCGCAAGGCGCTGGCGCGGATCCCGGCGCTGCGCGAGGAGTTCTGGCGCCGGATCAAGGTGCCGGGCAGCGGCGCGGAGCTGAACCAGTCGCTGGAGAAGGCCAACCGCATCGCGGACTACCTGGAGCTGGCCGAGCTGATGTGCCTGGACGCGCTGCACCGGAGCGAGTCCTGCGGCGGCCACTTCCGCGAGGAGAGCCAGACCCCGGACGGCGAGGCGGCCCGCGACGACGAGCACTTCTCGTACGCGGCGGCCTGGGAGTTCACCGGCACCGGCAGTGCCCCGGTCCTCCACCGCGAGGACCTGGAGTTCGACTACGTCATCCCCACCCAGCGGAGTTACCAGTGAAGTTGACCCTGCGGGTCTGGCGCCAGCCGGGCCCCGACGCCCCCGGCGAGATGGTCTCGTACGAGGTCGCGGACGTCACGCCGGAGATGTCGTTCCTGGAGGTGCTGGACACCCTCAACGAACGGCTGATCCTCGCCGGCGACGAACCCGTCGCCTTCGACCACGACTGCCGCGAGGGCATCTGCGGCGCGTGCGGCGTCGTCATCAACGGCCAGGCGCACGGCCCGGAGCGTACGACGGCGTGCCAGTTGCACATGCGCTCGTTCGCGGACGGCGACGTCATCGACGTCGAGCCGTGGCGCGCCGCGGCGTTCCCGGTGGTGAAGGACCTGGTCGTCGACCGCTCGTCCTTCGACCGCATCATCGGCGCCGGCGGCTACATCACCGCCCCCACCGGCAGCGCCCCCGACGCCCACGCCACCCCGGTCCCCAAACCGTCGGCGGAGACCGCCTTCGAACACGCGGAGTGCATCGGCTGCGGCGCCTGCGTGGCGGCCTGCCCCAACGGCTCGGCGATGCTCTTCACGGCGGCGAAGGTCGTACACCTGAGCACCCTGCCGCAGGGCGCGCCGGAGCGCGAGTCGCGGGTGCTGGACATGGTCGGCCGGATGGACGACGAGGGTTTCGGCGGCTGCACGAACACCGGCGAATGCGCGGTGGCCTGCCCGAAGGGCATCCCGCTGCAGGCGATCTCGGCACTGAACCGCGAGTTCCTGCGGGCGGCCCGGAAGTCGGCGTAGCGCCGTTGCCGGGACCCCTCACCGCTTCGGACGAAGCGAGGGCGGGCATGAACTTGTCAGCCCGCACAACGGACCGCATGGCCTCCGTGCGTCCCCGATAGCATCGCCGGCACACGAGAGGGGTCCCTGGTGATCGAACTGGCCGGACGCCGGGGAAGAAGCTGAAAGATGACCGTCTGCACCCGTCGTCACGATGGCTCGCGGGGACTGCTAGCCGTACCCTGTTTGCACGGTGCGCGGACTAACGCGAGAGCAACTGGGGGCACAGGCGTGGAGGGACGCAGTCCTGCACGGGTTCGCAACGAGTTATTGGCCTCCGTGGTCGACGTGCTCCAGGAGGCGGAGACGCTCCGGCGTCCTGCCAGCATGGAGATGGTGACCCAGGCCGTTGCCGCCGAACTGCAGACACCTGTGGAACCACCCCGCCAGGACCAGCCGTTGCGCGTCTGGCTGTTACGTCTGGTCGGGATCTGCGCGGATGTGGACGAAGGGTTACAGGGCCTGGCGCGCTGCCTCGGCTACGTAGAGCAGCAGTCCGTGCTCATGGACGACCTGTCGCGGCTGCTGGACGAGTGGGAGGCCGCGGTCTTCTTTCGCTTCAACGACCTGCATCCGCTGCGGTCCGTGCTGCAGAAGCTCCCGTCCGACGCCCTCCTCACCCTGGCCCGGCGGGCCAGCCACTCCCGTACACAGGAGCTGGAGGCGTGGTGCAAGACCGGTTGGGACGTGTTCCTGCGTCTGGCCGGCGACAACACCACCGAGGACGAGCTTCCGCCGTGCCTGGCGTATCTGGACCTCGCCGCAGACCTGTTGGTGGAGGAAGGGCGCCACGGGGAGGCGGAAGAACTGCGCCGCTGGACGCGCCGGCAGACGCAGGCCAGGGGACTGCTCGACGCGCAGGCGGACTGGGTCGCCACCAAGCAGCGCACCCGTACGTCACAGCCCGCCGAACCCTCCCTGCACCCGGCCTACCTGCTCATACAGTGCGAGCCGGACGGCGTGGACCCCGACCGCTACTACCTGTCCCACTGGCGTCAGGCCGACGCCGACGGCTGGCACCCCGTCCCAGGCGAGACGCTGAACGTGCGCCGCGACGACCTTGAGGTCGAGGTGGAGCGGCTCGTCGAACAGGCCGAAGCGCGCTGGGCGGACCTCCGGCAGCCGGTGGTCATTGAGTTCATCCTTCCGTGGGAACTCCTGCGGGAGCCCGTGGAGTGGTGGAACAAGGAGTCCGACGCGCGCCAGCCCACCCCCCTGGTCATGTACTACACGGTGGTGCTGCGGTCCCTCGACCGGCTGCGCAAGCCGTGGTACCGGCCGTGGAACAACCGCTGGCGCCACCTGCGGGACAAGCCGGCCGAGAGCCGGTCGCACTGGAGCAAGCCCGGCCAGTCGGCATTCCACCTCGAACGGGAGCTCCAAGAGGACGACCAGATCGTCTGCCTCGTCCTGAACGAGGTTCCCGGCAGCGACTCCGAGTCTGCCCAGGACGAGTTCACCGCCGCCCTGCGGGCGGGCATCCCGGCGATGCTGTGGCAGCGCGGCGCATCCGACCCCGCCTTCCGGGAAGCGGCAGCCGACATACTCCAGGAACGCAGCCTCGCCGGCCTCCTGGAGCGCACCCGCGTCTGGCGCAGACAGGCGCTCTCGCTCGGCCGGGAGAGCTGGGACGGCCATGTCGGGCGCCACCTGGCCGTGCTGCTGGACGACCCGGAACGCATACCCGGACCTTCGAGCCGTCCCGACGGGCGGCCCCGACTTGAGGCGGTGAGGCATGAGGGCAGGCAAGGAGAGATCACTCGGTGAGGTGGAGTACGCCGGCAGAGCTGCGCCACCGTCCCGACGAGGGACGACCCTGTGTCGAGGCCCCGCGACGAAGGTGCCGTGAGAGCTGTGCTGCCCATGTCCGATGACGACGCGCAGAGCGAGCAGTCCGGGCCGGCGGCGGATCCGACGGGGCCGACCGGGCCGAGCGCCCCGGGGGCGGGCGGACCGGAACTGAGGCGGCTGTGGGACAGCTGGCCCGCCGGGAACGCCGGTGAACCGACCCGGGTGGTGCTGGCCGTCGACGCCCACGTGACGGTGCAGGTGTGGGGCCGGCCGCTGGCCGATCTGCGGCAGGCGCTGACGGACAGCTTCTCCGAGGTACGGGTCCTGCGCCTGCTCCGTACCGACGAGACGGCGCCCGCCCGGGTGCACACCGACGTCCCGCTCGACGGGGCGGCGGGGGCGCGGACCGTGGTCCTGGTCGCCACCGACGGCCTGGCCGCCGGCTGGCACCTGGGCGTGGTGCAGGAGCTGCTGCGGGAGTGGGGCCGGAACCTGCCGGTCGCCGTGGTCGAGTTGCTCCCTCCCCATCTGTGGTATCGCACCGGCCTCACCGTCTCCCGCCTCCGGGTCCGGGCGGACCACGCCTGGGCCGCCAACAGCACCTGGGAGTGGCGCGAGCGGGACGTCCCCGCCGCCTTACCGGGTCAACCCGCCTACGACAACGCGGCCGATCCGGCCGTCATGCCCGTGCTCTCCCTCACCCACCACGGGGCCCGGGCCCTTTCGCACGTACTGTCCGGCGACGGGCGGCGCTGGATCGACCTGCCGGCCTTCCTCGCCCACCGCTGGAAGAACCGGCCCGACCTCGCCCGGCCGCTGCCCTGGCTGGCAGAACCCCCCGACGCGGAACAGCCGCAGCCCGCCGCGGACCGGGTCTTCGAGTTCCGCGCCGCCGCCTCGCCCACCGCATTCCGGCTGGCCACCCGGCTGGCCGCGGCACCGCTGAGCCTCCCGGTCATCCGCAGGGTGGTGGAGTCCACCTCCGGCGCGGGGCCGGTGCACGCCGCCGAGTTCTTCATGAGCGGCCTGGTACGCCCCACCGGCGTGCACGACGACGCCCCGGCGGCCCTCGCGTACGAGTTCACCCCCGGCACCCGCGGACAGCTACTGGCCCTGGGGCGGCGCAGCGCCACCGCCCGTACCCTGCACGACGTCCACGAGGTCCTGGCGTCGGATCCGGGCAGCGCCACACTGCTGCCGCCGCTGGCCACACCGCTGGACGAGACGACGGCCCCGGCCGTCACCGAGCGAAGTGCCGCGTTCCTTCAGGTGGAGCTGGCCACCCTGTCTGCTATGTCCGGTTCATTCCATCAGCGCGCCGCAACTCTGCGGAATGCCCTGAAATGGCACGATCAGCGGAAAGCAGCTCGTTCCCCCGAGGCTCCGCCCACAGCATCACCCACACCCGCAGCAGGCGAAGGAGCACCGCCCATGTCGACCACGTCCCAGCGCACCCTGGAGGGAGAGCGCGCCGGACGGCCGCGCATCTGGGGAAACCTGCCGCCGCGGAACCAGAACTTCACCGGCCGGGACGAGCTGCTGGCCCTGCTCGAACAGCGGCTGCAGGAGGGGACGACGACGGTCCTGCCCGAGGCCATCCACGGGATGGGCGGAGTAGGGAAGACACAGCTTGCGATCGAGTACGCCTACCGCCACCAGAACACTTACGACATCGTGTGGTGGATCCCCTCCGAGCGGGCGGGCCAGATCGGCCAGTCCCTGGTAGAACTCGCCAACCGCCTGGGCCTGGAGACCACCTCCGAGGTCAACGTCGCCGCTCCCGTTGTCCGGGAGGCGCTGCGCGAGGGGAAGCCGTACTCCCGCTGGCTGCTGATCTTCGACAACGCGGACAGTCCCGAGCAGGTACGCCCCTACTTCCCCACCGGCGGCACCGGGACCATCCTGGTCACCTCCCGCAACCGGCGGTGGAGCCTGGTGGGCGGCTCCCTCGACGTGGACGTCTTCACCCGCGAGGAGAGCAAGAAGCTGCTCAGCAGGTCGGGGCCGGAGCTGGCGGACGAGGAGGCCGACGCGCTGGCCGCGGCGCTGGGCGACCTGCCGCTGGCCCTGGTGCAGGCCGCCGCCTGGCGCACCGAGACCGGCATGCCGACCTCCGAGTACCTGCGGCTGTTCGAGGACAAGAAGAACGAACTCCTGGAAACCGCCCCGCCGCCGGACTACCAGCTTCCGGTCGCCGCCGCCTGGAACGTCTCCCTCGACCATCTGGAGCAGCGCAGCCCGACGGCTCTCCGGCTGCTGGAGCTGTGCTCCTACTTCGCCCCCGACCCGATCTCCCGCTCGGTCCTCAAGGGGCCGGGCCCGCAGAGCATCTACCCCGAGCTGGATTCCGCCCTCAACGATCCGATGAAGCTCGCCCGCGCCATACGGGAGATCAACCGCTACTCACTCGCCCGCATCGACCACCGCACGAACTCCATCGAGATGCACCGACTCGTGCAACTCGTACTGGTGAACCGCATGAGTCCGGAGGAGCAGAACCGCATGCGCCAAGGCGCTCACTCCTTGATGGCCACCGCAGACCCCAAGGAACCGAACGACCCGTCGAACTGGCCAAGGTACGCGGAGCTGTACACGCATGTCATCGCCTCCGACGCCGTCCGGTCCGATCAGCCATGGGTACGCCAGCTAGTGCTGAACGTCGCCCGGTACCTCTACCACTGGGGCGACCACGACGCCGGGGTCGGTTTCTCCGAGGAGGCGTGGAACGCCTGGACGGAGTTGTTCCCGGCGGAGGACTCGATGTCCCTGCTGATGGGCCACCACCTGGGCTTCATGTACTGGGCCGTCGGACGGTACAGCGACGCGGCCCGGCTGGTGGAACAACTCCGGCAGACCTACGACCGTACGCAGCCCGCAGACAGCGAGGATGCGCTCGCCGCCCTCCAGCTGGAAGCGGCCGTCCGGCGCGCGGAGGGACGCTTCGCGGAAGGCGCCGAGATCGACAAGACCGCCCACGAACGGGCCCTGCAGGCGTTCGGCGAGGAGGATCCCACCACGCTCAACGTCGCCCATAACTACGCCGTGAGCCTGCGCCTCATGGGCGCAATCCAGGGCGCGCTGGAACTGGACCGCCAGACCTGGCTGCTGCGGCAGCGGCTGTTCGGGCGCGACGATCCACGCAGTCTCGCGAGCGAGGTCTCCGTGGCTATCGACGTACGGGAGAGCGGCGACTACATCGGCGCCTTGCCGTTGCAGGAAACGGCCGAGGCGGCTAGGCGGGACATCCTCGGCAGCCGCAACCCTTTCACCCTCCGCGCGCTGCGTGAGCTGAGCATCACCACCCGGAAGGCGGGCGACCCCGCGCGTTCACTGGAGCTGGCCATCGAGGCCCACGAGGGCTTCACCCGCCGGTACGGCGACGACCACCCCCAGTCGCTGGCCGCCGCCCTGACCCTGTCCATCGCCCTGCGCCAGACCGGCGACCTGGACGCCGCCCGGGTCCGCGGCGCCAAGGCGTGCGAGGGCTACCGGCACGTGTACTCCGCGCAGCACCCGTACGCCCTGGCCGCCGATGTCGACCTCGCCCTCTCCGAACGGCTCCTCGGCCGCCCGGAGGAGGCCCGCCGTCTCGACGAGCACGCGATCCGCACCCTGACCGATGTCCTCGGGGACGATCACCCCCACACCCTGGTGGCCGCGGTGAACCTCGCCAGTGACATGGCGGCGCTCGGCGACCACGAGGAAGCAGTCCGCTGGGGGCGCCCGGCCCTGGGGCGCTGTCAGGAGGTCTTCGGCGCGGACCATCCCACCACCCTGGCCTGCGCCGGCAACCTCTCGCTGGACCTGGCGGCGAGCGGTGGCGTCGAAGAGGCAACCGCGCTGCGCCAGGACACCCTGGAACGGATCCGGCGGACGCTTGCGGCTCCCGAGCCGCTGGAGGGCGAGGCGCCCGCGACGCACCCGGCGATCGTGGCCTTCACCGCCGGGCTGCGGGCGAACTGCGACATCGACCCGGCACCGCTGTAAACCCGGGCCGGGGCGGGGGCGGGAGCCGCCCCCGCCCCGGCCTGGTCATCCGGCTCGGTCCGCCCGCCGCGGTCAGTCCACCGTGCCCCCGGCGCCCAGCCAGTCGGCGAGTTCGACGGGATCCGGGGATTCTCCCCCCGCCGCCCGGAGGGCGTCGTGCAGCGCCCGCGCCCGCTCGGGGAACCGCCGCAGGACCCGGGACGCGGCGCGGTGCGCCGGGTCCTCGGCCAGGGCCCGGCCCAGCACCGCCCAGGTACCGACGGGCGCGTGCTCGCTGCGCAGCCTGGCCCGCAGGGCATCCGCCGCCGCTGTCCGATCGCCCTGAGCCAGCAGCACGTCGGCGGCATCCGCCCCGCTCACGCCGTCGGCGGTGTCCGTCCAGTCCCCATCTGCCTTGCTGAGAGCGTGCCGGGCGAGGACGCCCGCCGCGTCGAGGAACGCCACCGCCGGGTCGGGCACCATCCCGGGCTCGGTGGCGAGCGTGGGCGGCGGCAGCGGGGCGCCCTGGCGCCAAGCGCGGGCCGACTCGGCCACGGCCCGCGCGGGCGGGCGCAGGTGATGCTCGCGCCAGCGGGCCAGGTGGTCGGACGCCGCCTCCTCGGCCAGCCGGGACACCTCCGCCGGCACGTCGTCGGCCGCCCACTGCTCGCAACGCTCGCCGAGCGCGGCGATCAGGCGGGATCCGAGCGGCGTGAGCCTCTCGTGGCCGCGTACGCGCGCCAGCGTGGCCCGTACCTCGTCGCGCCAGAAGACGTACTCGAAGTGGGCCACCTGTGCTTCCGCCGGGTCGACGGCGTGCCGGTGGGCGCGCCAGAAGCGCGCCACGCCGAAGAAGGCGTAGATGCCCTGCAGCAGGCCCTCCAGGGGACGTGGGTCGTCCCGCCAGGGGGCGTGGAACAGCTCGGGCTCTCCCCCGGGCCTGGCCGGCCGGAGCAAGGGGTACAGGTGGATCAGCGCGCCGAGCTTGATGTGCTGGAACTCGTGCACCAGCGTCGCGGCGAAGTCCGAACCGCCGTCCGGCAGGGAGGCGTTCATACCCCCGAAGGCGTCCCCCGCGGAACTGCTGTAGGGACGAAACCTCTCTGTCGGCCTCATCGGCGTGATGGAGAACAGTCCGCGGCGCATTCCCTCGGCCGCGGCCGGTTCGTCGCGCAGCAGGATGCGCCACGCCTCGCCGGCGTACGCCTCCCAGCGCGCCGCCTCGGCCTCCGACAGGACGCGCGGCGGGCTGGTACCGAGGTACGTGCGGTAGGGGTCGCACTCCTCCAGCGTCAGGACGAGTTCGCGCCCGGGCGGTCCCACCGTGATACGACGGGTGGGCAGCCACTCGGCGGTACGGCGCTCCCCGCCGGCCGCGACGACGGCCTCTCCCCGGTGGCCGGATAACTTCAGCTCGCCGCCTGCACGGCCCGTGACCTGCGCAGTGCTCCACGCCTCCGCCTCCGCCGGCAGCACAGCGCAGCCCAGAGTGGGCATGTGGACGTACCCGTGGCGCACCGGGACCGTGGCAGTGAAGCCGAGGCCCGCGCGGCCGGCCGCGGCCGCGGCCACGGCGGACAGGTGCCCGACGGTCACCCAGGTCGGAGCATCGTCCGGCGACTGGCCGCGCAGCCGGCGCAGCGCACTGGACAGCCAGATGCCCGTGCCAGGAGCCAACAGGACGTCATCGACCACCTCCGGCGCCCGGCGCTGCGCCGCCTCCAGCAGAGCCCACGCGTCGGCCGCAGCCTGTTCGCCGGTCTGGTCGAGCAACGCGCGCAGCAGCAGCTTCCGGCGGCTGAGCTCCGCTTTCACCAGCTCTCCGACGACCTCACGATCACCGTCGCCGCCAGCGAGGACGCCCAGGGAGGCCGCCGAGAGCCGGTGGAAGGCGGCGCGGTCCTTCGGTGCACTTTCCTCTTCGGGCACCAGGTCTCCCCATCTCGGCCGGTGGCGGTCCCCGTTATAGGCTCAGTCGATACGCTGGGCGTTGCCGTAGCCGCTCGCCATCACGGCCGGAGGACGGTCGATGTGATGCATCAGCCGCTCCAGAGACGCCGCGATGGCCGGCCCTTCCATGGCGCGCAGCGATTCGAGAGAGACCCCCGAGAGGTCCAGGACCGCGGACTCTACGTCAGGAATCTCCGACTCCATGGCTGCAAATCCCCTCCCGGTCGTTGGGTGGCATGTACGCGGCGTCGTTGCCTTAGCCAATGATGACCCAGCCGGGCAGGCGTCGAAACCCCGCGGGTCAGCCAGTCGCAAACAGGTCACCCGTGGCGTCGGGCCAGACCAGCGGCCTCCGCGGACGCCCGGGTCATTTCCGCGGACCCCTCCTCCCACACCCGTAACGCAACCAGGAACTGGTCGAGCGTGCCGGGATAGCGCAGGCAGGCGCGGAGAACGCCGTAAAGCTCGGCCCGCAACGTCGAGGCGCGCACACGGTTGCCGGTGATCCGCGGATCGACGTCGTCCAGCACCGTCTCCAGGCCACCGGGCCGACGCAGCGTGGGCAGCTCGGCCAACGCTGCGATGAGGTCCTTCAGGTCGCCCATGGTCAGATCGGGGGGCAGCGACGCGAGCGACGGCACCACCGCCCGGCCGTCGGGGCTGCCGTCCGGGGCCAGCTCCTCCCTCGGCGGCAGACCGGCGCAGGTGTGCAGGACAGCCAGTTCGGCGGCGGACAGCCTCTCGTACCAGCGCTCGACCCGGGTGGCGGCGAGCCGGCCGGGGCCGTCGGAGCGGTGATGGGCGGCAATCATGCCGACCACGGCGTCGTCCGCCCAGACGGCGGCGCCGGACATGCCCTGCCAGGGGGAGCGATCGGGCTCCACCGTGTCGCTGGGCGCTTGTACGGTGAGTTCAAGGGTGCCCTCGCGCCGGTTGGAGAGCACGGCGATGGTGCCGGACGCGTGAAAAGTGTCGCGGTACTGGCCGAGCGAGCCGTCGTTGAGGCGGCGGGCGGGGTCGGTGTCCTTGCGGAGCTTGAAACGGGGGAAGCCGACCGCGGTGAACGGCAGGACCACGTCCGCGTCGGGAACGGTGGCATACCGGGGCGGGGGGACGGCCGTGCCCTGCGGTGCGGCGAGTTCCAGCATCGCGAGGTCGGCGGCCTCGGAGCGGAGGCCGACCAGGGCCTCGGTGGTCCACTCGCCGGGTCGGTCGGCATTGAAGCGGACCCGCAGAGATGCCACGGGCGGTGCCACGACGTGTGCGGCGATCAGTACGAATCGGTCGCCGACGCGATACCCGGACCCGCGACGGCCGCGCGTACCGCGGCCTCCGGTTGCGCCAGGCGGACAGCCGACCAGGATCTCGGCCACCCTGGACATTTCCAGTCCTCCCGCGGCACGTTCCGGTCTTCTCATAACCTCCCCCTGTCACTCACACGAGGTACGTACCCGCCGCCGCATCCGCGGTACACCGGCGCCTTCGGTGACCACGTAGCGTGCCCCCAGAGGGCTCGGACACGTACCCCCCGGGGGGCTCGGTCCAGATGGCCGCCGGCCAGCTTTCGTCGCAGCGGCCGGCAGGTGCCAGAGGTACGTGGCCTGCTGAGCACGCCACCGTACGTACGGGACCCGGGTGACCGGTGGCGGTACCGGTCACCCGGTATTCACACCGATCCTCAGCCGGCGGTGCGGGCGAGGTCGTCCTCGGAGACGCTGTCCGAGGACGAACTTCCCCGGCCCGTGCCGAGCCGCAGCAGCAGCGAGGCCGCGGCAATGATCACACCGAACCAGACGACGCTCGTGACACCGACGTGGTCGACGAACAGGCCGCCGAACAGCGCTCCGAGCGCAATGCAGGTGTTGTACGCCATGGTGTTGAGCGACATGGCGGCCTCGAAGGTCTCGGGTGCGGCGGCGAGCGTCATGTTGACCTGGGACAACTGCACGGCGCCGAAGGAAAGCCCCCACAGGATCAGCGCGACGACCGCGCCCGGTTCCCCGTTTCCGACGGTGCGCAGCAGCAACAAGGCCGTCAGCAGTCCCCCGAGACCGATGACGAAGGTGCCTCGCAGGTCAATGCCACTCAGTTAGGCCACAGCGAGGATTTTGATATGCGGCTTGTCTTCGTGGCGAGTTGTGGTCTCGGTGCGGCGTTTCGCTCTGTAGGCATGGACATGTATGCGCTTGACGGCCCGCGGGCTGCTGCGGTTCCGTCGGCGAGGGTTGAGTCTTTCAAGGATTTCTGAGCGTGTTGCCTCAAGGGCGCTCGTCAGACGGCGAGGGGGAAAAACCCGCCTGGTTGGTAACCTGACGGCGGATGACGCGGAGAGACCGCATGAAGGATAG
>NZ_JCANSZ010000085.1:0-18797 GCF_059570535.1 Streptomyces sp. CNP082
CCCCGCGACCGCGACGCCCACCGCGACGCCGACCACGGCCCCCACCACGGCACCGGCGCCGCCCCCCACCCGTACCGCAGCAGCAACGCCCCCGTCCCCGGCACCGGCCACACCCCCGACCCCGCGCAGAGCCTCACCTTCGTCCCCGACGCCCACGCCGAGGCCGGCGACCCCGCCCCGAGGAGCACCTCCGGCACGGCGGACCGCGTGCTTCCCCTCGGCACCGGCATGACCCTCACCGGCCTGGGCCTGGCGTACTTCGCCCTCCGCCTCCGCCGCCGCTGACGACGCCTGCCGCTGACGACGCCTGCCGCTGACGATGCCCGCCGCTGAGGACGACTGCCGTTGAGGACGCCCGCCGTTGACGATGCCTGCCGTTGAGGACGCCTGCCGTTGAGGACGACTGCCGCTGACGATGCCCGCCGCTGAGGATGCCCGCCGCTGACCACGCCCGCCGCTGACGAGGCGCGCGCCCGAACCGGGCGGTTACGCTGCCCGGATGGCCCCGGAGACACCCGCCCCCGTCCTCCTCGACGCCGCCGCGCTCGCCGCCGACCCCCACCTGGCCGCCCGCTTCCCCGTCGCCGCCCACGGCATCCTCGCCGCCCTCGTCCGCGACGGCGCCGCGCTCGGCTGGATCGACCCGCCGTCCGCCGCCGAGGTGGCCGCGCTCCTCGACGACGTGCTGGCCGCCGCCCGCGCCGGCGACGCCGCGCTGCGTGCCGCGTACCACGGCGACCGGCTCCTCGGCCTGGGCTACTGGCTCCGCTACACCCGCCCGACCCACCGCCCCCACGCCGATCTGGAGAAGCTCGCGGTGGCCGCCGCCGCGCACGGCCGCGGGATCGGCCGGGCGCTGGCCGCCGCGCTGGTCGCCGACGCGCGGGCCGCCGGCGTCGAGGTCCTGACCCTCGACGCCCGCGGCGACAACGACTCCGCCCTGCGCCTCTACCGCTCGCTGGGCTTCACGGAGTACGGCCGGCTCCCCGGTTTCGTGGCCGTCGGGGAACGCCGGTACGACAAGGTCTTCCACATGCTGGACCTCCGCACCCCGAACGACACCCCGAACGACACCCCGAACGACAGCCCGACCAGCAGCCCCACCGACACCCCCACCGACACCCCCACCGACACCCCCACCGACACCCCGATCAGCACCCCCGCCGACACCCCGCCCGGCGTCCCCGCCGCCCCCTGACCACCCCGCCCCCGCCGCACCCGCCGGCCACCCCCCGACACAAGATCCCGGCAACCGCGCCCCCGGACCCGTGCGCGACAATGGACGCATGAATACTCCGAGCAACGAGCGCCCGCCAGAGACCCCCCAGGTGGTGGTGGTCGGGCCTGACGGCATGGCACGCGGGACCGTCGCGTCGGGCGAGGGCGGCGCGGACGAGGAGGGCCGCGAGATCCCGCTGACGGACAAAGTCGAGCAGCCGGCGAAGGTCATGCGCATCGGCAGCATGATCAAGCAGTTGCTGGAGGAGGTACGGGCCGCGCCCCTCGACGAGGCGAGTCGCGCCCGGCTCAAGGAGATCCACGCCAGCTCGGTGAAGGAGCTGGAGGACGGCCTCGCCCCCGATCTGATCGACGAGCTGGAGCGGCTGACGCTGCCGTTCACCGACGAGACCGTGCCGACGGAGGCGGAGCTGCGCATCGCGCAGGCGCAGTTGGTCGGCTGGCTCGAAGGACTCTTCCACGGCATCCAGACGACGCTGTTCGCCCAGCAGATGGCCGCGCGGGCGCAGCTCGAGCAGATGCGCAGGGCCCTGCCGCCCGGCAGCCTCGGCGGCGACGACGGGGGCGAGGCGGGCCCGGAGCACGGGCGCAGCGGCGGCCCGTACCTCTGACCGTTCGGCAGTCCCCACAGCACGGGCCGGGTTCGTCCCAGACGGCGGACCCGGCCCTCAGCCGTACGGGAACGTAGGGCCCCTACTCCGGGTATCCCGTGGCGATGACCAGCTCCAGCTTGTCCTTCGACGGGTCGAAGTACTCGTCGTATTCGTCGAAGTTGTGCTCCAGCACGATGTCCTTGCCCCACAGGTTGTCGGGCTCCTCGTCCACCTCGTACGACCAGTGCGCCGCGCGCAGGCACTCGCGCACCGACTGGTAGTCCTTGAAGGTGAAGTCCGGCACCCTGACCAGCTTCTCGTTCTTGGGGTCGGTCAGCGGCTCGGTGCAGCGGGTCTTGTCGATCGTGCGGGACCGGTCCGGCGGGATCATCCCGGCCGCGCTCGCACCGCCGTCGGTGCCGCCATCGGTGCCGCCGCTGTCGTCGCCGGGGTCGGCAGACGGGTCGGTGCTGGGGTCCGGCTGCTGGCTCTGGGTGGTCTGCTTGGCCTCCGGGTCGCCCTCGTCGCCGCTGTTGAGCGCGAGGACGATGGCGGTCGCCGCGATCACCGTGATGGCGATGACGACGGTCAGCCCGATGACCGCGACGTTCCGGTTCCCCTTGCCGCCGGACCCGCCCCCGGGGCCGCCGCCCGGCCCGCCCTGCGGGCTGAGCGAGTACGGCTGGGGGGTGGCGTACCCGCCGTGCGGCTGCCCGTGCTGGGGCTGCGCCGGGCCGAACCCCTGCTGCTGCACCGGCTGGTACGGGGTGGGGGCGCCGGCAGGCGGCGGCGACTGGTACGGGTTGACCGGCGGGAACACCGCCGAGCCGACGCCCGCGCCCGAGTCGCGCGCGTGCTCGCCGGGGATGACGGACGGCATCGCGCCCGGCGGCGTCATGCCGCCCGCCCGGCGCACCTCCTCGCGCATCTCCTCCGCGCTGCGGAACCGGTCGTCGGGGTTCTTCGCCAGCGCCCGCGCCACCAGCGCGTCGACCACCGGCGGCACCGTCCTGTTGACCGACGACGGCGCCGGCGGCGGCTCCTGCACGTGCGCGTACGCGATGGCCAGCGGCGAGTCCGCGTCGAACGGCAGCCGGCCGGTCAGCAACTCGAAGAGCATCACGCCCACCGAATACAGGTCGGAGCGGGCGTCCACGCCGCGGCCCAGGGCCTGTTCGGGGGAGAGGTACTGCGGGGTGCCGACGACCATGCCCGTCTGCGTCATCGACGTGACGCCGGACTGCACGGCGCGGGCGATGCCGAAGTCCATCACCTTGACCTGCTCGCGGCGCGTCATCATGACGTTCCCCGGCTTGATGTCGCGGTGGACGAGGCCCATCTCGTGGCTGGCGTCGAGCGCGGCCAGCACGTCCGAGACGATCCGCAGCGCCTTCTCCGTGGGCATCGCGCCGAACCGGGTCACGTCCTCGTCGAGCACCGAGCGCAGCGGGCGGCCCTCGACGTACTCCATGACGATGTACGGCACGGGCCCGCCGCCGTCCCCGCCGGCGAAGCGGTCCTCGCCGGTGTCGAAGACGGAGACGACGTTCGCGTGCGACAGCCGGGCGACGGCCTGGGCCTCGCGGCGGAAGCGTTCGCGGAAGGAGTCCTCGCGGCCCAGCTCGGTGTGGAGCGTCTTCACCGCGACCTGGCGGTCGAGCACGGTGTCGTGGGCGAGGTGGACGGAGGCCATGCCGCCCGTGCCCAGCAGGTTGAGGAGCTGGTAGCGACCGCCCCCCACCGATCGACCGGCGTAGTCGTCCTGGCCGCCGTACTCGGTCATGCTGATTCTCCCCCGGGTGCCTGCTCGATGCTGAAAGTCTG
Source organism: Streptomyces sp. CNP082 (assembly GCF_059570535.1). Lineage (NCBI taxonomy): Bacteria > Bacillati > Actinomycetota > Actinomycetes > Kitasatosporales > Streptomycetaceae > Streptomyces > Streptomyces sp. CNP082. The sequence continues at coordinate 3,657 of NZ_JCANSZ010000085.1, forward strand.
CCTCAGGCACAGGAGAGGTCAAGCGGCTTGCCCGTTCCGTGACCACCTGCCCCCTTGTGCTGCTCCCTTTGCACCCTCTTTACCCACCGCCCGCTCCCGGCGCCACCCCTGCCGCGCCACCCACCCCTCCCCACCACCGGGCCTGTCCGGGATTTGCGTACGGACCCCCGGACCCGGTTGCATGTTTCGTCCAGCGGGACCCGGTGTCGGCGGCAGGAGGTAGCGTGCCTCGTACCGGAGAAACGACGGAACAACGACGAGAACCACGACGAGAACGACGAGACCGAACCACCGCGAGGAACTGATGTCACAGACGGAGCCCCCCGAGGAGCCGTCGGCGAACGGGCCGGGACGCGGCGGTATGGCTGACTCACCGGAGAACTGGGGCGTCGGCGGGCTCGTCGGGGACGGGCGCTACCGGCTGACCCGCCGCCTCGGCCGCGGCGGCATGGCCGAGGTCTTCGCCGCGGAGGACGTGCGCCTCGGCCGCGAGGTGGCGGTCAAGCTGCTGCGCAGCGACCTCGCCGAGGATCCGGTCTCCAAGGCCCGCTTCACGCGCGAGGCGCAGTCGGTCGCGGGGCTGAACCACCACGCGGTCGTCGCCGTGTACGACTCGGGCGAGGACCAGGTCGCCGGCAGCACCGTGCCGTACATCGTCATGGAGCTGGTCGAGGGCCGGACGATCAAGGAGCTGCTGACCGGCGCCGAGATCCCGCCGCCGGACCAGGCGCTGCTGATCGTCTCGGGGGTGCTGGAGGCGCTGGCTTACAGCCACCAGCACAGCATCGTCCACCGCGACATCAAGCCCGCGAACGTCATCATCACCACCACGGGCGCGGTCAAGGTCATGGACTTCGGCATCGCCCGCGCGCTGCACGGCGCGGCCTCCACGATGACCCAGACCGGCATGGTCATGGGCACCCCGCAGTACCTCTCCCCCGAGCAGGCGCTCGGCCGGGCCGTCGACACCCGCTCCGACCTCTACGCCGTCGGCTGTCTGCTGTACGAGCTGCTGACCGGCCGGCCGCCGTTCGTCGGCGAGACCCCGCTGTCCGTGGTCTACCAGCACGCCCAGGACCACGCCGTGCCGCCGTCCCAGATCAGCGAGGACGCGCCGCCGGAGCTGGACGGCATGGTGATGCGTGCGCTGGCCAAGGAGCCCGAGGACCGCTTCCAGACCGCCGACGAGATGCTCGGCCTCGTGCAGTACGCGCTGCGCATGCTGCGCGACGTCGGCCCGCACACCGGCGCGTGGGACACCGGCGCCGTGGCCGTCGGCGGCACGCCGCCGATGGGCACCCCGGCCGTCGGCGCCACCGCGGCCACCACGGCGCTGGCCACCGCGGGCGGCGACACCCCGCAGCAGTTGCTGCGGCCCAGCAGCCCGGACGACGGCGGCTTCGAGCCGGGCCCGCCCCGGGCGGGCCGCGGGCGCGGGAAGATGTGGGCGATCGCGGCGCTGGCGGTGGTCGCCATACTGCTGGGCGTGGCTTTCGCGCTGAGCGGCGGCGACGAGGAGACGCCGAAGCAGTCGCCGTCGACGCCGACGCCGACGGAGCCGTCTCCGACGAAGGACAAGGAGACGGAGAAGGAGGAGTCGCCGTCGCCCACGGAGGAGGAGCCGACCTACCACGAGGAGGAGCCCACGTGGGAGGAGAGCGACGAGCCGCCGCCGAGCACCTCGCCGACGGACAGTCCGACCGACACCGGTTCCCCGACCGGCTCGCCCAGCGAGCCGAGCGAGGACGTCGGCGGCACCACGAGCGAGGGCAGCGGCAGCACGACCGAGGGCAGCACGCAGGGCGGCACGACGGGCGAGACGACCGGGGAGACGACCGGCGAGACGACGGGTGAGACCACCGGTGAGACAACCGGCGAGACCACCGGTGAGACGACCGGCGAGACCATCGAGGGCACGCTGAACGGCGGCGCCGGCACGGACGGCTGACACCGGCGCCGGGAGGGGCCGCCGCGCTACCCCTCCCGGTCGGTGCCGCCCTGTTCCGCCTGCCGGCGTGCGACGTACGCCGCCGCCTGCGACCTGCGCTCCATGTTCAGCTTCGACAGCAGGCTGGATACGTAGTTCTTGATCGTCTTCTCCGCCAGGTGCAGCCGCTCGCCGATGGCCCGGTTCGTCAGCCCCTCGCCGATCAGGTCCAGGATCCGGCGCTCCTGGTCCGTCAGCCCGGCCAGCCGCTCGTCCTCCCGCCCGCGTCCGCCCTCGCGCAGCCGCTCCAGCACCCGCGCCGTCGCCGCCGGGTCGAGCAGCGACTTGCCGGCGGCCACGTCCCGTACGGCGGTGAGCAGCTCGTTGCCGCGGATGGCCTTCAGTACGAACCCGGACGCGCCCGCCATGATCGCGTCGAAGAGCGCCTCGTCGTCGGCGAACGAGGTGAGCATGAGGCACTTGATGCTCTCGTCCCGGGAGCGGATCTCCCGGCAGACTTCGACGCCGCTGCCGTCCGGCAGCCGGACGTCGAGCACGGCCACGTCGGGACGTACCGCCGGAATGCGCACGAGCGCGTCTGCGGCGGTGCCGGCCTCGCCGACCACCTCGATGTCCGGCTCGGCCTGAAGCATCTCGTGTACCCCTCGACGGACCACTTCGTGGTCATCAAGAAGGAATACGGTGATTCGTCCGTCTATGCCCACTCTTTCAGTCTCACACACCGGGTCTTCCCGCGCTCAAGGCAGCCGGGATAACGTGCCAGTGTCCCGGCAGCCTGCGAGGCTGTGACCAGTGGACCTGATGCCGATGAGGCGAGCCGGCCCTGCGTTACTAGGAAATCAAAGCAAAACCGCAGGTCAGGGCCGCTTCGCGAAGCAGCGGGCCACTGTGTAACGTGCCTGCCAGTGGGAAGGATGCCGGGCGCCTGTCACCCCCGACCCCAGCGGTGCACCCACCCCGTGCACGCCAGGGGAATCGGGTGAGCCGCCCTCCGCTGCCGCGGGGGACCGAAGGCCACCGGCGATCCCGGGGGCCGGAGAGACGTCAGGAGAGACCGTGACCGAGAGCACTGCCGCGCGCGACCCGCGCCGCAGCAGCAAGCGCACCAGCGGGAGCGACGGCGGGAGCGAGGCCGCGACGACGGCGCCCGGGACCCCCGCGGCGTCCGCGAAGAAGGCAGCGGCCGGGAAGGCGACGGCCCAGAAGGTGCCGGCCGGGAAGGCGACCGCGAAGAAGACCGCCGCCGGGAAGGCCGCGGCGAAGAAGACGGCGCCCGCGAAGAGCACCGCCAGGACGGCATCCGCGAAGGCGGCCAAGACCGCCAGGACGGCACCTGCGAAGGCGGCACCTGCGGCGGCACCTGCGAAGGCGGCCAAGACCGCCAGGACCGCCAGGACCGCCAAGGGGGCCAGGGCGGCCGAGCCGGTCGCCGGGTCCCTGGCGCACGGTCCCGCCGCCGGCGCCCCCGAGCTGGTCCAGCTCCTCACCCCCGAGGGCGAGCGCGTCGAGCACCCCGAGTACGCCGTCGACCCGAGCCCCGAGGAGCTGCGCGGCCTCTACCGCGACATGGTCCTCACCCGCCGCTTCGACGCCGAGGGCGTCACTCTGCAGCGCCAGGGCGAGCTGGGCCTGTGGGCGTCACTGCTCGGCCAGGAGGCCGCCCAGGTCGGCTCCGGCCGGGCCACGCGCGAGGACGACTACGTCTTCCCGACGTACCGCGAGCACGGCGTCGCCTGGTGCCGCGGCGTGGACCCGACGCTGCTGCTCGGCATGTTCCGCGGCGTGAACAACGGCGGCTGGGACCCGAACAGCAACAACTTCCAGCTCTACACGATCGTCATCGGCTCCCAGACGCTGCACGCCACCGGCTACGCCATGGGCGTCGCCAAGGACGGCGCCGACTCCGCCGTCGTGGCGTACTTCGGCGACGGCGCCTCCAGCCAGGGCGATGTCGCCGAGGCGTTCACCTTCGCCGCCGTCTACAACGCCCCGGTCGTCTTCTTCTGCCAGAACAACCAGTGGGCCATCTCCGAGCCCACCGAGCGCCAGAGCCGCGTCCCGCTCTACCAGCGCGCCGCGGGCTACGGCTTCCCCGGCGTCCGGGTCGACGGCAACGACGTGCTCGCCGTGCTCGCCGTCACCCGCAAGGCGCTGGAGCACGCCCGCTCCGGCCAGGGCCCGATGCTGGTCGAGGCGTACACGTACCGCATGGGCGCCCACACCACCTCCGACGACCCCACCCGCTACCGCAGCGACGACGAGCGCGCCGTCTGGGAGACCAAGGACCCGATCATGCGGCTGCGCGCCCTGCTGGAGCGGGAGAACCTTGCCGACGAGGCGTTCTTCGCCGAGCTTGACGAGGAGAGCGACGCGCTGGCCAGGCGGGTGCGCGAGGCCATCAGGACCATGCCGGACCCGGACCCGATGGCCATGTTCGAGAACATCTACGCCGACGGGCACGCCGTCGTGGACGAGGAACGCACGCAGTACGCGGCGTACCAGGCGTCCTTCGCGGACTCCGCTGACTTCGCCGACGAGGCGGGCGCCGCCGCCGGGAAGGGACACTGACCATGGCGGTCGAGAAGATGGCACTGGCCAAGGCGATCAACGCATCGCTGCGCACGGCCATGGAGGACGACGCCAAGGTCCTCGTGATGGGCGAGGACGTCGGCAAGCTCGGCGGCGTCTTCCGCGTCACCGACGGGCTGCAGAAGGACTTCGGCGAGGACCGGGTCATCGACACGCCGCTGGCCGAGTCCGGCATCGTCGGCACCGCGATCGGGCTGGCGCTGCGGGGCTACCGGCCGGTGGTGGAGATCCAGTTCGACGGGTTCGTCTTCCCCGCGTACGACCAGATCGTCACGCAGCTCGCGAAGATGCACGCGCGGGCCCTGGGCAAGGTCAAGCTGCCGGTCGTCATCCGGATCCCGTACGGCGGCGGCATCGGCGCGGTCGAGCACCACAGCGAGTCGCCGGAGGCGCTGTTCGCGCACGTGGCGGGGCTCAAGTGCGTCTCACCCTCGACGCCCGCGGACGCGTACTGGATGCTTCAGCAGGCCATCCACAGCGACGACCCGGTGATCTTCTTCGAGCCCAAGCGGCGCTACTGGGACAAGGGCGAGGTCAACACCTCCACGATCCCCGGCCCGCTGCACGAGGCGCGGATTGCCCGGGAGGGCACGGACCTCACGCTCGCGGCGTACGGGCCGATGGTGAAGACGTGCCTGGAGGTCGCCGCGGCGGCGGCGGAGGAGGGCACGTCGCTGGAGGTCGTGGACCTGCGCTCGATGTCGCCGATCGACTTCGACACCGTGCAGCGCTCGGTGGAGAAGACCGGCAGGCTGGTCGTCGTGCACGAGGCCCCGGTGTTCTACGGCTCCGGCGCGGAGATCGCCGCGCGCATCACGGAGCGGTGCTTCTACCATCTGGAGGCCCCGGTGCTGCGCGTCGGCGGCTTCCACGCGCCGTACCCGCCGGCGAGGCTGGAGGAGGAGTACCTCCCCAACCTGGACCGGGTGCTCGATGCCGTCGACCGCGCGCTTGCGTACTGAAGAGGGAGCGTGTCCGTGACCATGAGCAACACCACGCGCCTCCGCGAGTTCAGGCTGCCCGATGTGGGTGAGGGCCTGACGGAGGCGGAGATCCTCAAGTGGTACGTCCAGCCTGGCGACTCCGTGCACGACGGCATGGTGGTGTGCGAGGTGGAGACGGCGAAGGCGGCGGTCGAACTGCCCATCCCGTACGACGGGGTGGTGCAGGAGATCCGCTTCGCGGAGGGCGACACGGTCGACGTGGGAACGCCGATCATCACGGTCGACACGGAGCCCGGGGCCGCCCCCGGACCCGGTGGGACCGAGGCCCCGGCCGGTGCCGGACCCGCGGGTGCCCCCGCGGACGGCGAGGCCGGAACGGAGGCCGCGGGTGCCGCCGCGCCCGGCGGCGAGGCGGGGCCGGCAGGGGCCCCGACGGCCCCGGCCGGCGGGCCTGCGGCCGGAACGGAGGGCGCGGCCGGGACCTCGTACGGCCCCGGGGCCGGCGGCACCGCCGCCCCCGGCAGCGGCGAGGCCACCGGACCGGAGACCGGGACGGGCGGCACCAAGCGGGAGCCGGTGCTCGTCGGCTACGGCGTGGCGCAGAGCTCGACGAAGCGCCGGCCGCGCAAGCCGCAGCCCGGCGCTGAGACAGCGGCGGCAGCCGCGGCGATCCAGGGCGAACTGAACGGCAGGGCGCCGGCACCCGGTACGGCCCCGGCGCCGCGGGCGGACACCGGCGCTGCCGCGGCACCCGGGGCTCCACAGGCACCCGGCGCCCCGGCGGGCCACGGCGCCGCCGCGGCAACCCAGGCCCCGCCGGCGCCGCAGGCGCCCGGCGGCCCCGCCGCGCCCGCCGCAGGCGGCACCGCACCCGCCGCGCCCGCCGCAGGCGGCACCGCGCCCGCCGCAGGCGGCGGTCGCGTGCTCGCCAAGCCGCCCGTGCGCAAGCTCGCCAAGGACCTCGGCGTCGACCTTGCCGCCGTCGTGCCCACCGGCGCCGGCGGCGTCATCACCCGCGACGACGTCCACGCCGCCGCGGCCCCGGCGCAGGCCGAGCCGGCGGCGCCCGCGCAACCCGCAGAGCCCGCGCCCGCCGCAGGCGCCCCCGCGCCCGCCGCAGGCGGTCTCGCAGGCGGCCCCGCCTCCGCCCGCGAGACCCGTATCCCCATCAAGGGCGTCCGCAAGGCCACCGCCCAGGCGATGGTCACCAGCGCCTTCACCGCGCCGCACGTCACGGAGTTCGTCACCGTCGACGTCACCCGCACGATGAAGCTCGTCCGGGAGCTGAAGGAGGACCCCGATCTCGCCGGGCTGCGGATCAACCCGCTGCTGCTCGTCGCCAAGGCCCTGCTGCTGGCGATCCGGCGCAATCCCGAGGTCAACTCCGCCTGGGACGAGGACCGTCAGGAGATCGTCCGCAGGCACTACGTGAACCTGGGCATCGCCGCCGCCACCCCGCGCGGCCTGATCGTGCCGAACATCAAGGACGCGCACGCCAGGTCGCTCCCGGAGCTGGCCACGGAGCTGGCCGGGCTCGTGGCCACCGCCCGCGCAGGCAAGACGACGCCGGAGGCGATGCAGGGCGGCACGGTGACCATCACCAACGTCGGCGTCTTCGGCGTCGACACCGGTACGCCCATCCTCAACCCCGGCGAGCCGGCGATCCTCGCCTTCGGCGCGATCAAGCTCCAGCCGTGGGTGCACAAGGGCAAGGTCAAGCCGCGGCACGTGACGACGCTCGCGCTCTCCTTCGACCACCGGCTGGTCGACGGGGAGTTGGGCTCGAAGGTGCTCGCGGACATCGCGGCGGTCCTGGAGCGCCCGAAGCGCCTGCTCACCTGGGGCTGACGCCCGTACGCACGCCGCCCCCGCCCCCGGCGCTCGTCGCCGGGGCCGGGGGCGCGTTGCTTGAGGCAGCGGCCCCCGGGGACAGTGACCACTTAAGGGGGCGCTGCCGGGTTCCCTGCCGCAGGTCGTCGCCGTCGCACGCCCCTTTATCTGGGCACACGGCGTGAGTACGGTGGTGGGTGCTGTGTCGGTCATGCGTGCCGCCTCCTGCGGCTGGGCGGTACGGCGGGTGTCGGTGTTGTACGGCGGGGTTTCGGTGAGCAGTCCGGGTGTGCGTACACCATCGAGCCGCCACCGGATTCACCCGGCTCACCGACCGATTCCACGGGACGCTCGTCGGTTTCGGGCTTCTCGCAGTGGGTGCAGTAGCGCATCAGGGCTCTTCCGGGTGGCAGGTGGGTGGGCGGCCGCGCCAGTCGGGGGCTTCGCCGAGGCTGGCCAGCGCCGGGCGAGCGTTGAACGGCTCAGGGCGGCGGGTGCGCTGGTCGACCGGGGGCAGCCGGGGCGGCGGTGCGGGCCGCTCGGCGGCGCTCACGGTCACGCCTTCCCACGGCAGAGCGGGCACCGGCAGGGCGGGTAGACGCCGCCGGGCTGGAGAACCTCGAAGTCGCTGTCGTAGAAGCGCCTCTCACGCCCCCAGGTACGCCCGCTGTCGCGGGACACCCGCAGCGTCATGCGCGGGCTGGAGGGCGCCGGTTTCAACTCAGGTCGGTCGGGGGTGCTGGCGTAGGGGATGTCCATGACGCTGCCTGTCGTCGGTGATCAGGTCGTCACCGAACGTAGCCCCGGCGTGAGTGTTGTCACCATGGCACTTTGCAGGGCACCGGCTGAAAGTGCCAATAAGCGTTACGACTTGCAGGTCACAGGGGTAGCCGGACAGTGTCCGCCATGTCACGCATCTCCGGTGTGAGGGTCCGCCTGCGCTCGACCACCCGGCCCATGATGTCGCGCGCGTACCGTTGGTGCGGGAGCCACTGCGGCGCCGCAGAGCGCACCTGTTGCAGCGTCGTCATGGCGTCCGCATGGCGTCGCAGCCGTACTTGCGCGTTCGCCACGTCCAGACGGTGCCGACTCCAGTTCGCCAGCGTCGTGCGCGCCCCTCCCGCCGCCAGCGGTTCCGCGAGGGCCAGCACGCGGTCAGGCTGATCCAGGATCATGGCGTTCTCGCACTCCTTGAGCGCGACCGTCGTCGGACCGAACATACGAATCGGGTCGGCACCGGACTGCTGCTCATGGCCGACCATGGCCGCGGCTGCCTGCGCCATCCGCAGGGCATCGGCTGCCGCACCGTCGCGAGCGTCCCGCACCGAGGAGTTGGATACGCGGAGCAGCATCCAGCCCCACGCGGCCAGCTCGTCTGCCGTTGCCCGGGACAGGCGGGCCGGCTCGGCATCATCGGCCCACCGAACCGCGTAGTCCCGCGCCTCTCCGAGACGGCCCTGCCGTAGCAGCAGCCAGCACAGGGAGTTGACCATCGCAATGCCCTGGACATGGTCCGCCGCGTCTTGCAGGTGTGCGCTCATCAGCTCTTCGGCGGCGTCGAACTGACGGGTCTGGGTGAGCAGCCACCCCGTCAGGAGCATCACCCGAAACCGCAGGTGACGGCCCTCCCGAGTGTGAGCAGCGAGAACCTCGGCATCCCGGAGCAGCGCCGGCAGCAGGTCCGCAATCTCAGCAAAACGGTGCTGGGCGCGGAGCTTCAGCAGGTCCCGTAGCGCGGACCGCGCGCCTTCAGCGGTGGGCGGTTCTCCGATGTCGTCCGGTGGCGGTGAGTTGAGCATCCTGCGCACGGGTGCCCACCGTTCGACCGTGGGTGAGTCGGCGGCTTCCTCGGCATGTCCGGAGATGAGATCGCTGGTGGGAACTCGCAAGGCGACTGCGAATTTCCGGACGGTCTCCAGCCGGGTGTCGTTGAGTTCGCCCTGCTCCAGCTTTCGGATGAGGGAGAGGGACGGGCCGGCGGCAGCGGACAACTCCCGCTGGCTAAGCCCTCGTCGCTTCCGCACCGCGCGCAGCCGGGTACCGATGTGGTCTTCGGAGTGCTCGGGCATACTTACTCCCGTTCTGAGGTGACACCAGAACCGTACCCCCGGGTCGCCCCGGGGGTACCATCCGAACGGCCCCCGCGGGGGCCGTTCGCTGTTCCGCCCGACCACGGCGCGCGCCGTGAACATGCCGCGCGTCCGGCGTGGTTCAGAACGCGGGCTCCGCGGCGGCCGGCGGGTGACAGGCGGGGCACCGGACGATGCGCGGGCTGCCGCCGCGGTCCCTCTCCACCAGCCGGAGGGACTCCTCGCGGGGAGAGCCCCGCTACGCAGAGACGGCGGCGCAGCACATCCGCCAGGCCCTCGCCGACCGCGCCCCCGGCCCCGGCGGCGGGTGCCGGGGGCGTCGCACGTACGTGTCCCCCGGCCCGCTGTCCCCGAGCCGTGTCCGTATCGCGGACGGCCGCGGCGTACGCATACGTGTTGTATCTATGCTGTGCGCATGCCTCTGAGCCCCGCCGCCCCGGCCAAGCCCGTGCCCGCCGCCGACCGCGTGTACGCGCACGTCAAGCAGGGCGTGCTGGACCGGCGTTACGAGGGCGGCACGATGCTCACCGAGGGCGAGCTGGCCGAGGCCGCCGGCGTCTCCCGTACGCCCGTACGCGAGGCGCTGCTGCGGCTCCAGGCGGAGGGGCTGCTGAAGCTGTACCCGAAGAAGGGCGCGTTCGTCCTGCCCGTCTCCGCGCAGGAGATCGCCGACGTCGTCGAGACCCGGATGCTCGTCGAGGAGCACGCCGCCCGCCGGTCCGTACCCGCGCCCGCCGCACTGCTCACCCGGCTCGAAGAGCTGCTGGAGGAGCAGCGCCGGCACGTCGAGGCCGACGACCGCGCCGCCGCCGCCACCACCGACCGCTGCTTCCACGCCACCATCGTCCGCAACGCCGGCAACGACATCCTCGTCCGCCTCTACGACCAGCTCCGCGACCGCCAACTGCGCATGGGCGTCGCCCTCATGAACGCCCAGCCCGACCGCATGCGCCGCTCCCTCGCCGAGCACGCCGAGATCCTGTCGGCGCTGCGCACCGGCAGCGCGGACACGGCCGCCGCCGCGGTGCACGGCCACGTCGCCTCCGTACGGGATCTGCTCCGCGGGGACCTGCGATGACCGCCGTGCGCCCCGGGGGCGCCGCCCGCGCCCGCGGCCTGCCCGGCGACCCGCCCGGCGGCGTGCAGGCCGCCGCCGTCTGGAGCCTCGGCGTCGCCGTCTACTTCGTCGCCGTCACGTACCGTACGAGCCTGGGCGTCGCCGGCATCGACGCCGCCGAGCGCTTCGACGTCGGCGCCTCCGCCCTGTCGGCCTTCTCCGTGCTCCAGCTCCTGGTCTACGCCGGGATGCAGATCCCCGTCGGCCTGCTCGTCGACCGGCTCGGCACGCGCAAGGTGCTGGCGATGGGCATCGTGCTGTACACGGCGGGGCAGTTCGGCTTCGCGCTCTCCGGCACGTACGGCGCCGCGCTCGCCTCCCGCGCGCTGCTCGGCTGCGGCGACGCGATGACGTTCATCAGCATCCTGCGGCTGGGCGCCCGCTGGTTCCCCGCCCGCCGCGGGCCGCTGATAGCGCAGCTCGCGGGGCTCGTCGGCATGGCGGGCAACCTGGTCTCGACGCTCGTGCTCTCCCGCGCGCTCCAGGAGTTCGGCTGGACCCCGACGTTCGCGGGCAGCGCGGCGGCCGGCGCGGTCATGCTCGTCCTCGTCCTGCTCTTCCTGCGCGACCAGCCCCGGGACTACGTCCCGCCGCCCCCCGAGGACCAGCACGGCGGGGGCGTACGCCGGCAGATAACCGGCGCCTGGCGCGAGCCGGGCACCCGGCTGGGCTTCTGGGTGCACTTCACCACCCAGTTCCCGGCGATGGTCTTCCTGCTGCTGTGGGGGCTGCCGTTCCTCGTCGAGGCCCAGGGCACGAGCCGCGCGGAGGCCGGCGAACTGCTGACGCTGCTGGTGCTGTCCAACATGGCGGTCGGCCTGGTCTACGGCCAGCTCGTCGCCCGGCACCACGCGGCGCGGCTGCCGCTGGCGCTGGGCACGGTGGCGGCGACGGCGGTGGTGTGGGGCACGGTGCTGAGCTGGCCGGGGGAGCACGCGCCGGGCTGGCTGCTGGTGGTGCTGTGCTGCGTGCTGGGGGCGTGCGGCCCGGCGTCGATGATCGGCTTCGACTTCGCCCGGCCGGCGAACCCGCCGGAGCGGCTGGGCACGGCCTCCGGCATCGTCAACATCGGCGGGTTCTCGGCGTCGGTCACGACGCTGCTCGCGGTGGGCCTGCTGCTGGACGTGACGGACGGCAGCTACGGCATCGCGTTCGCGAGCGTCTTCGTGCTGCAGGCCCTGGGTACGGCGCAGATCCTGCGGCTGCGCGGACGGGCCCACCGCCGCGAACGCGAACGCCTGGTGGCGAGCCGCGTCTCGGCCGTCCACGTACCCGCGTGAGGAGCTTCCACGTACGGCCGTGATGGCTGGTCGGCGGCTGGTCGGCGGCTGGTCGGCGGCTGGTCTGCGGCTGGTCGGCGGCTGGTCTGCGGCTGGTCGGCGGCTGGTCTGCGGCTAGTCGGCGGCGATCTCGGTGGGCACCTCTGCCGCCTGCCCCGGCGGCTGCTCGTGGAAGCCCGCCGGACCCGACGTCGCGTCGGGGATGGACTCCGGGGGAGCGCCGTTCTCGATCATCGAGCCGAGGCCCACCACCGCGGCCACGTCCGGGCGCGCGGCGATGTGCACGGGCAGCCCCACCGACGTACGCAGCATCGTCTCCAGACCCGGCATCGTCGCGCTCTCGCCCGCCAGCACGATCCCGCGGTCCCCGATGTCCGCCACCAGGTCCGGCGGGCAGCGCCGCAGCACCGAGCGGATCCCGTCCAGCACCGACAGCATCGGCACCCCCGCCGCCTGCCCCACCGCCACCGGGTCGACCCGCACCGTACGCGGGCGGCCCGAGACCACGTCGCGGCCCAGCACCTCCAGTTCCGCCGCGCCCTGCGCGCCGGCGAGCGCCAGCTCGCGGTGCACCTGGCCGACGGTGTGGCTGCGCAGCATCACCTCGTGGTTGATGCGCAGGTGCTCCACCAGCGCCCGGTCCACGGCCTGCCCGCCGACCGGCACCTTCTCCGCGGCGACGACGTTCCCCAGCGACAGCACGGCGATCTGCGTCATCGCCGTACCGCACACCACGATCATCGTGCCCTCCGCCGCCGGCACCGGCAGCCCGCAGCCCACCGCCGTGGCGATGAGGGTGTCGACGAGGATGACCCGCCGCGCGCCCAGCCCCGCCAGCGTGTCGATCATCGCCCGCTGCGTCAGCGGCTCGNCNTCGTGCGGGGTGCACGCCGCCGCCCGCAGCGCGGGGTGGAAGCGCCAGGATCTGCGGACCTTGGCGTGGATGAGGTGGCGCAGCATGCGCTGGGCCATCTCGATGTCGGTGATGCCGTTCGGCCCCACGGGCCGGGCGACCCGGATGTGCGCGGGGGTACGGCCGGTCATCGCTTCGGCCTGCCCGCCGACGGCCACCAGGGCGCCGGTGCGGGAGTTGATGGCGACGGCGCTCGGCTCGTCCACGACGAGGCCGATGCCCCTGAGGTAGACGCGGGTGCGGGAGGACCCGACGTCGACGGCGACACTGCAACGGAGAAGCTGTTCCTGGCTGATGCTCACACCATCAGCCTGGGGCGCGGCGGCGCCGGGCGCCCGCCGGGAGGTGCCGGTCGGATGAGGGCTGCGCCCTTACGGGTGAGGGCGGCGGCCGGGCGCCGTCAGCCCGCCGCCTGGGGCGCCGTCAGTCCGTCACCGCGAAGTGCCGCAGGACCGCCTCCGCCAGCGCCGGGTCGCCCTCCACCTTGACCCGGTCCGCCACCGCCGCCGCCCGCAGCCGGCCCGTCGCCAGCCGCAGGTACGTCTCCCAGTCCGTCGTGAGCGTCACCGTCGGCCCGAGCGAGACGCTGCCGTCGATGGTCCCGCGGCCGTCCTCCCCGACCCGTACCGTACGCATGAACTCCACCGGGCCCGTCACGTCCACGACGACGATCGAGCCCGGCCGCGCCCCGGCGTCCTCGGCCACCGCCTTCGGCAGCCGCGCCAGCAGCTCGTCGCGCGCGACGAGGGCGCCGGGCGAGTCGAGGTTCCCCGGCTTGCCGAGCGCGCGGCGGATGTCCTGCTCGTGCACCCAGATGTCGAAGGCGCGGTAGCGGGTCAGCTCCGCGAGCGTCATCTCACTGCCGAACGCCCCGCGCACCTTGGCGTCCGGCGCGCGCTTGTCGTCGCGGAGCTGGCGCCGGCGGCGGATCAGCGTGTACTCCAGGTCGGCGGTCATCTCCGGCGCGGTGTGGTGGCGGCGGGTGTCGACCTGCACCTCGACGTAGCGCTGCTTCTCGCCCGCGACGTGCAAGAGGTCGGCCGGCAGGTTGTGTATCGGCCGCGGGTCGCCGAGTGCCTCGGACTCGGCGCCGATGATGTGGGAGACCACGTCCCGTACGGACCACCCCGGCAGTCCGCTTCGACCGCTCCACTCCCCCTCGGAGAGCGGGGCCACGAGTTCGGATATTGCCTCGGCCGAGTGGGCCCAGGCATCGATGGACGGCTGGAGGCTGGACTGGACGGTCACACTACCCCTCACGGGATCGTTCGCGAGATGCACGGCAGGCCCTAAGTTACGCTGCGCACGGGTGCACCGGCAGTGCTTTCGGCGACGATTGTGCGGTGAGGCAGCCGACTTGAGCTTCGAGGTGATGGTAAGGTGCGCGCTTCTCTGATCCAGTTCCGGGTCGATCCGGACGAGACCGTGGCAGGCCGGCGGGCCCGGGCGGCGGCGCTCGTACGCGCAGAGACGGGCTCCGAGCTGGTGGTGCTGCCGGAGCTGTGGCACGTGGGCGCGTTCGCCTTCGACGACTTCGCGGCCGGGGCGGAGACCCTCGACGGGCCCACGGCGGCGGCGATGGCGGCGGCGGCCCGGGACGCGCGCGTGTGGCTGCACGCGGGGTCGGTCGTGGAGCGGGACGCCGCGGGGACGCTCTTCAACACCAGCCTGCTCTACGCGCCGGACGGCGGGCTGGCGCGTACGTACCGCAAGATCCACCGCTTCGGCTTCGACCGCGGCGAGGCCGTCCTGATGGGCGCGGGCGACGAGGTCGTCACCGCGCCGCTCGGCGACACCACCGTCGGCCTCGCCACCTGCTACGACCTGCGCTTCCCCGAGCTGTTCCGGGCCCTGACCGACAAGGGCGCGCAGACCTTCGTGATCCCCGCCGGCTGGCCCGCGAAGCGCCGCGCGCACTGGCGGCTGCTGGCGCAGGCGCGGGCGGTGGAGAACCAGGCGTACGTCCTGGCCTGCGGCACGGCGGGCACCAACGGCGGGGTGGTGCAGGCGGGGCACAGCATGGTCGTGGACCCGTGGGGCGAGATCCTCGCGGAGGCGGGCGAGGACGAGGAGGTCCTGCGGGCGGAGCTGGACCCGGCGCGGGTGGCGAAGACCCGGGAGGAGTTCCCGGCGCTGCGGGACCGGGTGCTGGGCCGGCCCCGGGGCTGAGGGCGGCGGGGGCGGGGTGGCGTTGGTGAGGGATGCTCTTATGGATGTCAAGCGGCGGTGGTGAGCTGTTCGGCAGTGGTGGTGGTGGTGTTGGCCGGGGTGGTCAGGACTTGGTAGATCTCGCGGGCGATGTACCGCTTGAGGCAGCGGATGATCTCCTTCTTGGACAGGCCGTCCTTGGTGCGCCGCTGCGTGTACTCCTTGGTTCGCTGGTCCCAGCGCAGGCGGCAGAGCACGATGCGGTAGAGCGCGGAGTTGGCC
>NZ_JCANSZ010000086.1:0-18784 GCF_059570535.1 Streptomyces sp. CNP082
TCACCCCTGTCGGCTCTTCCTGGCTGAACCAGATCGAGATCTGGTTCGGGGTCATCACCCGGCAGTCGATCCGTCGCGGCACGTTTTCCAGCGTCAACGTCCTGGTCAAACAGATCCGCGACTACATCGACTCCTGGAACCAGAACCCGAAACCATTCACCTGGACCGCAACGACCGGCGAGATCCTCGCGAAGGTCCGGCTCGTCGCGACCAGCGTGAAGAAGCTTGTCAACAACAACTCGAACTGACACGAACCGGATCACGAGACACTAGCTTATGGCGATGGTAGGGAAAACCTCTCAACATCAATCGCTATGGCTGCGATGACGCGGAACGGGACTCTGTTCTCTCGGTCCGTGGAGAACCGCCCGGGTGACCAGGCGTCGTGTTAGTAGGCGGAAGCAGGTAACTCGTTTACCGCGTGAGGGCGTCTACGCTAGGCTGGCTCCCTCGTAACATTATCAGTATCTATTAGGTGGAGAGGCTATGAGTCTGGAGGAGTTGGAGAGTGCGCTTCCGGCATTGGTTGAGCTTCGAGCGTCACGTCCTCAAGAAATCGATTGGGAATTGATTGCAGAAGGATTCGGTACGCATTTCCCCGATGATTATATGCGGCTTGCAGCCGTTTATGGTGGGATCGTGATCGACGATTTTTTGGGAATCGCCACTCCCGATCCGGGGGGGGAGGTGCGCTTTGTGAAGGGTAGACGTCGATCGCTCCACTCCCTCGAATCCCTTCATGGAGCCGGGATGTCCCATGGCTACGTCCCGTATCCGCAACCTACTGGCCTCATTCCGTGGGGCAGCAGCACGGACGGAGACCAGTTCTTCTGGAGGACGAGTCCAGAAGGGCCGAACGCGTGGACGGTCGTCGTCGCTGGGCGTAACGATGACTGGGTAGTTTTCAACGGAACGCTTACGGAATATCTCTCGGGCTTGGTGTCAGGTGAGGTCACCCCCGTTGGTCTCCCGCTGGATTTCCCGGGGCGATCTCCCAGTGTTGTCATCTGGGACTAGCGCGCCACCCTTCTCGATGTCATCAGTAAATCGTTGGAGATCCTCGTGAGTCTGGAGGGGCTGGAAAGTGCGCTACCATCGTTGAACGAGATTCGGGCGCAACAGTCGCGCGTAATTGATTGGAAATGGATTGCCGAAGCATTCGGAGCGAAGTTCCCCAAGGATTACATGGAGCTCTCCACTGCTTACGGCTCACTGGAGATTGACGGCTTCATGGGGATAGCCGCACCAGAGCCAGGCGAGGAGGCAAGTTTCGTGAGAGGAAGACGTCGCGCACTGTACTCGATGGAATCCCTTTGCGAGGCCGGGATGTCCCATGGTTACGTCCCGTATCCACAACCGTCTGGCCTAATCCCATGGGGTGAAAGCATCGATGGGGACAAGTTCTACTGGCGGACGGATCCAAGAGGACCGCATGTCTGGACGGTCGTCGTTGCTGGACGCAATGACGACTGGATCGTGTTTAACGGAACCATGACGGAATATCTCTCGGGATTGGTCACGGGTGAGGTTACTCCCCACGGCCTTCCTCTGGATCTTCCGGGAAGATCTCCAAGCGTTGCCATCTGGGAGTAGCGCATCCTCTGCATGTCACCTGCGGTGGCGTGGGCTGTCGGTGAGGATCGCGGTTGAGACCTCTGACGTGCATGGGGAGTGCCCGCGCTACTGCCGCGGTCGGGACCCCGGTGGTGTGATCACCTCGCGCATCCCATCGGGTTGCCGGGCCCGGGCGGGGCGAGGGTGTCGGCCGGCGTGGGAAGGTGCTGACGTTCTGGCGATGGCGGTCCCTTCTCGTGGCCGGCGGCGGGGCGGGTCAGTTGCGCAGGAGTTCCCAGAAGCGGGGGAGTATCTGCTGGAGGTACGTCGTCACCCCCGCCGTGGTGTCCGCGGCCGGGTCCTCGTCCCAGTTGCGGGCGGCGGCGCTGCGGGTCTGGTACTCCTCGTTCAGGGTGCTCAGCGCGCGTTCCAGCGGGCGGCGGGGGAGGCGGGTCAGGCGGGCTACCGGGCGGAGCTGGGGCTGCCAGCGGGTGGTGGCGGCGTCACGGAGGTGGCGGGCCAGGGGTTCGCTGCGGCCGGTGAGGTCGAGGAGGTCCGGGAGGGGGAGGCGCAGGAGATAGGCGAGCCGGGTGGCCTGGGATTCGGTGCCGGGCCAGCGGCCGGTCCGCTCGGCGCTGAGGTACGTCGCGGGGTCCATGCCGATGTGGCGGGCGACGTCGTCCAGGGGCAGGCCGTGGGCGCGGCGGTGCGCGTTCAGGGACGTGGCGGAGCCCATCAGGTCGGCCGGTGTGCACCACAGCGCGCCGGCGAGGGCGTCGAGTTCGCTGCGGGTGGGGCGGGCGTGGCCCTTCTCCCAGTCGGCGACCGCGGCGGCGGGTACGGCCAAGCCGTACGCGGCGCGCATGCCGTACGCCACGTGGTCGTGGCCGAGTCCTAACGCGCGGCGTAATCGACGGGCCGCCGCGGGGTCGAAAGGTGGTGTGTGCTCCGGCGGGACGGCGCCGGAGCCGGGCGCCGATGTCGTCACACCGTCACCGTAGGTAGTGATGCACCCCGTTATCAACCGTGCGTTCCACCGAAGGTACGGAGAGATGCGTGCGCGTTGCAGGGGTTGACGGTGGACGGCCAACGTTTAAAGTCTAGACCAATGCGATGACCCCCCACGCAAGGAGAGTTGTATGCACCGCAGCACCAAGCGGGCCGGCCAGGGCCGGAAAACCGCCCGCGCGGCCTTCGTCGGCGCCGGCGTAGCCCCGCTGCTCCTCCTCGCCCTCCCCTCGCAGCAGGCGAGCGCCCACGGCTGGATCACCAACCCGCCGAGCCGCCAGGACCAGTGTGCGACGGGCGTCGTCGAGTGCGGCGCCATCAAGTACGAGCCGCAGAGCGTCGAGGGGCCCAAGGGCCTGACCAGTTGCAGCGGCGGCAACCAGGGCTTCGCCGAACTCGACGACGACAGCAAGGGCTGGCAGGTCACCGGCGTCGGCAGCACCACGACGTTCAACTGGAAGATCACGGCCCGGCACTCCACCAGCACCTGGCAGTACTTCGTCGGCGGCCAGAAGGTCGCCGAGTTCGACGACGGCGGTGCCCGGCCGCCGGCCGAGTTCAGCCACACCGTCGACTTCGGCGGGATCACCGGCAAGCAGAAGGTGCTCGCCGTGTGGAACGTCGCCGACACGGCGAACGCCTTCTACGCCTGCGTCGACGTCAACATCGGCGGCTGACGGCCCCCGCCAGGGTTCGTCCCCGTGGCCGTACGGGGCGCGCCCGGCGGGGGATGCCCCGCCAGGCGCGTGCCCGCGGCCCCCGCGGGCGGCGGTGGAGGGCCGGCCAGGCCCCGGTCAGCCCTTCACCGCGCCGCCCAGCGCGAAGCCGCCGCCCAGGCGGCGGGCGATCAGCACGTACAGCAGCACCGCGGGGGCGGAGTAGAGGATCGAGAACGCCGCCAGCTCCCCGTAGACCACCGAGCCCATGTTGCCGAAGAGCTCGAAGATCGAGACGGAGGCGGGCATCTGGTCCGGGCTGAGCAGCAGCATGAAGGGGACGAAGAAGTTCCCCCACATCATGATGAACGAGAAGACGGTCACCACCGTGATCCCCGGGCCCATCAGCGGCAGGATGACCCGCACCAGCGCCTGCATCGACGACGCGCCGTCGGTCCAGGCCGCCTCCTCCAGCACCTTCGGCACCCCGTCCATGAAGTTCTTCATCAGCCAGATCGCGAACGGCAGTTGCGAGCTGGCCAGGAAGAGGGCCGTGCCGGACATCGAGTCGATGAGGTTGATCTGCACGAACAGCCCGTAGACCGGCACCATGATGGCGGTGATCGGCAGGCTGGTGGTGAAGAGGATCGTCAGCATGAACGGGCGGTTCAGCCGCGAGCGGTAGCGCGACAGCGGGTACGCCGCCAGCGCCGCCGCGACGACGGTGACGGCCGTCGCCGAGCCGCACAGGATCAGGCTGTTGAGCAGCGGGCGGAAGGTGATGTCCGTGGTCATCACCGCGTCGAAGTTGTCCCAGGTGATGTCCGTCGGCGGCCGGGCGGTCAGGCCCGAGTCCGCGTCGACAGACGAGAAGAGCAGCCAGGCCAGCGGCAGCACGAACGCCAGCGCCGCGAACAGCAGGCACAGGTCGGCGGCCAGCCGCCGGCCGTGCCTGCGCCCGGTGAGCGTGCGCGCGAGCCCGCGCCGCCGGGGTGCCGGAGGGCCGGGCGGCGGGGTGTCACGGGTGAGCGTGGACGTGGGCACCGTCTCATACCTCCGTACGCAGCATCCGCATGTACACCAGCGAGAACAGGGCGCCCACCAGCAGCAGGAGCAGGGCCACCGCCGTGCCGTAGCCGAGCAGGTTGTTCTTGAACGCCTGCTCGTACATGAACAGCGGCAGCGTCTGGCTGCGGTCGCCGGGACCGCCGCGGGTCATCGCCCAGATCAGCCCGAAGACCGAGAGGGTCTGCAGGGTGTTGAGCATCAGGTTGGTGGCGATCGAGCGGCGGATCATCGGCAGTGTGACGTGCCACAGCTTGCGCCAGCCGCCCGCGCCGTCGACCTCCGCCGCCTCCGTGATCTCCTTCGGGATCTCGGAGAGCGCGGCGGAGTAGACGAGCATCGAGAACGCCGTCCCGCGCCAGATGTTGGCGAACGACACCGCCAGGATCGGCAGCGTGTACAGCCAGTTCTGACTCGGCAGATGGAGCCAGTCCAGGACGGAGTTGAGCGTGCCCTCGCGGCGGAAGAAGGCGTAGAGCAGGAAGCCGGCGACGACCTCGGGCACGACCCAGGCGGTGATGACGATGGCGCCGGTGACGGTGCGCACCGTCTTCGAGGCCCGCTGCATCAGCGACGCGAGGGCGAGCCCGAGGGTGTTCTGGCCGACGATCGACGACAGGAACGTGAAGACCAGCGTCAGCCAGACGGCGTTGACGAAGCCCTCGTCGTCGAAGGCCGTACGGAAGTTCTCCAGGCCGACGAACGACGACTCGGCCTGGCCGGAGAGCTGCAGGTCGGTGAAGGCGATCCACACGCAGTACGCGATGGGGCCGGCCAGGAACAGCAGCATCAGGACGACGGAAGGGCCCACGGGCAGCGCCCGCAGGAGGGCACGCAGCACGGAGTTCGGGGGCTGCCCCGGCTTCCGCGGTCCGGTGCGGCGGCGGGGGCCGCCGCCGGCCTGGCCGGGGACGCGCGCCGCCGTACCGGCGGCGGCGTCCCCGGGCCCGGCGGGGGCGGAGGTGTACTTGGTCACCATGGCCTCTTAAGGCTGCTCGCGGCGGCTAATTCTCGACCACCTCGCCGTCGGCGATCGAATCGAGCTGTTCGTCGTAGCCCTTCGCGGCGTCCTCGGGGGAGGCGTCGCCGGTGGTCACCTGCTCCATGGCCTCCTGGATGGCGGTGGAGACCTGCGGATAGACCGGCAGCGCCGGGCGGTAGTGGGTGTCCTCGACCAGGCCGGTGAAGAACTCCACGCCCGGGACGTACGCCTGGTAGTCGGGATCGGCGGCGACGTCCTCGCGGACGGCGATCTGGCCGTTGGCGATGGTCAGCCGGGCGTTGTTCTTCCGCGACTGGGCGACCTTCATGAACTCGAAGGCCAGATCGGGGTTGTTGGCCTTGGCCGGGATGGACCAGGCCCAGCCGCCGGACATGCTGACCCGGCCGGGCGCCTGGCCGTTCTGGGTGGGCATGGCGGCCTGGCCGAGGACCTCGGTCCACTCCGGCCACGGCTTGGGGCCGGTCTCCAGCCAGTTGTTGGACATCCAGGAGCCGTCGAGGTCGATGGCGAGCTTGCCCTCGGGCAGCCACTCGGTGCCGACCTTGGTGCCGACGTTGGGGTCGAGGGCGTCCTGCGGGTCGGGGCCGAGGCCGTCGTTGTAGACGGTGTGCACGAAGTCGAGGGCGTCGGTGAAGCCCTGGCCGCCGGCGACCCACTTCTTCGCCTGCGGGTCGTACAGCGGGTCGGCGCCCGTGCCGTACAGCAGCATCTCGAAGCCCTGCATCGAGGCGGCCTCGCCGACGGGCTTGCCGGTGTAGACGTTCAGGGGGATGACGTCCGGCAGCTCCCGCTTGATGGTGCGGGCGGCGTCCAGCACGTCGTCCCAGGTCTTCGGCTGCCAGTCGACGGGCAGCCCGGCCTCGGCGAAGAGCTCCTTGTTGTACCAGAGCCCGCGGGTGTCGGTGCCGTCCGGGACGCCGTAGGTCTTGCCGTCCTCACCCTGGGCGGCGGTCTTCGCCGTGTCGACGTACTGGCCCCAGTCCTTCCAGCCCTTGAGGTAGTCGTCGAGGGGGGTGAGCAGGCCGGCGGCGATGTCGGAGTTGATCAGGAAGGTGTCCTCGTAGACCAGGTCGGGGGCGGTCTTGGGGGACCGCAGCATCTGCTGGACCTTGGTGTAGTACTGCTCGTCCGGCACTTGAACGGGGATGAGTTCGACCGTCTTGCCGGGGAACTTCTCCTCGAACTCCTTCTTCACCGCTTCCATCTCGCGGTCGAAGATCTTGTTCTTGGCGTCGGTGGACTTCTTGAACTGGATCCTGACGGTGTCCGGGTCGCTGCCCGAGTCTCCGCAGGCGGAGAGTGCGGTGGCGGCGAGTACGGCGGTCAGTGCGGCGGCGAGCATGGGGGATACGGGGCGGTGCACGGCGGGACCTCCCTGGCTCTGGCGAGATTGCGGTGAAAGTACGGCTGTCCGGATGTCCGGTCAATGGCTCCGGCAGGGGCTGCCCCGTATCGGTGACAACGTTGTTGTACCGACTGTTTTCAGCCGCGGGGAGCCGGCGGACGTCCCGCCGGATCCGCGTTCGCGCCGGGGTGACCGGCCCGTAAAGGTCCGATAACCCCGTCCGAATCCGGCATCGCAGGACAACCATTGGTCCGGGGAGCCGGTCTTCCACTGCACATCCAACGAGAACGGGCTGGGGGGCCAGTGGAGCAACCGGACGTCAGCGTGGTCATCGCCGCGTACAACGCCATGCCGTACCTGACCAGGTGCGTCGAATCGGTTCTGGGGCAGAGCCTGCCGCCGGGGGCCGTCGAGATCGTCGCCGTGGACGACGGCTCGACCGACGGCACCGGCGCGGAGCTGGACCGCTTCGCGCGGCTGCACCCCGGGCGCGTGCGCGTCGTGCACCAGGAGAACTCCGGCGGCCCGTCCGCGCCGCGCAACACCGCTCTCGCGCTTGCCCGCGGCCGGTACGTGTTCGTCCTCGACGCCGACGACTACCTCGGCACCGAGGCGTTGGAGCGGATGACCGCGATGGCCGACGAGAACGGCTCGGACGTCGTCGTCGGCAAGCTCGTCGGCGTCGGCGGGCGGAAGCCGCCGACGTCGATGTTCAAGCGCGACCAGCCCGACGCCGACCTGTTCGGCTCCCGGGTCTTCTGGGTGCTCAACCCGATGAAGCTGTACCGCCGCGAGCTGATCGAGCGGCACGGGCTGCGCTTCCCCGAGGACCTGCGCACCGGCGAGGACCAGGTCTTCGTGACGAAGGCGTACCTCAACGCCGCGAAGATCTCCGTGCTCGCCTCGTACGACTGCGTGTACTACGTCCTGCGCGACGACGGCGGCAACCTCACCACCGCCGTCCGCAAGAACCCCCGCCCCGCCGGCGGCGGCACCAGCACGCTCGCCGCGATGTTCGCCCTCGTCGGCGAGAACACCCCCGCGGGACCCCGCCGCGACCACCTCCTGACCCGCCTCTTCGGGGTCAACCTGCAGCGTGCGCTGCGCGGTGTGCGCAAGGAGCGCGACCCGGACCGTGCCCGGCAGAAGTTCGCCGCGCTGCACGAGCCCGTCGCCCGCTGGTACAGCGAGACGGCGATGGCGAAGCTCCCGGCGATCGTGCGGCTCCAGGGCGAGCTGGTGCGGCGCGGGCTGTACGAGGAGGCGGTGGCCGTCGTCCGCTACATCGGCGAGCGCCGCGACGTGCTCGATGCCGAGGGCGGCGCCAAGCCG
Organism: Streptomyces sp. CNP082; assembly: GCF_059570535.1. Classification (NCBI taxonomy): domain Bacteria; kingdom Bacillati; phylum Actinomycetota; class Actinomycetes; order Kitasatosporales; family Streptomycetaceae; genus Streptomyces; species Streptomyces sp. CNP082. The sequence continues at coordinate 7,964 of NZ_JCANSZ010000086.1, forward strand.
GTGCGCTGGCTGGCGCCCGCCGGCTTCACCGTCGAGGGCGGCCGGGTCTACGCCCACTACCCGTACTTCCGCGACCTCCGCCTCGGCCTGCCCGACTCGGTGTTCGACGTCACCCGCCAGGTCGGCGCCCGCTCCTTCGTCCGGCCCGGGTCCGTCACCGTCACGCAGGACCGGCGGGACGCCCGGGTGTTATCCGTCCGCGGCCGGCGCCGCACGCGGCTGCCCGCCGTGGCGCTGGAGCTGACGGCGACCCGCGAGGGCGACGGCGTGACGGTGACGGCCGCCGTCCCGGCGCCCGCCGCGGACGCCTCCGCGGACCCCGCCTCCGGTACCGGCAAGGAAGCCGGCAAGGACGCCGGCACGGACCGCAAGGGGACCTTCACGGCTCGTATCCGGGTGCCCGGTCCCGGCACCTGGCAGCTCGCCCTGCGGATCGAGGGAAACAGCAGGTCGGAGCTGCTTTTGCCGGCGGTACGGGTGGAGAGCGCGAGCCCTGCGCGCAGCCTGTTGGCGTGGCTTGGCCGAGGCGTCAGGGAGGCGGTCCGTCCGGCTTCCTGATCACGGGGAGGTGACGATCTCGTGCTCGGCTCGTAACCGGGTACAACTTTGCGCATCATTCGGTTGTCTTCCCAGTCGAGCCGAATTCACCCCGAATTCGGCGGACGCTCACGATCACCACCCAGGAGCAGCAGTGTCGACAGGCGCCCCCACGGAGCCGACAGCGAGCACGTCCGGCAAGGCAACCCGAACCACCGCCGTGGTACTCGCGGGCGGCACGGGGCAGCGCGTGGGGCTCTCCATACCCAAGCAACTGCTGAAGATCGCCGGGAAGACCGTGATCGAGCACACGCTCGCGGTCTTCGAGCAGGCCGACGGCATCGACGAGATCCTGGTCCTCATGGCGCCCGGCTACGTCGAGGACGTCGAGCGGATCGTCGCCAAGGCGGGGCTGACCAAGGTGCGCCGGGTGCTGGAGGGCGGCGGCACCCGCAACGAGACCACCGAGCGCGCCATCGCCGAGATCGGCGCGGACCTCGCCGAGGGCGAGGACGCGAACGTCCTCTTCCACGACGCCGTACGCCCCCTGCTGTCGGCCCGCGTCATCGCCGACTGCGTCACCGCCCTGGAGCGCTACCAGGCCGTGGACGTCGCCATCCCCTCCGCCGACACGATCATCGTCACCCGGCGGCACGGCGAGGACGGCGAGTTCATCACCGACGTCCCGGACCGCTCCCGGCTGCGCCGCGGGCAGACGCCGCAGGCGTTCAAGCTCTCCACCATCCGGCGGGCCTACGAGGTGGCCGCGGGCGACCCGAACTTCCAGGCCACCGACGACTGCTCGGTGGTGCTGAAGTACCTGCCCGACGTGCCCATCCACGTGGTCGCGGGCGACGAGTACAACATGAAGGTCACCCACCCCGTCGACGTCTTCATCGCCGACAAGCTCTTCCAGCTCGCCTCCACCTCCGCCCCCGAGCAGAGCGACGACGAGGCCCACCGCCGCCTCCTCGAAGGCCGCACGCTCGTCGTCTTCGGCGGCTCGTACGGCATCGGCGGCGACATCTGCGAGCTGGCCCGCGGCTACGGCGCGCACGTCTACGCCCTCGGCCGCTCCACCACCGGCACCCACGTGGAGAACCCCGGCGACATCGAGGAGGGGCTGCGCCGCGCGTACGACGAGACCGGCCGCATCGACTACGTCGTCAACACCGCCGGCGTGCTGCGCATCGGCCGCCTCGCCGACACCGACGACGCCACCCTCGAAGAGGCCCTGCGGGTCAACTACCTCGCGCCGGTGCAGATAGCCAGGATCGCCTACAAGTACCTGGCCGAGACCCGCGGCCAACTGCTGCTCTACACCTCCAGCAGCTACACCCGCGGGCGCGCCGAGTACAGCCTCTACTCCTCCACCAAGGCCGCCGTCGTCAACCTCACCCAGGCACTCGCCGACGAGTGGGCCGGCGACGGCGTCCGGGTCAACTGCATCAACCCCGAGCGCACCGCCACCCCGATGCGCACCAGGGCGTTCGGCGAGGAGCCCGCCGGCTCGCTGCTGGCCTCCGAGGCCGTCGCCCGCACCTCGCTGGACGTGCTGCTCTCCGAGATGACCGGCCATGTCATCGACGTACGACAGCAGGATCCGACCCGCGGCTCGCGCGTCGACCGCGCGCTGGCCGCCGTGCTCGACCGCAGCGAGGACGGCGCCGAGGCGGGTGCGCGGTGAGCGGAGCACTGATTCGCCTGATCCGGGTCGGCAGCACCGCGGAGTTCGCCGCCGCCGCCCTGATGCTGGTCTCGTACCCGCTGATGCTCACCGCCGCGCTGATACCGAGCCTCGGCATGTTCGCCGCCATCGCGGCCGTCTCCTACGTCAGCGACCACTTCCTGCACCGCCGCAACGCCTACCTGCTCAACCGGCTCTCCCGCGCCCGCGCCGGCCTGACGCTGCGCTTCATGCTGCGGCAACTGCTGCTCGTGCTGCTGCTGGCCCGGATGGATGTGGCGGGCGACACCCTCGGCTACGAGGCCATCGCCTGCTTCGCCCTCGTCGCCACCCTCCAGGCGCCGCACAGCGGCCTGCTCACCCTGCTGCGCAACCGCCGCAAGCTGCCCGTCATCACCCGCAACATCGACCTGGCGCCGCTGCGCATCTCCGACGCCGCGCCCCGGCTGCTCACCCACCGCGCCGCGGAGAAGGTCCAGCACCTCGACCTGTTCGCCGTCGCCGGCGTGCTTGTCGCCGCCGAGACCGGGCGCGGCGCGTACGGCTACGCCGGCATGGCCGCGACGCTGGGCCTGATCCTGCTCTACGTCGTCGTCGTGGGCTGCCACCTGCGGCCCGGCGGGCTGCCGCCGAAGCGGGACGCGGTGCTGGAGTGGTTCGACGAGTGGCTGCGCGCCTACCGGCCGACCGTGGTGCTCTACTTCTCCGGCACCAAGGAGTCCACGTACCAGATCAACATGTGGCTGGAGACGCTGGAGGAGCTGGACGAGCGCCCGCTGCTCATCGTGCGCGAGCCGCACACGCTGCCCGGCCTGGCCTCCACCACCGTGCCGGTGGCGTGCGTGCCGTCCGCGGTGCACCTGATGAACATGGACCTGGCGTCGGTACGGGTCGCGCTGTACCCCGCGAACGTCGGCAAGAACATCCACCTGCTGCGGGTGCCCACGATGAAGCACGTCTTCATCGGCCACGGCGACAGCGACAAGGTCGCCAGCATCAACCCGTACGCCAAGGTCTACGACGAGGTGTGGACCGCCGGCCGCGCCGGGCGCGACCGCTACGCGCTGGCCGACGTCGGCGTCCGCGACGAGGACATCGTGGAGGTCGGCCGCCCGCAACTGGCGCCGATCCGCCCCGCCGAGGCGCCCGCCGCCGACCGCATCCCCACCATCCTCTACGCGCCGACCTGGGAGGGCTGGACCGACGACCCGGGCAACACCTCGCTGATGCTCGCCGGCGAGAACATCGTGCGCCGGCTGCTGGCCGCCGACCCCCCGGTGCGCGTGCTGTACAAGCCGCACCCGTTCACCGGCATGGTCAGCCCGCTCGCCAAGGCCGCCCACGAGCGCATCGTCGCCATGGTCGAGCAGGCCCGTACGAGCCGCGCCGCCGACCCCCGCTGGGTGCGCGCCGCCGCGGCCGGGCAGGGCGAGCGGGAGGCGGCGCGGGCCGAGCTGGTGCGGATCGAGGCGCAGTTGGAGCGGCTCGGCCGGCTCACCGCCGACGCCGCCGACGAGGCGCAGACCTCCCGTGACGCCGTGGTCGACCCCGCCCGCGAGGCGGAGGCGGCCCGGCTGAAGGAGGAGTGGAACGACGCCTACTGGCGCTCCTTCGGCTGGTGGGAGCACCGGGTCGTCACCGGCGACCGGCCGCGTCTGTACGACTGCTTCAACGTCTCGCACGGCATGGTCTCGGACATCTCCAGCGTCGTGTCGGACTTCATCGCCAGCGGCAAGCCGTACGCGGTGACCGACTCCGCGGGCCTGGGCGAGCAGGAGTTCAAGCGGCAGAACACCGCGGTACGGGCAGCGGTCATCCTGGCCTCCGACGCCGCCAGGATCGACGACCTGCTCGCCGCCGTCCCCGACCCCGCGGCCGACCCGCTGCGCGCAGCGCGCGAGGAACTGAAGGAATACCTGCTCGGGCCCGACGAGCCCGCGTCCGTGGTCCGCTTCGGCGAGGCCGTGCGCGCGCTGGCGAGGAAGTCCGAGCGCCGCAACCTAGAGCGCGCCGTCTGAAGGAGACCCGCACGATGACCACTCCCGCGGCAACGGCCGTGCCCAGATCCATACCCGACGTCACGGTGATCACGGGCGCGTACAACTCGATGCCCTACATCACCCGCAGTGTCACGTCGGTGCTGGAGCAGACCATCGGCACCGACCGGCTGCAGATCCTCGTGATCAACGACGGGTCCACCGACGGCACCGGCGCCGAGCTCGACCGGCTCGCCGCGGAGAACCCGGCCCTGACCGTCATCCACCAGGAGAACTCCGGCGGTCCCGCCGGCCCGCGCAACGTGGGTCTGGAGCGGGCCACCGGCCGCTACGTGTTCTTCCTCGACGCCGACGACTACATCGGCAAGGAGACGCTGGCGCGGATGGTGGAGACCGCCGACGCCAACGGCACGGACGTCGTCGTCGGCAAGATGGTCGGCGTCAACGGCCGCGGCGCCCCGACCTCCATGTACCACCAGAACCTGGCCCGTACCGACGTGTTCAGCTCCCGCGTGTACTGGACGCTGAACCCGATGAAGCTCTTCCGGCGCGAGCTGGTCGAGAAGCACAAGCTGCGCTTCCGCCCCGAGCTGAAGGTCGGCCAGGACCAGCCGTTCACCTCCGCCGCGTACCTGAACGCCGACGGCATCAGCGTCATCGCCGACTACGACTGCGTGTACTGGGTCAAGCGCGACGACGGCGGCAACAACACCTCCGTCACCAAGGGCACCGCGCCCCGGATCCGCTTCCTGCGCGCGATGTTCGAGCTGGTCGGCGAGTACGTGCCGGACGGCCCGCGGCGCCACCACCTGCTGGCCCGGCACTACACCATCGACCTGCCGCACACCATCCGGCAGTTGCGCCGCGAGAAGCACGCCTCGGACCAGCGCGAAGCGTTCGAGGACATGCGCCGGCTCTTCGACGAGTACTACACCGAGGGCATGGCCGCCACGCTGTCCGTCGTGGAGCGGCTGCTGATGGAGCTGGTGCGCCGCGGCGACCTCGACGACCTGCTCACGGTGTCGAAGTACCACCGCAAGCTCGGCGACCGCGCCGTGGACCACCTGACGGAGAACGGCCGCGTCTACGCCCAGTACCCGTTCTTCCGCGACCCCGCCAGGAACATCCCGGACGAGTTCTACGACATCACCGGTGAACTGCCCGTCCCGTTCCGCGTCGGCAAGGCGGAACTCGACGCCGCCACCGGCGTCGTCCACCTCGCCGGCAAGGTCAAGGCGCCCGCGCCCGACGGCTGGAGCGCCCCGCCCGAGATGCTGCTCAAGCAGCGCGGCGGCATCGTCCGGCACCGGCTGCCGCTGTCGGTGGACGACAAGCGGGACGGCGAGGGCTACCAGGACTTCCGTCTTGACATCGACCCGGCGACCGCCGGCGGCGGCGAGCCGCTGGCCGAGGCGCTCTGGGACCTCTCCCTGAGCTGCGGCGAGTCCCACGTCACCCGGTTCGGCGACCAGCACAACCTGAGCCTGGTCAAGCAGCCGGCGATGCACGCCGCGCCCAAGCACGCCGGCTCCGGCCAGGTCGTCACCCTCTACGCGATCCGCTCCACCGGCCACCTCACCCTGGAGCTCGGCGAGATCAAGCACCAGGCGGCCAAGCGGTTCGAGGCCGCCGCCCAGCCGCCGACGCGCCGCGACGAACTCGTCGTCGACGTGCGCGCCACCGTCTCCGGGCTGCCCGCGGACGCCGTGCGGCTCGACGTCGAGGGCCCCGGCGGCGCCGTCGCCTCCGCCGTCGCCCAGCCGGGCAGGACCGCCGGCGCCACCCGCACGTACCGGGCCCGGCTGCGGCTGCCGCGCGAGGCGCGCAAGCGGCGCGACGCCTTCACGCCGAAGGTCACCGTCCGCGCCGGCAGCCTCGCCTGGACCGTCCCCGTACGCCCCGTGGAGTCCGCCGCGGCAGCCGCCGCCGCACCGGCCGGCCGGAGCCTCGGCACAGTGCTGCGCTCCGCCAGGTCCCGGCTCGGCGCGGGCAAGTGACGTCCAGGCGCACCCCAGACCACCAGTACCGTTACCCGGAGGGTTGATGCACGGCCAGCAGGCCCCGGCGCTCGATGCGCACGATCCGACCGAGCGCCGGTCCCGGCCGGACGCACCGCGCGCGTCCGGCCCCGCCCGGGGATTCCGCCCCGACGTCGAGGGTCTGCGGGCCGTCGCCGTGGGCGTGGTGCTGCTGTACCACGCCGGCGTGCCGCTGATCTCCGGCGGCTATGTCGGCGTGGACGTCTTCTTCGTCATCTCCGGCTTCCTGATCACCGGGCTGCTGGTGCGCGAGCTGGAGCGCAGCGGACGGATCTCGCTGACCGGCTTCTACGCGCGCCGCGCCCGCCGGCTGCTGCCGTCGACCGCCGTCGTGCTCGCGGCCGTCGCGCTGCTGGCGTGGCTGCTGATGTCGCCGGTGGAGCGCAAGACGGTCGCGAAGGACCTCGCCGCCGCCGCGCTGTACGTCGTCAACTGGCAGCAGGCGTCGCTCGCCGTGGACTACTCGGCGCTGGGCGCCGACGCCAGCCCCGTCCAGCACTTCTGGTCGCTGGCGGTGGAAGAGCAGTTCTACCTGGTCTGGCCGCTGCTGATCATCGCCATCGGCTGGTGGTGCACGCGCCGGGGCGGCAAGGCGGTGCGCCCGCGGCTGGCCGTCGCGCTCGGGGCCATCGCCGTGGCCTCGTTCGCGTACTCCATCCACCTCACGCAGCAGGAGGCCGGCGCCGCGTACTTCTCCACCTTCACCCGCGGCTGGGAGCTGGCCGTCGGCGGGCTGATCGCGCTGGTGCCGGCGGACGCCTGGCGGCGGCTGCCGGGCCGGCTCGCGGGCCCGCTGGTCCTCGCCGGGCTCGCCGGCATCGCGGTGGCCGCCCTCGCCTTCACCGACGAGACCCCCTTCCCCGGCTCCGCCGCCGCGCTGCCCGTGCTGGGCGCCGCCGCGGTCATCGCCGCCGGCGCCGCGGCGCAGGGCACGCTGGGCGCGAAGCTGCTGGGCACCGCGCCGATGCGGTACGTGGGGCGCATCTCGTACTCCTGGTACCTGTGGCACTGGCCGGCCGTCGCCTTCGCGACCGTCAAGTGGCCCGACATCACCACCGCCCAGCTCACGGTCGTCGTCGCGGCGAGCTGGGTGCCCGCCGCGCTCACCCACAAGCTGGTGGAGAACCCGGTACGGGTCTCGCGCGCGCTGGCGCCGGTGCGCCGCGGCCTCGTCCTCGGCCTCGCCTGCACCGCGGCCGGCGCGCTGCTGGGCTGGCTGACCTGGGCCATGGTGCCGACCATGAAGCTCGCCGACCCCTCGCAGGCCGTCGGCGCCGCCGCGCTGGCCGACTCCACGAAGGTCCAGGAGTCCGCCTCCGTGCTCAGCCCGCTGCCCGAGGACGCCGACGCCGACGAGGGCGCGGTGTACGGCAACGGCTGCCACGCCGGGCAGCGCGACACCGAGGCCGAGGGCTGCGTCTACGGCGACAAGAAGTCGGACACCACCGTGGCGCTCTTCGGCGACTCGCACGCCGCGCAGTACGCCCCGGCGCTGATGACCATCGCCGAGGACCGCGGCTGGCGGCTGCTGATCCTCACCAAGTCCGCCTGCACCCCCGCCAAGGTCACCATCTACAACCGGCAGTACGAGCGGGACTACACCGAGTGCGACGACTGGCGGGCCTCCGCGGTGGCGCGCATCGCCGAGGAGGAGGCCGACCTCGTCCTCGTCGGCAACCGCGACGACCAGGCGGCCATGCGCGGCGGCGACAAGCTCGACGGCGACGAGAACACCGCCGCGCTGCGCGACGGAATGGCCGCCACGCTGCGCGAGCTGACAGAGAACGGGGCGGACGTCACAGCGTTCGCCGACATCCCGTACCCGCCGCAGGACATACCCTCGTGCGTGTCGGGAGCCACCGACCAACTCACCGACTGCGCGTTCCCGCTGCGCGAGGGGCTGGAATACGAGCAGGTCACCACCCAGGCGGCGAAGCGGGCCGGGGTCCGCGTCATCGACCTCGGGCCCGAGCTGTGCCCGGACGGGACCTGCCCGGCCGTCATCGGCAACGTGATCGTCTACCGGGCCGGTGAGCACATCACCGAGACGTACATGCAGACGCTCACGGGCTGGCTGGACGACCAGTTGCCGAAGAACGTCCGAGGGAAGAACGTCCGAGGAGAGAAGGACTCCTGATGCCGACGCAGCACACGCCGCCGACGCTGGTGCCCACGGTGCCGCGCGGAGGCCGCATCCTCCACATCGGGCCGCACAAGACCGGCACCACCGCGCTGCAGGGCGCCTTCCACAGCGCCCGCGACCGGCTGCCCGCGTACGACGTGGTCTACGCCGGCACCCACCGGCAGCCCGTCTCGGCGGCGCTCGCCAAGATCGGGGTGGAGTTCCCCGGGCCCGCGGGCACGCCCGTACGCGAAGAGCTCGACGTGTTCCTGCAGCGCGACCGGCCGGGCATGGAGCGCTGGCGGAAGCTGGTGCAGCAGTGCGAGCAGGCCGGCGACAAGCGCACCGTCATCAGCACCGAGTACTTCTCCAACGCCGGCGACGACGCCGCCCGCGAGGTCGTCGCAGAACTCGGCGGCGGGGGGCGGGTGCACGTGGTCGTCACGCTGCGGCCCCTGCTGAAGATCCTGCCGTCGCAGTGGCAGCAGTACGTGCGCAACGGGCTGCGCTCGTCGTACGAGGACTGGCTGGAGGCCATGTTCCACCGCGAGCCGTGTATCGAGCCGACGCCCAGCTTCTGGCGTCGGCACCGGCACGACGAGCTGATCGCCCGCTGGGCGGCGGCCGCGGGCCCGCAGAACCTGACCGTCCTGGTGCAGGACGAGTCCGACCAGCAGATGCAGCTCCGCGTCTTCGAGGAGTTCGCCGGGCTGCCCGCCGGGTTCCTCGCCTACGACGACCGCGACAACCGGTCGATGACCCACGGCGAGGCCGAACTCGTCCGGCTGCTCAACGAGGAGTCGCACCGCCGCGGCTGGTCCGTGGAGCGGCACGGCAAGGTCGTACGCGCCGGGGCGCTGCGCCGGATGCGGGAGAAGTACCAGCCCGCGCGCGGCGAGGCGCGCGTCACCACCCCCGAGTGGGCGGTGGCCGAGGCCACCGAGCTGGCCGAGGAGATGACGACCGCCATCACCGCGCTCGGCGTCAACGTCGTCGGCGACCTGGCGTCGCTGGCGAAACGGCCGAGCGCGCCGGCCGCGCCGCCGGCCGAGGCGACGATCCCGGCGGCTGCGGCGGCACAGGCCGTCATCGGCGCGCTGCTCGCCCAGTCCTCGCTCGACACCAAGGCCGCCGCGGCGGCGAAGGACGCCCCCGGGCCGAACTCCTCCGGGCCCGGCACGTCCACCGCCACCGGCACGGCCGCCTCCCCCGCGCCCAAGCCGGCGCCCGGTGCCGCCCCCGCTTCCGGCCGGGGCGGCGCCACCAACCCGCTGCGGAACGCCGCCAGGCGCGGCCTCCGCCGAATCCGCCGATAACCAGAAGGACCGCACGGATGTCGTTGAGAATCACAGTGATCGGCACCGGCTACCTCGGTGCCACGCACGCCGCCGCGATGGCGGAGCTGGGCTTCGAGGTGCTCGGCCTGGATGTGGTGAAGGAAAAGGTCGAGCTGCTGTCGGCGGGCAGGGTGCCGATGTACGAGCCGGGCCTGGAAGAGCTGCTGCGCAAGCACGTCGCCGGGGTCGAGGGCGCGTCGGGCAGGCTGCGCTTCACCACGGACTGGGACGAGGTGGCCGCCTTCGGCGACGTGCACTTCGTGTGTGTGAACACGCCGCAGAAGCACGGCGAGTACGGCTGCGACATGAGCTTTGTCGACGCCGCGATAGACACCCTGGCGCCGCGGCTGGACCGCCCCTGCCTGGTCGTCGGCAAGTCGACGGTGCCGGTGGGCTCCGCGGACCGGCTGGCGCGGCGGCTGGCCGAGCTGGCGCCGGCAGGCGAGCAGGCGGAGCTGGCGTGGAACCCGGAGTTCCTGCGCGAGGGCTTCGCCGTCGAGGACACCCTGCGCCCCGACCGTATTGTCGTCGGCGTGGCCGGCGTGCGGAGCGAGCGCGCGGAGGAGCTGCTGCGGGAGGTGTACGCGGGTCCGCTCGGCGACGGTACGCCGTTCGTGGTCGCCGACTACCCGACCGCCGAACTGGTGAAGACCTCGGCCAACGCGTTCCTCGCGACGAAGATCTCGTTCATCAACGCCATGGCGGAGATCTGCGAGGCGGCGGGCGGTGACGTCGTCAAGCTGGCGGAGGCCATCGGGTATGACGAGCGGATCGGGAAGAAGTTCCTGCGCGCCGGGATCGGCTTCGGCGGCGGCTGCCTGCCCAAGGACATCCGCGCGTTCATGGCCCGCGCCGGCGAACTCGGCGTGGACCAGGCGCTGACGTTCCTGCGCGAGGTCGACTCGATCAACATGCGCCGCCGCGCCCACATGGTCGAACTCGCCCGCGAAGCCTGCGGGGAGACCTTCCTCGGCCGCCGGATCGCCGTCCTGGGCGCGACGTTCAAGCCCGACTCCGACGACGTACGCGACTCCCCCGCCCTCAACGTCGCCGGGCAGATCCACCTCCAGGGCGGCCAGGTCACCGTCTACGACCCCAAGGG
>NZ_JCANSZ010000087.1:0-18565 GCF_059570535.1 Streptomyces sp. CNP082
GCGCCACGAAGAACCTCGCCCTCAGCTCCTCAAAACCCACGATCCCCGCAACTCCCTGAACTCCAGGGTGTTGCGGGGATCACTAGAACCCGCACCCCGGGGCGGGCCCTTCGTTGTCTGCGTCACGCTTCACGTGTCACGTGCACGCTGACGTTTCACGTGAAACGAGGATCGCTTCGTCAGCCGATGAACTCGTTGAGGTCGCGCTCCAGGGCTGCCTTCGGCTTGGCGCCGACGATGGTCTTCACGACCTCGCCGCCCTGGTAGACGTTCATCGTCGGGATCGACATGATGCCGTACTTCGCGGCCGTCGCCGGGTTCTCGTCGATGTTGAGCTTGACGATGGTGATCTTCTCGGGGTTCTCCGCGGCGATGGCCTCCAGCGACGGGGCGATCTGGCGGCACGGGCCGCACCAGGCAGCCCAGAAGTCGACCAGTACGGGCTTGTCGCTCTTGAGGACCTTCTCCTCGAAGTCCGCGTCGGTTGCGGTCACCGTGGCACCGGCCATGGCGTACTCCTTACGTCGTTGTGCGTTGATGGCTGCCCGGTCTCAGACGGCGGCGTCTGCGACCTTCTCCGGCTCCGCCGACTTCTCCTTGTCGGCGATCGCGGCGAGATAGCGCTCGGCGTCCAGCGCCGAAGAGCAACCCGTCCCGGCGGCGGTGATCGCCTGGCGGTAGGTGTGGTCGACGACGTCGCCCGACGCGAAGACCCCGGTGAGGTTGGTGCGCGTGGAGGGGGCGTCGACCGTGAGGTAGCCCTCCCCGTCGAGCTCCAACTGTCCCTTGAACAGCTCCGTGCGCGGGTCGTGTCCGATGGCGATGAACAGACCCGTGACCGCGATCTCGGACTCCTCACCGGTCTTGGTGTTCCTGAGGGTCAGACCGGAGAGCTTGTCGCCGCCGTGGATGGCGGAGACCTCGCTGTCCCAGATGAACGAGATCTTCGGGTCCGCGTAGGCACGCTCCTGCATCGCCTTGCTGGCGCGCAGGCTGTCCCGGCGGTGCACCACCGTGACGCTGCGGGCGAAGCGGGAGAGGAACGTGGCCTCTTCCATGGCGGTGTCGCCGCCGCCGACGACCACGATGTCCTGGTCGCGGAAGAAGAAGCCGTCGCAGGTGGCACACCACGAGATGCCCCGGCCGGACAGTTCGTCCTCGCGCGGCAGCCCGAGCTTGCGGTGCTGCGACCCGGTGGAGACGATCACGGCCCGCGCGCGGTGTACCCCGCCCGCGGTGTCGGTGACGGTCTTGATGTCACCGGTGAGATCGACGGCCACCACGTCGTCGGGGACGAGCTCGGCGCCGAAGCGCTCCGCCTGTGCCCGCATGTTGTCCATCAGATCCGGGCCCATGATGCCGTCGCGGAACCCCGGGTAGTTCTCCACGTCGGTGGTGTTCATGAGGGCGCCACCCGCGGTGACAGCGCCTTCGAAGACCAGCGGCTGGAGCGCGGCACGTGCGGTGTACAGCGCGGCGGCGTACCCCGCCGGCCCCGAGCCGATGATGATCACGTTGCGAACGTCGCTCACGGACTCTTCCTTGTCTACGACCGGCTGCCTGAAGGGGTGGGGACCGCCTGCGTCCTGTCCCTCACCCCACCCAACGGATCCTACGGGCCGGACATTCCCGTGGCCGGGGCGGCGCGGCTCAGGGGCGCCGGAAGGTGTCCCGGTGCAGGATCTCGCCCGGCTGATCCGGGGAGGCAGCGCAGGAGGAATCCACCACGTAGGCGTCCACGCGCTGCGGATCTCCGGTGTGCGGCAGCACGACGACGTAGACGGAGGTTCCCTCGTACGTGTCGGTCTCGGCCGCGAGTGGCGCCTCTGAGCGGTTGACGGCGGCCCGTACGCAGTCGGGCAGCCGCGGGGCGTCCCCCTCGGCGACGTACGGATCGTCGCCGCTGTCGGGCGTGCCCTCCCCGGCGTCGCCTGCCTCCAGCCGCTCCGGCTGCCGGAGCATGCCGAGGACCCGGGACTCCAGCGTGCCGGAGTTCAGCGGCGCCTCGCCGGCGGCGTCGCTCGGCGCCTGCGGGGCGTTCTCCTGGGTGTGCTTCTGGCTGGCGGACATGTCCGCGTTCTCGCGATGGTTGCCGTCGCTCCAGGGGACCTGGACGAGGACGACGCTCAGCGCGACGATCGCGGCTGCTCCGGCGGCACCGAGGAGGACGCGCGGCCAGCGGCGGGCACGCCGGCCCGGTCCGGTGGCGTCCGCGCGACGAGCGGCGGGACGGCGGTGCGGGCGGCCGGGTCGTGTTTCACGTGAAACAGCCTCGCGGGGCGCAGGCACGGAGGTCTCCGGCGTCGCGGTTTCACGTGAAACGTCGGCGCCCGACACATCGGCGGCGTAGCGGGCCTCGGCCGCCAGCGCGGCGTCGATGCGCCCCGCGATCTCGGCCGGCATCGGTGCGGGCTCCGGGAGGCTGCCGAGAAGCCCGCGTACACCGTCGAGCGCTTCCTGGATCTCCCGGCAGGTGGCGCACTCGTCGAGGTGGCGGTGGAGCTGCTGGGTGCGGGCGGGGGAGGTCAGGCCCTCGGCGAGGTCGGCCAGCTCGTCGACCTCCGGGTGCCCATCGTCGGAGCCGGAGGGCTGCGGGGGCTGCGTCACGCCTTCTCACCTCCGCCCTTCGCCGTGCGTACGTCGTTCTGCTCTGCCGTCGGTGGGACGGATGTCCCCTGCGCCGGGTTCCGTCCGCCGGTCCCGGAGCCTGCGGCGGACAGCCGCAGATGACGTACGAGAGGGAGGAGGCGGGCGCGACCGCGGGCGCAGCGGCTCTTCACGGTACCCGCGGGAACGCCGAGGATGTCGGCCGCCTCCGCGACGGGATACCCCGCCATGTCCACGAGCACCAGGGCGGCCCGCTGCTCCACGGGCAGGGTCGCCAGCGCCTGGCGTAGCTCACGGCCGGTGTCCTCCCGCTCCGCGGGCGCCTCGGCGGACTCCTCCGGCTCCAGCAGTTGCTCGAAGTGCTCGGTGTCCGCGACCGGTGCCGCGCGGCGGCTGGCGGCCTTGCGGGCTCGGTCCAGGCAGGCATTCACGGTGATGCGGTGCAGCCAGGTGGTGACGGCGGACTGGCCGCGGAAGGTGTGCGCCGCGCGGAACGCCGACAGCAGCGCGTCCTGCACCGCGTCCGCGGCCTCTTCGCGGTCGCCGAGGGTGCGGAGCGCCACGGCCCACAGCCGGTCGCGGTGGCGCCTGACGATCTCGGCGAAGGCGTGCGGATCCTCGCCGGAGACATGACGGGCGAGGAGTGTGCGGTCGTCGACGCCGCCGCTGGCGTTCTCCAACGCCGACCCCTCCCCCCGGTCGAGTACTGCGCGTTCAGCTCCGGATCTCGATGTCCGAGATCTTGCCACGGAAGTTGCCCTCGTTCGACGGCGGAATCTCCGTGAGCCACAGCAGAACGTACTGGGTGACGACCGGCTTGGTGGGCTTGAGCGTCAGATTGGTGCCCTGCGAGGCGTCGAACTCCTCGAAGCCGGAGAGATCCGTCGGCATGGCGGCCGTGTCCTGCGGGGTGGCCATCGCGGTCAGCTTGCTGTCGCCGATGAGGGACACCTTGACGCTGCCGACCCGCTTCGGCTCACCGAGGTCCAGGACCAGCCCGACGCCCTCCTTGAGATTTCCGAAGACCTCGCTGGTGTACCACTTGGTCTCCCAGTAGCTCGACGGGTCGGAGTCGTAGGCCGCGGGGACGCTGCTCGGGGACTCACTGCCGGTGCCGTACGGGTCGAAGTCCCGGGCGCTCTCGATCTCCACCGGCTTGCCGCCCTGGCGACCGCCGCCGGAGCCTCCGCCCCCGCCCGGCTGGGCCGCGGAGTTGCCGGTGTCGTCGTTGTGGCCGTCGTGGTTGATGAGGGCGTCGGCGAGCTGCCAGCTCCCGAGGGCGAGCGCGACGATCAGCAGCACGGACACGCACCACTTCACTGCCTTCCCCGTCCGCCCCGGCAGCGTGGGCGGAGCGGGCGGCGGCACGGCGGTGGCGGGGCGCGCGGCGGGCCCGCCGGGACGGCCGCCGCTCTGCGCGTAGCCCTGTTGGTACGTCGTCTGCTGGTACGGCGCGGGCCGCGGGTACTGCGGCTCCGGGGGGCGGATGCGGGGCAGCTCGGCGCACGCGGCGCTCAGCTCCGCGGGCGTCGTACACAGCCGCGCGTGCGCCGCGGTGGCGGGGGCGCCGGCTGCGAGCGCGCGCATCGCCAGCTCCGACAGCCCGCGGTGCACCCCCGCGCGCACCTGGTCCGGTGCGATGAGGCCGACGTGCTTGGGCAGCCCGGCCAGCCCGTAGGCGTCCCCCTCGTACGGCCAGCGTCCCGTCAGCGCCGCGTACAGCAGGGCGCCGACGGCCTCGGTGTCGGTGCGCTGCGGATCGTCCGCCTCGGTGCCGTGCAGCGCCGCGTGCACGGACAGCCCGCGGATGCGCCACTGCCCGGTGCCGGTCCGCAGGACGGCGGACGGCGTGAGCCGCAGGTGCGGGAGGTCCTTGCGGTGGGCGGCGGCCAACGCCTGGGAGACCTGTGTGATGAGCTCGTACGCCTCGTGCGGCTCCAGCGGCGCGCCACCGGCGAGCAGCGTGGACAGCTCGGTGGCGTCGGGGAGCCATTCGTGGACCACGTAGACGACGTCGTCCTCCTCGACGGCGTCGAGGACCTGGACGAAGCGCGGGTCGCCGATGAGGGCGGCGGCGCGGGCGGCGTCGAGGACGGCGTCGGCGCGGTCGTGCCGGGCGGCCAGGACGTGGACGCCGACGGCGCGGCGGAGCTTCTCGTCGACCGCGCGCCAACTGCTGAAGCCGTCGAGCCGGGTGACGCACTCCTCCAGGCGGTAGCGCTCGGCCAGTTTGTGGCCGCTGTGCATGTCGGCGACGGAGACACTCGGCCGGGGCGGCGCTTCGGGCGCGGGGGTTTTCGCGGCGGGGGCGTCCGCGGCGGCCGGCTCGGCGTCGCCGGCTCCCGCGTCACGGGCCTCTGCGTCACGGGCCTCCGCGTCACGGGCCTCTGCGTCACCGGTCTCCGCGTCACCGGTCTTCGTGTCATCGGTCTTCGCGCCACCGGCCTCCGCAGCGCTGGAGTCAGGGGCTGCCGCGGCGGGGGCCTCGGCAGCGGGGGGCTCCGCGGCGCCGGTTCGGTGTTCCGTGTCCATCGCGTCCGTCGTGTCGTCCGCATCGCCGCGATCGGCCGCCGAGCCGTCGACGGCTGCCGTGCTCCGTTCCGCCACCGCCGTTCCTGCCTCCCCAACTCCCGTGTCGTGCAGCCGCGCCATGACAATTCTGCTCACAGCCTCACGTCATCCACGACACACGGCGATGACGGAAGGTTGTGCCCCCGGTTACCGGCCGAGGCGGCCCCGGACCATCCCCATCATCGCGTTCAGCTCCTGGATCCGCATCCGCCGGGCCGCGGCGTAGAAGATCGCGCCGAGGGCGGCAGAGCCGGCGATGAGCGCGGCGAGGGAGCCGGTGACGCCGTCGCCGAGCTTGTCCATCGTGAACCACGCGGCGCCGCCGCCGGCGAGCGCAGCCGGGATGCTGGCGCCGACGAGGCGGGCGTACGTGCGGACGACGCGGGTGCCGTCCAGATCATTGGTGCCCATCCGCCGCTTGAGCCGCTGCCAGGCGACGCCGACGCCGACCAGGTACGCGATGCCGTAGCAGGCGGCGAAGCCGATGACCGCCTGCCGGTCGGGCAGCACGAGGAAGCAGATCCCCGAGCCGGCCGCGAAGACCGCGGAGACGATCAGCGTGTTGTAGAAGGGCGTGCGGGTGTCCTCGTAGGCGTAGAAGCCGCGCAGCACGACGTACTGCACGGAGAAGGGGATCAGCCCGAGGCCGAAGGCCATCAGGACGTACCCGATCGAGGTGGCGGCGTCGCTGCCGACCGCGGCGAACAGCAGCGTGCACATCGGGATGCCGAGGGCGACGAGCGCGAAGGAGATCGGCACGATGGCGACGGCCGAGGTGCGCAGGCCGTGCGAGATGTCGTCGCGCACCGCGTGGGGGTCGCCGTCGGCCGCGGCCCGGGAGATGCGCGGCAGCATCGCGGCCATCACCGAGACCGTGATGATCGCCTGCGGCATCTGCCAGATCAACTGCGCGTTCTGGAAGGCCATGATGCCGGTGCCCGCGTGGCCCTCCTCGGAGGCGGACTCGCCGGCCCAGGTGGCGAGCTGCGTGACGACGAGCATGCCGGCCTGGTTGGCGAGGACGAAGAAGAACGTCCACTTGGCGAGCGTGGCCGCCTTGCCGAGGCCGTGGCCCTTCCAGTCGAAGCGCGGCCGGATCCTGAAGCCCGTCTGCCGCAGGTACGGGATCATCGCCAGCGCCTGCACCACCAGGCCCAGCAGCGTGCCGACGCCGAGGAGCCGCACGCCCTCCGGCGGGATGGTGGTGACGTCCATCGCCGAGGAGTCGGAGGTGCCGTAGACCCAGAGGAAGAGGCCGAAGGTGGCGATGATGACGATGTTGTTGAGGACGGGGGTCCACATCATCGGGCCGAAGCTGCCGCGGGCGTTGAGGATCTGCCCCATCACGACGTGGATGCCCATGAAGAAGATCGTGGGCAGGCAGTACCGCGCGAAGGTGATCGCGACCTCGTTGGAGTGCGGGTCGTCGGCGATCTTCACCGACATCGCGCGGATGAGCAGCGGGGCGGCGAGGACGGCGAGCAGGACCATCGCGCCGAGGACGACGGAGACGAGGGTCAGCAGGCGGTTGGCGTAGGCGGTGCCGCCGTCGGGGTCGTTCTTCATCGCGCGCACGAGTTGCGGGACGAAGACGGAGTTGAGGCCGCCGCCGATGGTGAGGATGTAGATCATCGTCGGCAGCGTGTACGCGACGGTGTAGGTGTCGCCGAGGACCGCGACGCCGAGGGCCGCGGAGATCACCAGCGTGCGCAGGAACCCGGTGATGCGCGAGACGAGGGTCCCGGCGGCCATGACGGCGCTGGAGCGGGCCAGGCTCGCGACCCGGCCGCCGCGGGTGCGCTGCGGGGGTACGGGCGCGGGCGCCGCGGGCTGCGGCTGGACCCCCGTGGCCGTGGCCGGCTGCGGGGCGCGCTGGTCGCGGAAGAGGTGGGCGAAGGCGTCGGGCTGCTGCTGCCCCGGCCGGTCGGCCCCGGTGACGAGGTCGTCGACGCCGACGAACTGCGCGCCCTGGTCGCCGTAGCGCAGGTGCCGGGTGGGGCCGTCGGGCTCGGGCGCGGGCGGGCCGGCCCACTGGCGGGGATCCGGGCGGTAGTGCGGCGAGGGCGGCTGCTGGTAGTGCGGCTGGGCGGCGGGCTGGCTGCCCGGCGGCGGCGGGGGGTGGGCGGCGTGGTCGTAGCGCACGTCACCGAGGGGGTCGGCGCGCTGCTGGTACGGGTCGGGGGCGTAGGCGTCCTGGAGGTACGGGTCCTGGGGGTAGGGCGGGGGCGGGGCGGACGCAGCCTGGGCGGCGGGCTGGCCGTACGGGGCCCGGGGGTCGGCGTGCGGCTGCTGCGGCCGGCCCTGGGGGTGGTGCGGCTGCTGCGGGCGGTACGGGGAGCGGGGGTCGTGCGGCGCCTGCGGGGCGGGGGACTGCGGGCCGGCGGCGTACGGGTCGGCCGGCGGGGCGTACGGGTCCTGCCCCGGGCGGCCGTACGGGTCCGGCGGGTACTGGCCGCCGTGCTGCTGCCCCTGGTGCGCGGGGGGCGCGGGCTGCGCGTACTGACCGGGGTGGCCCTGCTGACCGGGGTGGCCCTGCTGTGCGGGCCCGCCGTGCTGCGGCGGCTGCCCGTAGGGGAGCGTCTGACCGGGCTGACCGGGCTGTGCGTACGGGTCCTGGGCGCCGGGATGGGCCGGGGGCGCGTGCTGGGCGTAGGGGTCGGGAGCGGCGGGGTGCCCGTAGTGGCCCGGGGCGCTCTGGCCGTACGGGTCGGCGGCCGGCGGGGCGTAGTGCTCCTGCGGGTACGGCGCGTACGGGTCCTGGGGGGCCTGCGCGTACGGGTCGGGCGCGTACGGGTCGGCGTTCTGGTCGGCCGGGGGCTGCTGGTGGGCAGGCGGAGGCGGCGATCCGGCGGGCGGCAGGTTCGCGGGATCGCCGGTGCCCCGACTGCGGTCACCGTCGTACGGCGCGTTCATCGACACCCCACAAGGGTCATGGCCGGCCTGGAAACGGCCTGATCGCTCTCACCGCTCCACTCTCTCACTGGCACCCGACCGGGCACCGCTTTCCGTGCCGGTGTCGTCGGCGCGGTCGCCCCCGGTGAGGTGCGTTCCGGGTGCCTGAATGCCGCCTTCCCCGGTATCGCCGTCGCTACCGGGTTTCGCCGTGCCTTCCGGGCTTCCGGCACCGCCGGTGCCGTCGTCCCCGTTCCCGTTTCCGTCCTCTTCCCCGTTCCCGCCGGTGTCTTCGCCCGCCTCCGCCGTCCGGGCGGCGCGCTTGCGCTGCGAGTACATGCGTACCCCGGCGAGGACGAGCAGCAGGATCCCGGCGCCGATGACGAGCAGCACGGTGGAGGTGATGGACGTCACCTCCACCTGGAAGCTCTTCTCCGCACCGAAGGGCTTGCCGTCCGCGGTGTAGAGCTGGGCCGTGATCGTCACCGGGCCGCTGGCGCGCGCGGACGCCTCGAACTTCACCGAGGTGCTGTGGCCGCCCGCCACCTCGATGGTCTGCCGCTCCTGCTCGATCCGCAGCCGGCTGGGCACGGTCGACTCCAGCCGCAGCTCCAGCCCGCGGACGTTCTGCACCAGGTTGTTCTGCACGGTCACCGGGATCGTCCCGCTGTTGCCGGACAGCGTGAGGTCCGACTTGTCGATGAGCTGCACCTGCGAGGTGATCTCCTGCAGGTAGCCCTGCACCTCCCGCCGGAACGACTCCGCCTCCCCCTTGCGCCCGCGCCACTGCGTGGACATCTCCCCGAGCAGGGCGTTGCCGAAGGGCACGGTGACCCGCCGGCTGTCGTCGAGGATGTCGGAGAAGTCGTCGAGCTGCTGCCGGGTGTCGAGGATCCGCTCGAACGCCTTGCGCGGGATCTCCTGCTTCCGCAGCTTCTTCGGGTACGCGCCGGCGCCGGGCACCGTGCGGTTGGCGGCCGGGTCCGCCGGCTCCTCCGCGGCGCTGCTGAGGTTCAGCGGCGTCATCCACGTGCTGGTGTCGAGGTCGCTGAGCGCCTCGGCCATCGCCTGCGCCTGGCCGAGCGTGGGGGTGCGCTGCGGGGCGACGACGAGGCTCCGCTGCATGTTCGGCTGCTGCAGCGTCGTCACGAGCGTCTGGGCGAGGAACTCCTGGATGGCCAGGGCGAACGTCTCCGCCCGGCTCATGTCCCCCTCGAAGGCCCGGGAGAGCTGTGCGTCGGCCACCAGCGCCGTCCGGCCGCCGCCGATGGGGCGGGCCGCGGTCGGGGTGTACGACAGGCCGCTCTCGGTCATGCTGTCGCTGCGGGCGAGGATCCACTGCGCCCCCGCCGCGCCCGCGACGCCGACGACGCGCTTGTCCACGGCTCCCTCCGCGGGCCAGGCGAGGTCGGTCTCCGGCTCCACGTGCAGGAGCGACTCCACGGTGATACGGGCCAGGGTGGTCGCTTCGCCGAGCTGGTCGAGGGTGCCGGAGACCTTGCGGCCGCGGTGGGCGATGGCGGCCAGGTCGGGGTCGCCGAAGGGCAGGGCGACGACCTCGCGGCCCTTGACGGCGTTCTGCAGGTCGGCCAGCCACTGCCGGGCGGTTTCCTGGCCCTTGCCGGGGACGGTCTCGCCGTCCTCGCCCACGACGTTGTACGCCTCCGTCATCGCGGACGCCGTCGCCAGCAGGTCCGGGTCGAGGACCCACGTCACGGGCAGCTCCTCGCCGAGCGCGACCATCTGCTGCAGCCTGCCGCCGGGCTCCATCTGCTCCAGCAGGCGGTCGCTGGCGAGCACCGGCGTCTGCTGCTCGTCCGGCTCGGTGCGCGCGGTGAGCTGGGGGGTGGCGATGACGGGCCAGACGAAGGTGAGCCGGGTCTTGGTCGACAGGTCGTCGGGCTGCCAGGGCAGGAAGGTGTGCTCTATGCCGAGCACCTGCTCGTAGCCGGCGTCCGCGGACGTCCCGCTGAAGGAGACGGCGAGCTGGTAGACGCCGGGGGCGTCCAGCGGCAGCCGGCTGACGGGGATCGTCATGCTGAAGTCGCGGGTCATGCCGGGGGCCAGGGTCTTGAGCTCGTCGGTGCCGGGGCCGTCGATCTCCGCCCCGTCGTACTCCGAGATCCAGCCCGTGCGCTCCGTGGCCTGGGTGACCGCGCTGCGGCTCGTCAGCGGCCCGCTGAGGCGCAGCGCGACATGCGGGTCGGTGATCTTGGCGTCGGTCCTGTTGGTGACCTTCCCGGAGACCGTGAGGTCGTCGCCGTCCGACGGGACGGAGGGGTTCATATAGTCCACGGAGACGTTCACCGAGCGGGAGCCGGACGGCTGCGCGTGGGCCTTGCCCGCCGCCGGCACCTGCACGAGTGCGGCCGGCAGCAGCAGCGCCACGAGCAGCAGGGCGGTCAGCAGCCGCCGGTGGGCCGGGGGACGGGCGGGAGGACCGCCCGGGGACCCGGTCAGATGTGCCAGCTCGGCCACGCGCTCGCCCGTCCTCGTCGTCCTCGTGCCCGGCCCGCGGCCTTGTGCCGCCTGCCTTGGACCCTGATGGTAACGAGGTACGGGACGCCGGGTGTCGGGGACCGCGTCAACCTCTGGGCGCCCGGCCACCCGATCGGTGCCGGGGCACCGCGCAGCCGCCGCGGAGGGTGGCCAGTTGCGGTCCCGCGGCGCGCGGGCCGTACCCTGTTCTGTTGTGCCGAATGCCCGCGAAGACCACCGAACCCAGCAGGCCACGCTCAGCCGTGCCCAGCGCAGCGCCGTGAGCGAACTGCTGCGCGTCTCCCCCGTCGCCGACGACCTGGCGCACCGCTTCCGGGACGCCGGTGCGCGGCTGGCGCTGGTGGGCGGCTCCGTACGGGACGCGCTGCTCGGCCGGCTCGGCAACGACCTCGACTTCACCACCGACGCCCGCCCGGACCGGGTGCTCGATATCGTCCGGCCGTGGGCCGACGCGGTGTGGGAGGTCGGCATCGCGTTCGGCACCGTCGGCTGCCGCAAGGGCGATCTGCAGATCGAGATCACCACCTACCGCTCCGAGGCGTACGACCGGACGTCGCGGAAGCCCGAGGTGTCGTACGGCGACTCCATCGAGGAGGACCTCGTCCGCCGGGACTTCACGGTCAACGCGATGGCCGTGGCGCTGCCGGAGAAGGAGTTCATCGACCCGCACGGCGGGCTGGACGACCTGGCGGCCCGGGTGCTGCGCACCCCCGGCACCCCGCAGGAGTCCTTCGGCGACGACCCGCTGCGGATGATGCGGGCCGCGCGGTTCGCGGCGCAACTGGGCTTCGAGGTGGCGCCGGAGGTCGTCGCGGCGATGACGGACATGGCCGCGCGGATCGAGATCGTGTCCGCCGAGCGGGTGAGGGACGAGCTGAACAAGCTGCTCCTCGCGCCCCGCCCGCGCCTGGGTCTGCACCTGGTGGTGGACACAGGACTGGCCGAGCACGTGCTGCCGGAGCTGCCCGCGCTGCGGCTGGAGCGCGACGAGCACCACCGGCACAAGGACGTCTACGAGCACTCCCTGATCGTGCTGGAGCAGGCCATCGCACTGGAGGAGAACGGGCCCGACCTGGTGCTGCGGCTCGCGGCGCTGCTCCACGACATCGGCAAGCCGCGCACCCGCCGCTTCGAGAAGGACGGCCGGGTCTCCTTCCACCACCACGAGGTGGTCGGCGCCAAGATGGCCAAGGCCCGGATGACGAAGCTGAAGTACCCCAATGACCACATCAAGGACGTCTCCCGGCTGGTCGAGCTGCACCTGCGGTTCCACGGCTACGGCACCGGCGAGTGGACGGACTCCGCGGTGCGCCGCTATGTGCGTGACGCCGGGCCGCTGCTGGACCGGCTGCACAAGCTGACCCGCTCCGACTGCACCACGCGCAACAAGCGCAAGGCCCTGGCCCTGCAGCGCGCGTACGACGGGCTGGAGGAGCGCATCGTCCGGCTGCAGGCGCAGGAGGAGCTGGACGCGATCCGCCCGGACCTCGACGGCAACGAGATCATGAAGATCCTCGGCATCGGCCCCGGGCCGGCGGTCGGCGGCGCGTACCGGCACATGCTGGAGCTGCGGCTGGAGCACGGACCGATGGAGCACGAGGCCGCGGTCGAGGCGCTGCGCGCGTGGTGGGCGCAGCAGAACCCGTCGGCTTAGGGTCTACGGTCCCGCAGACCGGTCCCGCCGCCGTCTCAGCAGGCTGCCGGGGGCACCGCGCCGGCCGCGGGCGTCACGTTTCACGTGAAACGTGCGGCTCGGTGCCGCTCTCCAGGACTGCCGGGCCCCTCTCCTCCGCGGGCACGTGTTTCACGTGAAACATCGACAAGGCGACGCCCGCGAAGACCACCGAGACTCCCGCGACGAGCACTGCCGAGCGGCCGTCCGCGGGCAGCAGCACCGCCGCGGAAGCCGCGGCGCCCACGAAGGCGACGTTGAAGAGCATGTCGTAGAGGGAGAAGACCCGGCCGCGGTACGCGTCGTCCACCGACGACTGCACCACCGTGTCCGTCGTGATCTTGACGCCCTGCGTCGTGACCCCGAGGACCAACGCCGCCACCAGCATCGGCTCCGGCGCGAAGGACAGCGCCAGCAGCGGCGTCAGCACCGCCGCCAGCGCCGCGCAGACGGTCATCCAGCCGCTCCGGCCCAGCCGCGTCACCAGCGACGGCGTCACCACCGCCGCGATGAAGAACCCCAGCCCCGACAGGCCGACGGCCACCCCGAGCAGCGCCATGCCGTCGTCCTTGCCGTCGGACCAGGCGTAGCGGCACAGCATCAGCAGCATCACGGTCAGTGCACCGAAACAGAAGCGCATCAGGCCCATGGCGGACAGCGCGTGCGCCGCCTCGCGCCGCTCGCGCAGGTGGTGTACCCCCGCGGCGAGCCCGCGCGCCGTGCTGGCGACCGCCGCCGCGATCCGCGGCAGCACCAGCTCCGGGTCCGGCCCCAGCGACCCCGGCGCCATCCGCAGCGACGCCAGCGCCGCGCAGAGATACAGCCCCGAGCCGACCAGCACCGTCACTGCGTCCGCCGTGCCTCCCTCCGGCCCGGCCAGTCCGACGAGGAACGCGACACCGCCGCCGGCGGTGGCGGCCAGGGTGCCCGCGGTCGGCGACAGGGAGTTGCCGACCACGAGCTGCTCCTCGGTGTCCACCACACGCGGCAGCGCGGCGGAGAGGCCGGACAGCACGAAGCGGTTGACGGCGGTGACGGACAGCGCGGACAGGTAGAACAGCCAGTCCGGCACCCCGGCCAGCAGCAGCGCCGCCGTGCCCGCGGCGAAGACGGCGCGCAGCAGATTGCCGTACAGCAGCACCTGCCGGCGCCGCCAGCGGTCGAGCAGCACGCCCGCGAAGGGGCCGATGACCGAGTACGGCAGCAGCAGCACGGCCATCGCGGAGGCGATGGCGGCCGGCGAGGTCTGCTTCTCCGGCGAGAAGACCACGTACGCGGCGAGCGCCACCTGGTAGACGCCGTCGGCGCCCTGGGAGAGCAGCCGCACGGCCAGCAGCCGGCGGAAGCCGGGCAGCCGCAGCAGGCTGCGGAGGTCGCGTACAACGGGCATGGCGCTCAGCATCACATGCCGAGGGGCCCCGGGCAGCAGCCCGGGGCCCCTGAAACGGCGAGTCGCCGCCGGCGGTGGCGCTCAGCGCTCGACTTCGCCGCGGATAAACTTCTCCACGTTCTCCCGCGCCTCGTCGTCGAAGTACTGCACGGGCGGGGACTTCATGAAGTACGAGGACGCCGACAGCACCGGGCCGCCGATGCCGCGGTCCTTGGCGATCTTCGCCGCGCGCAGCGCGTCGATGATGATGCCCGCGGAGTTCGGCGAGTCCCAGACCTCGAGCTTGTACTCCAGGTTGAGCGGCACCTCGCCGAAGGCGCGGCCCTCCAGGCGTACGTAGGCCCACTTGCGGTCGTCCAGCCAGGCCACGTAGTCGGACGGGCCGATGTGCACGTTGTGCTCGCCCAGCTCGCGGTCGGGGATCTGGGAGGTGACGGCCTGGGTCTTGGAGATCTTCTTGGATTCCAGCCGGTCACGCTCCAGCATGTTCTTGAAGTCCATGTTGCCGCCGACGTTGAGCTGCATCGTACGGTCCAGGATGACGCCCCGGTCCTCGAAGAGCTTCGCCATGACGCGGTGCGTGATGGTGGCGCCGACCTGCGACTTGATGTCGTCACCGACGATCGGCACGCCGGCCTCGGTGAACTTGTCCGCCCACTCCTTGGTGCCCGCGATGAACACCGGCAGCGCGTTGACGAAGCCCACGCCGGCGTCGATGGCGCACTGCGCGTAGAACTTCGCGGCGGCCTCGGAGCCCACCGGCAGGTAGCAGATCAGCACGTCGACCTGCCGGTCCCGCAGCACCTGCACGACGTCGACGGGCTCCTCGGCGGACTCCTCGATCGTCTCGCGGTAGTAGCGCCCGAGGCCGTCGAGCGTGTGGCCGCGCTGCACGGTCACGCCGCTGTTGGGCACGTCGCAGATCTTGATGGTGTTGTTCTCGCTCGCCCCGATGGCGTCCGCGAGGTCGAGGCCCACCTTCTTGGCGTCGACGTCGAACGCCGCGACGAACTCGATGTCACGGACGTGGTAGTCCCCGAACTGGACGTGCATCAGCCCGGGCACCCGGCTGCGCGGGTCGGCGTCCCGGTAGAACTCGACGCCCTGCACGAGAGACGCGGCGCAGTTGCCCACGCCGACGATGGCTACGCGAACCGAACCCATTGACGGTTGCTCCCTGTTGTTCGTTGAGGCCGCGCCAGGGCAGGGCCTCAGTTGGCGGTGTCGTCGGACGGATCCGGCCGGGTGCTGTCCCGGTCACGGGGCAGGCCGCCCGTCTCTGCTGAACCGGCGCCTCCCGAAGAGCGCTCGTCGCGCCCCGCCCGTTCGCTCTCGATCAGCTCGGTCAGCCAGCGCACCTCGCGCTCGACGGACTCCATCCCGTGACGCTGAAGCTCCAGGGTGTAGTCGTCGAGTCGCTCGCGCGTGCGCGCCAGCGACGTGCGCATCTTGTCCAGGCGCTCCTCCAGCCGGCTGCGCCGGCCTTCGAGCACCCGTACCCGCACGTCACGCGACGTCTGGCCGAAGAAGGCGAAGCGGACGCCGAAGTGCTCGTCCTCCCACGCCTCGGGCCCGGTCTGGGCGAGCAGCTCCTCGAAGTGCTCCTTGCCCTCGGCCGTCAGCCGGTAGACGATCTTGGCGCGCCGGCCCGCCAGCGGTACGGCGGGACCGTCCTGCGGTGCAGGGGGGGTCTCCTCCGTCAGCCATCCCTGGGCTACGAGGGTCTTGAGACAGGGATAGAGGCTGCCGTAGCTGAACGCGCGGAACACCCCCAGCGAGCTGTTGAGCCGCTTGCGCAGCTCGTAGCCGTGCATGGGGGACTCGCGGAGCAGGCCGAGGACGGCGAATTCCAGGATGCCTGAGCGCCTGCCCATCGCCGCCTCCTCCCGTGCCGCGGATGTCCCGCTGTGGTGCCACCGAGCCGATGCCTCATACCGATGTGTCGCACCGATGTGTCGTGCTGATGTATCGGCTCGATACATCTCGACGATAGAACGGGGCTCGGGCGGCGGCAAGTGAGGGTTCTGTGAACGGCGTCACATCGGCTTGACCGGGCGCGCCGAAGTGTCCGGTATAGCGCCTCATACCCGGCGCAAAGCGGCCAACGGCGGTGCGTACCCTGTTCCGCATGCTGTCTGTCGGGAACCGGGAGTCGCAGCCGGACGTCTTCGTCCTCGGTACAGTGCGGCTGGTTGCCAGAGGACAGATAACCGGTCGTGCATCGGGGGGACCGGCCGACAGAAGAAGTACACAGGCGATGCCACCTGTTCGAGGAGTAGTCCCTTCATGAGCGAGCACCGTCGCAAGCCGCCGAACGGCGGTCGCGGAGGAGGCCGTCACGGCGCGCACTCCGGCCGCAACGGGGCGCCCGGCCCGGACGGGGGCTACGGAGGCGGCCACCGCGCCGCCGGCGGCGGTGGCGGACGGCGCCGGGCCGGCGGCGGCAACGGCGCCGGGTACGGCCCCGGAGGCCCCGGAGCGGGCGCCGCAGCCGGCGGCGCCGCACACGGCGGCGGAGGCGGCGGCACCCACGGCGGCGGTCGCAGCTACTCCGGCGCGGGCGGCTACGAAGGACCGCGGCGCAGGCGGCGCCCCGGGCCGCCGCCGCGCAAGCGCTTCATCGACTACCCCCGCTCGAACCACACCGGCCTGCGCCGCTGGCTCCCCTCCTGGAAGCAGGTCATGGGGATGTGCGTGCTCGGCTTCGGCATGCTCGTCGGCCTGTTCTTCCTCGGCTACATGCTCGTGAACGTGCCCGACGTCGCCGCCGCCGCCAAGGCCCAGAACAACGTCTACTACTGGTCCGACGGCACCCAGATGGCCACGTACGGCGGCGAGAAGAACCGCCAGATCGTCGATCTGGAGGACATCCCGAAGGAGATGCAGAACGCGGTCATCGCCGCGGAGAACGCCACCTTCTACTCCGACCCCGGCATCGACCCCAAGGGCATCACCCGCGCTGTCCTCAACATGGCCGGCGGCGGCACCACCCAGAGCGGCTCGACCATCACCCAGCAGTACGTGAAGAACGCCATGCTCAATGACCAGTCGCAGACGCTCTCGCGCAAGGTCAAGGAGCTGTTCGTCTCCATCAAGGTGGGCGCGAAGGTCGACAAGAACGAGATCCTCGCCGGCTACCTCAACACCGCGTACTACGGCCGCGGCGCCTACGGCATCCAGGCCGCCGCCCAGGCGTACTTCCGCGTCGACGCCGAGGACCTCAAGCCCGACCAGTCCGCCGTCCTCGCCGCCGTCCTCAAGGGCCCCGACCTCTACGACCCCCAGGGCGGCTCGGTCCCCGGCGCCACGCCGGAGGCCAACCGCAAGCGCGCCGAGGAGCGCTGGGCGTGGATCCTCGACCGGCAGACCGAGGTCGAGCTGGACGGCCAGAAGATGATGACGCCGGCGGAGCGGGCCAAGTACGACACCTTCCCCAAGGTCGAGAAGTACAACCCCAGTGCGGGCCTGACGGGGCAGAAGGGCTATCTCATCGAGACGGCCAACCGCTACGTCATGAAGAACTCCGACATCACCAAGGAGCAGTTGGAGCGCGGCGGCTACCGGATCTACACGACCTTCGACAAGAAGAAGGTCGCGCAGATGGAGAAGGCGGTCGAGGACGCCCGCGAGGAGTACCTGGACCCGAAGGAGCGGGACCAGGACAAGTACGTCCAGTTCGGCGGGGCCTCGGTCGAACCGGATACGGGGAAGATCGTCGCCCTGTACGGCGGCGAGGGCTTCGACCAGGACCACTTCACCAACAACGCCGACACCCTCGGCGTGCCCGTCGGCTCCACCTGGAAGCCGTTCGTCCTCGCGTCCGCGTTCGAGAACGGCACGTACCGCAGCGACGGCGAGGCGATCTCGCCGGAGAGCAAGTACAACGGCAACAACAACATCATCATCCGGGACCAGAACGGCGACGCGATGCCCGGTCCGGGAGGCAAGGACTTCCGGCAGGTCAACGAGGGTGACAACAGCTACGGATACGTCGACCTGAACATGGCCACCGGGCTGTCCATCAACACCCCGTACGTCCAGCTCGGCATCGACGTGGGGCTGGACAACATCCGCGAGACGGCCGAGAACCTCGGCATCCTCGAGGACTCGATGGACCCGAACAACAACGCCTCCTTCTCCATCGGCACCTCGACCCCCAGCGCCATCCGCATGGCCAGCGCGTACGGCACGTTCGCCGCCTCCGGCGAGCACATCGAGCCGTACTCCGTGACGAAGGTGGTCAAGGAAGGCAAGGAACTGGACGGGTACGAGGAGCACACCACGGAGCGCGGCATCGACGCGAACGTCGCCGACACCGTCTCGAAGGTGCTCAAGGAGAACGTCATCGAGGGCGAGTTCGGCGAGTACGGCAGCGGCACCGGCGCCGCCGCGCGCGACCTCGGCCGGCCGGCGGCGGGCAAGACCGGGACCACGGACAAGAACAAGTCCGCCTGGTGGGTCGGCTACACCCCGCAGTTGTCCACGGCCGTCACCCTCTTCCGTACCGATCCGCGCAGCGACAAGCAGGAACTGCTGTCGATGAACGGAACCGGCGGCTTCGACTCCATCCACGGTGGTGCGATCCCGACGGAGATCTGGACCAACTACATGAAGGCCGCCCTGGCGGGCGAGGACCCGGAGGACTTCCCGGAGCCGGGCCCGCTGGGTGAGATCTTCGACGGCGACGGTGTCCCCGCCCCCTCCCCGACCGAGGACGCCGACCCCGAACCGAGCTACACCGAGCCCTCCGAGAAGCCGGGCAAGCCGACCCACACCCCGCCGCCCTCGTCGCCGCCGCCGCCCAGCCAGACGTGCGAGCCGTGGGACGTCGAGTGCCAGACCGGCGGCACGACGGACGGCGGTGATACCGGCGAGACGACCGGGGAGACAACCACCGGCGAGACGACCGGCGAGACAACCACCGGCGAGACGAC
>NZ_JCANSZ010000088.1:0-17840 GCF_059570535.1 Streptomyces sp. CNP082
CCCGTACGACCTCCTGATGCACCACCACATCCGGGTACGTCCCCTCCCGCCCCGCGACCGCCTCCGCCAGCACCCGACGGCACTCCTGCACCGCAGCAGCCTCATCCCCCACCCCCAGCAGCGGCGGATGCCACACATACACAGCCCGCAACCGCGCCCCCCGCAGCGCCGCCTCCTCAAACGCCCAGTCCACCGCCACCGCCGCATGCGCACTGCCGTCCACACCCACCACGAAATACGCCGGCTCCTGACTCACGTGCTCCGCCTCCCGCACGACGACCACCGGACAGGGCGCGCGGGCGCTGAGCTGCAGCGCCACCGAGGCGGGGCTGAACACCTCGCGCCACCTGCTCAGATGCCAGGAACCCACCACGACCAGGAAGGCGCTCCGCGCCTCCTGGAGCAGCACCCAGGCCGGCTCCTCCTCCCCCAGCACCGACGACACCTCCACCGCCGGCTGCCGGGACGCGACGAACTCCACCGCCTGCCGGAGCACCTGCTCCCCCACACCGCGCAGCGCACGGCCCCAGTCCTCCCGGTGCCACCGCTGCACCTCGGACCGGTACGTACCGGCCGGAGGCGGCAGCGCCTGCGCATGGACGAGCCGCAGCGGCAGCCCCCGCCGGGCCGCCTCATCGGCGGCCCAGACCAGCGCCAGCCGCTTCGTACGGTCAGGATCGACGCCCGCCACGATCGGCCGACGCCCGCTCGCACCAGCCATGACCGCCTCCACAGAGGTCCCTCACCTGCACACGTGCCGACGCCCTCCCAGCCTGCCCCCTCCACCCGCACCCCGCATGTCGGTGGCGGCGCGCCGCGTGCTCAGGCCCGCCGCGGCGGAAGCCCGGCCTGTGCCACGTTGCCTACGACGGTGACCCGGCCGCCGTCGCCGGGATCGGGGTCGGGCATGACCGACTCCGGGTCGACCAGGCAGACCTCGTGTCCGTCCAGCGTGAGCCGGCGCACGACCTCCAGCAGCATGCGCCGTGCCACGTCATCGATCGAATAGACCATCGTGAGGTCCAGAGCCACCCTGACTTCCGGGGGCGCAATGTCCAGGGCCTCCCGGACGACCCGTTCGGCTCCGGCAAAGCGGATCCCGCCCTGCAGTTGGAGGACCCGGACCGCGTCCGGTCCGCTGCCGGCGACGTGGTTGGACCGTACGACCGCACGCGCGGCCGGCGGGACCTCCATCACGTGCATGCCCATGTCGGAGGAGAACCGCCCGAAGAGCGACACCCCGCGGACGCTGTTCCCGTGGGGGTCCAGCCGCGGTGAGAACGTGGCGATGCCGATCTGCCCGGGGAGCGCGCCGATCAGCCCTCCGGCAACGCCGCTCTTCGCCGGAATGCCGACCTGCGTCGCCCAGTCACCGGCCGCGTCGTACATGCCGCAGGTGAACATGACGCTCAGCACCTGGCGCACCACCGGTTCGCTCACCACCTGCTCCCCCGAGAGGGGATTCACCCCGCGGTTGGCCAGCGTCGCAGCCATCATGGCCAGGTCCCGCGCGGTGACGAGCAGGGAGCACTGGCGGGTGTAGCCGTCAACGACGGCGTCCGGGTCCTCGGTGAGGATGCCGTGGCTGCGGAGCATGTGTGCGATGGCGAGGTTGCGGTGCGCGTGCTCCAGCTCTGACGCGCACACCGCCTCATCGGGCTTCAGCCGGCGGCCGGCGAACGCCGAAAGGCCGTGGATCACGCGCTCCACGCGCTCCGCCGGGTTCATGTCCGCCGTGCCGGCCAGCGAGTGGACGGTGATCGCACCGGCGTTGATCATGGGATTGAGAGGACGCCCGGTGTCGCTTTCGAGGGAGATCTGGTTGAACGCCTCGCCCGACGGCTCGACACCGACTTTGGCGAGCACAGGGCTAAAGCCGCGGTCGGCGAGCGCCAGCGCGTACGTGAACGGCTTGGAGATCGACTGGATCGTGAACTCGGTGTCGGTGTCGCCGGCGCCGTAGACCTCGCCGTCCACGGTGGCGAGGACCGCGCCGAGGCGCTCGGGGTCGGCTGCCGCCAGCTCGGGGATGTACCCCGCCGGCTCTCCGGAGGTGTCCGGCGCGACATCCCCGAGCGCCTCGGTCAGATAGTCGGGAATGATCGACCGCAACGGTCCTCCTCCGTGCTACGGGCGCTTTGTGAGCGTGGCCGGGGCAGGGTCTGCGGTGAGGGTACGGAGCCGGTCGATGCCGACGTTGGCGCCGAAGGCGGGGGTGCCGGGTTCGAGCCGGGCACCGGCCGCGAGGCCCCCGATGGTGAGCGGGTCGAATCCGAGCGAGTCGACCAGGCCGGACACGGCGGCGAGGTCCCCGGGTGAGTCGCCGGCCAGCGCGATCGCCTTCCGCCCGGGGGCCCCGGCCGGGCGGGCGCCGTCTTCGAGGTCGTGGTACCCCATGTGGTTGAAGGCCTTCACGACTCGCGCGCCCTTCAGGAACCGTTGCACGAACTCGCTGGAGGAGGTGCCGGGCGGGAGGATCGTCTCGCGGGGACCGTCCACCTCCCACCAGTGGTTCATCGCATCGACGACCAGCTTCCCCGCCAGCTCCGGCAGCGGGAGGCCGCGGTGCTTGCCGAGCGGGAGGGCGAGGATCACCACGTCGGCGGCGTCCGCGGCCTGGGCCGGCCACACGGCGGTCGCGCCGGGGGTGAGGACCTCGGTGGTCAGCGCGATCTTCGCCGGGTCGCCGGAGCCGGAGACGAGCACCCGGTAGCCGGCGGCGACCGCCAGGCGCGCCAGGACGGTGCCGGCCTTCCCGGCGCCCAGGATCGCGACGGTGGAGACGGGGGCGGTCATCGGGTCGCCCCGGCGGTGGCGGCGGGCTGGTCGGCCAGCAGCTCGCGGACCCGGGGGATGACCCGGGTGCCGTACAGCTCGACGGCACGCAGCCGCGCGGCGGCGGAGACGGTGCCGGCGGCGGAGTAGATCATGTCGAAGCGGCCCACGTCGAGCGCCCGTATCGCCTGGGCGATCTTGTTCGCGACGGTCTCCGGGGAGCCGACGTACAGCGATCCGTGCGCCACCTCGGCGTCGAACTCCTCCCGGCGCAGCGGCGGCCAGCCGCGCAGCGCCCCGATGCGGTCGCGGGTCTCCTTGTACCCGGGGTAGAACAGTTCCTTCGCCTCGTCGTCGGTGGCGGCGACGAACCCCGGCGAGTGCATCCCGACCGGCCGTGCGGTGGTGCCGAGCTGCTCGCTCGCCCGCCGGTACAGGTCGACGTAGGGAGCGAACCGGTCGGGGGCGCCGCCGATGATGGCGAGCATGAGCCGGAACCCGTAGCGGGCGGTGCGGATCACGGACTGCGGCGACCCGCCGACGCCCACCCAGGTGTCGAGGCGTCCCGACTCGGTCTTCGGGTAGACGTCGGCGTCGTGCAGGGACGCCCGGGTGGTGCCCTCCCAGGTGACCGGCGTCTCGTCCAAAAGCCGGTGGAACAGGTCGATCTTCTCCTCGAAAAGCACCTCGTAGTCCTGGAGGTCGTACCCGAACAGCGGGAACGACTCGGTGAACGAACCCCGCCCGAGGATCACCTCGGCGCGCCCGCCGGAGAGCGCGTCGACGGTGGCGAAGCGCTGGAACACCCGCACCGGGTCGTCCGAGGACAGCACCGTCACGCCCGAGGCGAGCCGGATGCGCTCGGTCGCGGTCGCGATGCCGGCGAGCACGGTCTCGGGGCTGGAGATCGCGAACTCCGGCCGGTGGTGCTCGCCCAGCGCGACCACGTCGATGCCGGCCTGGTCGGCCAGCACCGCCTCGGCCACGGCCGCGCGGATGGCCTGCGCGTACGAGACGATCTCCCCGCGGTCGTCACGGGGCCGGTCCCCGAAGCTGTCTATTCCGAATTCGATCTGCGAAGCATCCATCATTCACATTCCTCAGGACTTGCTGCGTTCTCGATGGCGCAGCCCGTTCGGGAAGGCCAGTTGTTGAGCTTTCAACCATCTGCCCTTCACCGGTATTCCCGGCTACCGGCCCCCCGCCGCGGAACTACCCGAGGAAGTCGCGCAGGGCCGCGTTGACCTCCTCCGCGTGCGTCCAGAGCAGCCCGTGCGGGGCACCCTCGATCTCCACGTACCGCGCATCGGGCAGGGCCTTGTGGAAGCGGCGGGCGGTGGCGTCGATGGGCAGGATCTTGTCGGCCGTGCCGTGCAGGATCAGGGCCGGCTTGCCGCTGTCGCGCACCGCTTCGACGTCGGCGCGGAAGTCCTCGATCCAGGCCGGGACGACCGCGTAGGCCGCCACGGGGGCACTCGTCACCGCCACGTTCCAGCTCGCGGTGACGGCCTCCTGGCTGATCCGGCTGCCGAGGTTCTCCCCCAGGTCGTAGAAGTCCGAGAAGAACTGCGTGTACCAGGCGTACCGGTCGTCCTTCGCCGCCGCCTCGATGCCGTCGAAGACCTTCTGCGGCACGCCCTCGGGGTTGTCGTCCCGGGCGACGAGGAAAGGCTCCAGCGAGGCCAGGAACGCGAGCTTGGCCACCCTTTCGTGCCCGAACCGGGAGACGTAACGGGCCAGCTCACCCGTACCCATCGAGAAGCCCACCAGCACGGCGTCCCGGAGGTCGAGCGTCTCCAGCACCTTGTCCAGGTCCGCGGCGAAGGTGTCGTAGTCGTACCCGGAGTTCACCTTCGACGATCTGCCGAAGCCGCGGCGGTCGTAGGTGATGACGCGGTATCCGGCGGCCAGGAGATGCCGCGTCTGACGCTCCCAGCTGTGCCCGTTCAGCGGGTATCCGTGGATGAGGACGACGGGCTGGCCGGCGCCCTGGTCCTCGTAGTACAGCTCGACGGGCGTGCTGTTCTCTTCTCCTACGGTGATGTATCCCATGTGCTCGTCCTTTCTGAGTCAGGTCGCTTCTGAGTCAGGTCGCTTCTGTGTCAGGTCGCTGTCTGGCCGCAGGGCCCCGCGTGGTCGCAGTACGGCTGCAGACGGCTCTGTCCGCAGCCGCACAGAACGGCCCTGGTCTCGGCGCGCGGGCCCGCCGCCGTGTCCACGCTCAGCTCGCCGCGCACGGTCAACTGCCCGGCGGAGTTGCGTGTGAGGTGTGTGGGCCGGTCAGGGGTCTCCGGTCCGCCGTCCACGAGTGCGTACTGCAGCGCACCCGAGGGGCAGCGCCGTACCACCTCGGCCAGACGCTCGGCCGCGGCGCCGTCCGGCCGGATCCACGGGCGCTCGCTCGAGTCGAAGACCTCCGGCAGACCGTTGACGCACTCGGCGGCGTGCAGGCAGCGCGCGGCCTCGAACGTCACGGTTATCGACCGGCCCTCGTACGCCCTCTTCTCGGTTCTGCCGCTCATACCGGCCTCCGTCGCCGCCATGCCGGTGCTCAGTCGCTGACGCTGCTGCGGGACTGGTACAGCAGGTCCTGGTAGTCGGGGTGCCGGGCGATCCAGCCCGCGAAGAACGGGCAGGTCGCCAGCACCCGCAGGTTCGCGGCGCGCGCCTCGTCGAGGGCGGTACGGGCCAGCGCCGACCCGACGCCCCTGCCCTCGTACTCGGGTGGGACCTCGGTGTGCACGAACGCGACGAGTTCCGCCGTGCGGATGTAGTCCGCGAAGCCCGCGACCTCGGACTCTCCGTCTACCCGGGCTTCGTACCGCTTGGCCTCGGGAACGTCATTCACCTCTACGGCCACTTCGTCCTCCATTCGTCTTCCGCGTGGGTTGTCTCATGCGCAGGCGCGGCCACTCCCCAAGAATGGGATTGCGCGGGAAATCGGCGTCATCGGACACGGGCGTTCACGGCGAAGTAGCCCGGATACAGGAGCGCGCCGCCTGGCACCGGCAGGCGTTGTCAGGCTGCGTCGCCAGCGCTCCCAGCGCTCCCGGCGCTCCCGGCGCTCCCGGCGCTCCCGGCGCTCCCGGCGCTCCCGGCGCTCCCGGCGAGGAGTTGCATCTCCCAGGCGAAGGCCACACCGGAGGCGCCGCCGTGCTGCGCCTGGACCTCCGCGACACCCGGGACGGTCTCCTCCCGGGCCCAGTCGCGCTGCCACTCGCCCACCACGGCCAGCCAGGTGATCGGCACCACGCCCGCCTGGATCATGCGCTGTACCGCCATGTCGTGGGCTTCCTTGGAAACCCCGCCCGAGGCGTCGGTGACGGCGAAGACCTCGAAGCCCTCCCCCGCCGCCTGTATGGCCGGCATCGCCACACAGATCTCCGTCCAGAGACCGGCGATGATCAGCTTCTTGCGCCCGGTCGCCTTGACGGCGTCCACGACCCGCTCGTCCTGCCAGGTGTTGATGAGGGTCCTGTTGATCGGCTTCTGCTCGGGGAACACGTCCTGGACCCCCTGGATGAGCAGCCCGCCGCGCTCCTCCAGGACCGTCGTCAGCACGGTCGGGACGTCGAACACCTTGGCGGCCTTGGCGAGTCCGACGACGTTGTTCACGACCATCGTCGGCTCGTGGCTGTGCAGGTTGGCGAACTGGAACGGCTGGTGGTCGATGAGCGCGAGGACGCTCTCCTCGGGCGTCAGCAGTGCGTTCAGTCCGGCCTTGTTCTCGGCACTCACGGGATTCCCCTCCTGGAGCTGCGCATTTGGTTGACGCATCACCTACATTAAAAGGACGACCGTTGATACGTCAACCAGACCGGAATCGGCCGCGCCCGGGGGATGGATGAGGCGTCGGCGATCTCGCTACGCTCGGTCCATGGACGCAACGCCTCGCTGGCTGACCTCGGAGGAGGCCGCGGCCTGGGACGGCTTCATCCGCATGCAGGAGAAGCTCATCGGCCGGCTCTCCCGCCGGGTCCATGCCGACTCCGCGATGTCCGCCTCCGACTACACCGTGCTGGTCAAGCTCACCGAGGCCGGCGGGCGGATCCGCTTCATGGACCTGGCGAAGCTGGTGGAGTGGGAGAAGAGCCGCATGTCCCACCAGGTCGGGCGGATGGTGAAACGCGGACTGGTGGCCAAGGAGGAGTGCCCGGACGACGGCCGCGGAGCGTTCATCGTCGCCACCCCCGCCGGCTACAGGGCGATCGAGGACGCCGCCCCCGTCCACGTCGAACACGTCCGCCGACTGTTCATCGACGCCCTCACCCGGGAAGAACTCGCCGCGGTCGCCCGGATCTCGAACCACGTCCTCGCCCACATGGAGAAGCAGCCCGACTGACAGACCGGACAGCAGGCTGCCGCCGACGTCGCGCGCGCCGGCGTCGTGATCGTTCCCCGCACGGGCCTTGCTGGGCTACGTTGCAGCGTGAGTTGCCGGCCGCGGGAAGGGCGGACGTGGCGAACGGGCTGCGGTGGATAGCGACCGAGTACGAGTTGGGCTACACCTTCACGCTGTGCGAGGGCATCGAGCCGCGGGAGTTGCAGGTGCGGATGGGGGCGGAGCCGCAGCACATTCACGAGCTGACCGATGACGCGGTAGCCGAACTCCAGATGCGGCCGGAGGACGGCCACCTGGGCGACATGGAGTTTCTCGACTGGGAGGACGAGGCCCTGGTGGCGCGCCTGACGGACGCGGGATTCCTCTCCCATCCGGAGGCACTCGTCCGCGCCGGCGCGGTCCCCGGCTGGGCCTATGCCATCGAGAACGTCTCCAGCCGTGCCACTGCCTGCCTGGCGTCGTTGTCGCGCGGCACGCGCGTGTACACCGTGTTCCGCAGCATCAATGGCGAGCACCAGATCGGCTACGCCCGTGACGGCCAGGTGCTGGCCTACTGCGAACCGGGCTTGCCGCATCTGGGAGGCGAGGGTGCACAGGAGGGTGTGCCGGGCTTCGTCTACTCCGGCGAGGAACTCCCCGACGTCGCCTTCCTGCGCTTCCTCGAGCGCGAACACGGGATCCACATCGCTCGGGAGGACACCCGGGCCCCGCTGCCCACCGCGGCTTTCGCACAGGCCAGCTACCGATCTCCGCCCGCCCCTTGAGCAGCGATGAGGCATCGAGCAGACCCCGGAATGACAAAGATCCCGGACGGCCACGAAGATCGTCGGGATCTTGTCAACCGAACCTGAGCTGACTCGAGAACGGCCCTGAAGTGGCCCGTTCACGAGCGGGGTTGACCAGCACAGTCCTGGGCCATTGAAGATCGCTCCCCACGCACGGAGTGATCGTTCCCCGCCGATGGATTGGGTGGGGCTGGTACCCGACGTATGACGACGTCACCTGGCCAGAGGGATCTGACCGATGTCATCCAGGGTCGGCTGGAGAGCTGCGGATGGCTGGCGGAAAGCGGCGAAGGGTGGCGCTGGGTCGACCACACGTACCAGAACGACGATGCGATGCTCCGGATCCGGATCCGGTACCCGCCCGACATCGACGTGATCCGACTCGATCTCGAATGCGAGGAGCACCTAGTGCAGCTCTCCATACTCCTTCGATGACTCGCCGGACTGGATTCTCGCTCTGATCATCCGTGAGCAGTCGTCGCTGTCTGAGGAGACCTGGCGGGCCTTCATCTCTTCTCTGATCGAGCTGTCTCCCCGGTTCGTCTCGTTGGCTGACGAGGACAGCGAGGAGGAGGTGATCACGGACGGGTACGAGGGCGTGGCCGCGCTACGCGAGATCAACTGGGGGTGATGAAGACCAGACGCATCCTGCTGGTTCCGGGCCCGGGTGATCGCCTTGGCGAAGATGTCCCCGCCGGCGGATTCCGGGCTGCCGCACCGGTCGACGCGAACGCTGGCCACGACCGCTCGAAGCGGCGCGAGGGCATTTCGGTGTCCTGGCACCACGTGGCCCGAATCCGGCGTGAGGAGAACCTGAAGCCGCATCGTTCGGGCACCTTCAAGATCTCGAAGGACCCGGCGTTCGCGGAGACTGACACCCTCGTGGTCACCATCCGCATGCTGCCCCCAGGACCGCGGCAGGTCGCTGCTCCTGACCGGCACCTACCGGAGTCAATGACCGCGCAGGGTCAGCGGTTGGCCGACACCTGGCACGTCCGCTGCCAATCCAGAGAAAGTACTTGCCATTTCAGAAAGTACTTGCCACCCTGTCAGCATGGCGATGAACGAACTGGATGCAGCAGCTACGCTGGCGCAGGCAGAGCGCCTCAAGGCCTCCGTGGGCAGACGCTCGCGCTGGGTGGTCCGCTATCAGCTGGCCTACGGCACCGCCTCCTTTGCCATGGTGCTCGCCGTCGGACTGCTGAGCGGCCCTGTAGGCGTCGCGGTCAGCATGGCCATCTGGGTGCCGACGATCGGTGTGCTCAGTGCCTACGCGATGCGGCAGCCGGTCGCGCACCGCGGGATGGCCGTCACGCACGGCGTGATGGTCGGTGCCTGGGCCGCGCTGTACGGGCTTGTGCTCGCCGTCGGCATCTCGCTCTTCCACGGGGACCTCATCTGGTGGCTGGCAGGCGCGGTGCTGGTGGCCCTGCCTGGGTTCGCGGCAGCATGGGCAACGGCGCGGCGGGTACGGGCATGAGCCACCCCCGGCACCTGCTGGACGACGTCATTCATTCACCCGTCAGGTTTTCGATCATGGCGACACTCGTGGCGGCGGACAAGGCGGAGTTCGCCTACGTACGCGACACCGTCGAGCTCAGCGACTCGACCCTCTCGAAGCAGACCGCCACCCTTGAGAAGGCCGGGTATGTCAAGGTCACCAAGGGACACATCGGCAAGCGCCCCCGGACCTGGCTGTCACTCACCGCCCTGGGGCGCCGCGCCTTCACCGCGCATGTCGAAGCGCTGCGCGCCATCACCGAGAAGACCTCAGAAGCCGTATCGGAGGACGGCGGCGGAACAACCCGGACAACTCGAATGTGACCCGGCCCGCGTCGAACGCCGACGCATAGCGCACCGCCGCAAGGCCCGCCTCGCCGCAGCGGACTGGCCCGTTCCCAAGGCGGCCTGACCAGCAAGATCCACCTCGCCGCCGACACCGCCTGCCGCCCGCTCGCGCTCATCGTCACCGCCGGGCAGGCCGGTGACAGCCCCCGGTTCATCCCCGTTCTGAACAAGAACAAGGTCAGGATCCCGGTCGGCAGGTGCTCACCCGCCCCGGCGCCATCGCGGGCGACAAGGCCCACTCGTCCCGCAGCTCTATCGATCGATTGTGGCCATCGCGGCGGTGGGGTAGCGCTCACCGGCCGGCGCCGGCATCTGCGTGTCGATAACGGTGAGGTCGTGGACGGTCAGCTCGATATCGGCCGCTGCAAGGTTCGCCTCAAGGTAGGTCCGGCGTTTGGTGCCCGGGATCGGGACGATGTCCTGTCCCTGAGCCAGAAGCCACGCGAGCGCGAGTTGTGCCGGTGAACACCCTCTTTGCTCCGCGAGTTGGCAGACCTTGGCGGCGAGATGTTTGTTGAGTTCGAAGTTCTCACCCTGGAAGCGCGGGATGTGGGTCCGTACGTCGTCTGGAGCGATCTCGTCGGCTGAGCCGAAGCGACCGGACAGGAAACCGCGTCCCAGCGGGGAGTAGGCGACGAATCCGATGCCGAGGTCGCGGCAGGCTGGCAGGATCTCGGCCTCGACCTCGCGGGTCCACAGCGAATACTCGGTCTGCAGCGCCGTGATCGGGTGCACCGAGTCCGCCCGGCGCAGGGTCTGCGCCGAGGCTTCGCTGAGCCCGATGCCGCCGACCTTGCCTTGTTGGACGAGGTCACCCATGGCAGCGACGGTCTCTTCGATCGGTGTGCGTGGGTCCACACGGTGCAGGTAATACAGGTCCACGTGATCGGTCCTCAGCCGCCGCAGCGATCCCTCGATCGACCGCCGAACGTTCTCCGGCGAGCCGTCGAGCCCAGGATTGTCCGGGGTTCCGGCGCCGAACTTGGTGGCCAAGATGACTTCATCACGCCGTCCCGCGATCGCCTTGCCGATCAGCTCCTCATTGGTGAACGGCCCGTACATCTCGGCGGTATCGAGGAAGGTGCAGCCGAGGTCGATGGCCCGATGGATGGTAGCGAGTGCCTCACCCTCGTCCGTGACTCCGTAGAAGGCCGACATACCCATGCAGCCGAGGCCGATGGCCGGCACGGTCAGCGTTCCAAGTCTCCGCTGCTTCATAAGAAATCCCTCCTTGGTCAGCTGCCGGCGGCCGGTCGCCATCCGGTCTCCCTCAGCCAGTCCCGCAGCGTTTTCAGCCCCGGGTGCCGCTCACGCAAGGCGGCGATATCGGCCTGGTAGCCGGATCCGTCGAACCATTCGAACATCAGCGCCAGGTCCTCGCTGAACCCTCGGATCTGCGCCAGCGGCTGTTCCTCATAGCGCGCAGAGATGCTCGTCGCCTCCTCAAAGGCCGCGGCGATCTCTGGCCCGGTGAGTTCGTCACCGGCGAGCGCCACCGCCTGCCCGATGTACACCTCAGGCCGGTCGAACGCCTCCGCTGCCACTATCCCGATGTCCGCCGTGGCGATCATCTGCAACGGCCGGTGCGCCGGCAGCGCCAAGCGCACCGTCAGCGTCCCGTCCGCCGACTGCGGAGGCTGGTCAGCGAAGTTCTCCATAAAAAAGACGGGGCGCAATACCGTGGCGGGCACCTGCAGGTCCCGAAGGTGGCACTCGATCGCCCACTTGCTCTCGAAATGCGGTACCCCGCTGTCCCGCTCCGCGCCGTCCACCGATGAGTAGACCACGTGCGCCACACCCAGTTCCTTGGCCGCCGCCGCCACCGCCTTGCCCTGCCGCACCTCGCCGACGAGGCCAGCGGCTGTCAGGAAGGTCTGAACACTGAACACACCATGGACGCCGGTCATCGCGTCGCGGAGTGAGGCCGGGTCATCGAGGTCTCCCTGGACGATGACCGCCCCCTGGGCGGCGAGGTCCTCGGCCGCGGAAGAGTCGGCCGTGCGTGTCAGCACCCGCACCGGCCGGCCTCGCCGCAGCAACTCGCGTGCGACCGCGCCGCCTTGCCGGCCTGTCGCCCCAATGACCAAGACCGTGCCGTCTTGCGTCGTCATAGACCTGTTCCTTCCACGTGAGACAGCCCCTCTTCGGGGGTGCACTGCAACTGTAGCAAATTGCAACGGTTGCTGTCTGCTACCATAGCGGCATGAGAGCTTCCCGTGCCAGGCCGCCGTCATTGCTTGCCCTGCCCTCGTACCTGGCGGCGCAGGTGTCCAAGGTCGGTCGCCGCCACTTCGAGGGCCTTCTGGAAGAGCAGGGCCTCGCGTCTCTTGATCACGCTGTCCTGGCGACGCTGGATGACTTCGGCACGCTGTCCCAGCAGCAACTGGCCGATTCGCTCGATCTCGACAAGAGTCATCTCGTAGGACGCATCGACCAGTTGGAGTTGCGCGGCTTCCTCACCCGAACCCAAGATCCCAGCGACCGACGCCGACACAGAATCGCTCTCACGCCCTCTGGCCGGACACTCCTAGAGCAGCTACGACCCGCCGCCGAAGAATCACAGCGGCGTTTTCTCCACCCTCTCTCAGCCGCAGAGCAACGAACCCTGACCTCCCTGCTCCGACGCGTACTGGTCGCTGACGATAATGGCGATCTTGATCACTGAACCCCTTTCATCCTGAGTAGTCGCAGGTCAGTAGGACGTGTACGGCTTGGATGGTGCGGCTGCTGCCGGGGGGGGGGGGGGGGAGCAGCGTTCTCGCTGCAGAATGCGCCAGGTTTGAGGCGGGCGAAGGCTCGCTCCCCGGGAGCGCGCAGGCGGGCGTGGTCGCGGTTGTACTGCTGGTGGTGCTCGGGCTGTTCATGGTGGTGGTCGTAGGGAGTGTGGAACGTAGCGGCGGCGCCTTGATGGGCGCGGTCCGCTATTACCAGGATGTTCCTGGTCAGGCAGGCTTGGACGACGCCCTGGGCGCGTGCTGAGGTCAGGTCGTGGTGGTAGCGGGGTTTCGAGGAGCAGCAGCCGCCGCGCCCGGGGCGCGCCGAGTGCGGCGGCAAGGTCCGGGCGGGCGTCGGCGTCCGCTCCCCAACAGCATGCCGATGCCGCGGACCGGGTAGCGGACGGCGGGCATCCAGGGCTTGCGGGACCACAGACGCGGCCAGGCGAACGCGGACAGTAGGAGCACGAGCCTGCGAGCGTCGAGCACCTGCCGGCTCGGGCCGAGAGGTCATTCGCTGTTCGCGATCGTGTGGGTACCGGAGTCCGCATGCCAGGCCAGATTGCGGCGGGCTTCGCGGAACATCGCGGCGGCTCCGCGCCCGGATCAGCGTAAGGGCCCGGTGGTGGACGTCGGACTCCAGCACCTGCGGATCCAGGGCTAGGGCGTGCACCGGCGCCCGCTGCTCAGTAGGCCCGCAGGTCGTCGGGCCCTTCGGTTGCCGAGCTTACGGCGGCTGAGGCATCCCCGTCGGCCCGACCGGCTCCGCGCCATGCGCGCGTAGGGGATTTCGGGCTTCCATTCTCACTCAGCGACCGAGACGACTGAGACCGTCTGCCCAAGCGGTGATCGCGTGTGTCCCTTGCGACTTCGGTCTACTTCTTGCCCATGGTTTGAAGCGGAAGCCGAAGAGGCCCCCAGAGTCGTGTTCGTCGGTTACTGTAACGCGCCGGAACCCGGCCCACCGCGGTCCGCCGGTCGAGCACGCCCCCAGTGCCTGACCGCCCCCCGCTCGGACGACGCCAACGCCTTCGTCCTCGGGCTCGTCGTGCCAGCGTGCCGTCCACGATCCGCAGCCGCTCCACGACGGTGTCCGAGTCTGCGGTCAGCTCGTTCGATAGCGGGAGATTTCCCGCGCGACTGACTCCACGTCCGACTCGGTCGTGTAGTAGTGAACGGCGAGGCGGAGCAGACCGTTGCGCGGGCTGGTGGTGATCCGTCGGGCGGCCAGGTACCCCGCGAGGTCGTTGGGGTCGTGGTCGTGCAGTGCGACCTGCGGGCCGCGGAGGTCGTCGGTGGCGGGTGAGGCGATGTCCTCGCCCTGCGCGGTCAGCAACTCGTGCAGGTAAGCGGTGAGTCCGCGGACGTGGGTGGCCACCGCCGCCGGGTCGGTCTGCGAGAGGAGTCGCATCCCGGCCACGGCGCCGTACGCGGCGGGCACGGGCGGGGTCCCGATCTCGTAGCGTCGGGCGGTAGGTGCGAAGTCGAGGCGCCGGGGGTCGAAGGCGAATGGCTCGACCCGGCCGAACCAGCCGGTCAGCTGCGGCTCCAGGTCGCGGGCGGTGCCGTTGCGGACGTACAGGAAGGCCAGTCCCGGCAGGCCGAGCAGATACTTATTCGCGCCACTGACCAGGTAGTCGCAGTCGAGCGAGGCGACGTTCACCGGTTCGACGCCGACGGCTTGGTAGGCGTCGACGAGGACCTGCGCGCCGCGGTGACGGGCCAGCGCGGTGATCTCGTCGACCGGCAGCCGCTGGCCGTGCCGGTAGGTGACCAGGGGCACCGACACCAGCCGAGTCGCGTCGTCGATCACCCGCCCGTACGCCTCGGCGGTGGCGAATCCGGTCCCGGTCTCGGCGTACCGCACGGTCACACCGCGCTGCCGCTGCGCCAGCCACACGTGCGCGATCGACGGGAACTCCAGGTCGGTGGTCACTACGGCCTCGCCCGACCCCCACGAGATGCCGGACGCCGCTTGGTAGGCGCCCTCGGAGGCGCACGAGACGACAGCGACCTCGTCGGAGTGGGCTCCGATCAGCGTCGCGAAGCCACGGCGCGCCTGCTCGACCCGGTCGATCCAGTGTTCCCACGGGTTGCCGTACTTGCTGAACGTGCCCTGGAACTCTGCCAGCGCCCGGGCGACGCCGTGGGAAAGCGCACCTTGGCTGCACGACGCAAGATGGATCACCGTCTCGAGCATCGGGAACTCCGCACGGAAATCCTCAGGACCGTGAAACATCACTTTCTCCCGACCCCGAGAAGGTCTCGGAGCCGGTCCAAGGCCGCCCTCGCGCCGGGGGCATCGGGCCGGGGGTGGGCGGTGCGCATGTGTTTCAGTCGCTCGAGTGCGGCCAGCACCACTGCCAGCGGCGGCCCGCTCGCTGTCAGCTCATCGAGCTCCTCGGGCGGCGCCTCGGCCGCCGGCGCCTCAAGGAACGGCTTGACGAGCTGGTGGTGGTGGAAGGCGTAGGCGGCGCCGTGCGCGCGGCACACCGCGAGGAACAGCTCGCCGTTGGTCCGCAGCGACGGCGTGGGCGACCCGTCCGCGGCCTCGGACAGGAACCGGTCCAGCAGCGAATCATGCCCCACGCCCTGCCGCATCAGCACCTGGTCCTCGGGCGGCACAAAGGGGTATTTCTCCACGAG
The DNA here is from genome assembly GCF_059570535.1 of Streptomyces sp. CNP082. Classification (NCBI taxonomy): domain Bacteria; kingdom Bacillati; phylum Actinomycetota; class Actinomycetes; order Kitasatosporales; family Streptomycetaceae; genus Streptomyces; species Streptomyces sp. CNP082. The sequence continues at coordinate 15,111 of NZ_JCANSZ010000088.1, forward strand.
CACGGACTGGTAGAACGGATCCTTTGCCGAGACCAGGCCCAGCAGCAGGTCAATCTCGTTGACCGCAGAGAAGTCACCGGCATTCGCGCCCCGGTAAAGGACCCCGCCGACCCCAAACGGCTTGAAGTACGGTCGGATGTTGAGGAAGAAACGGTCGGCGTCGAGGGTCGCGGCGAGGGCGCGGTTGAACCGCATCACATCGGCGAGCGACGCGCTCGCCTGCTCGAACAGATATGCCGCCATCGGGTTGGACACCCCCATCGGGGGAACCCGCCGCAGCGCGTCCGCGGCACGCTGGTAGGCGAGCACGGCGAGCCCGTTCTGAGTGACGAAGACCTCTTCGTCGGAGAGCGCGGTGAACCGCCGGTAGAGGCCGCGCTCGGCCGGATTGTAGATCGACTGGTGCGCGAATACGTACCTCGGCGCGACGCCGAGTGACGATCCGAGCAACTGCACCAGTGACCAGGCGGAACGCAGTGACTCGGCCTGCTCCGTACCGTCGACTCGGTGCCGGCGGCACGCTGCCAGGTAGAACCCCACCGCGCCGAGAAGCTGATAGCGATCGCGGGCTGCCGCGTCCAGGGTGTAGTCGTCGGTGACCCGCGCGATCAGCGCACCACCCGCACATACCAGCTCACGCTTGGCCTCCTCGAGGTCCGGCCGCCCCACCAGGGTCTCCGACCGGGCGGCGAAGTATGCCCCCTCCAACTCAGTGTTCAACTCGACGAAGTCATGACGCAGCCAGCTTTCGAACCGTTGCATCGCGGCATCCAGCCGCTTCGGCGTGGCACTCATGGGTTCAGCCTTCGTGCACAGCGAGCGGACGAACAGGTCCAAAGAAGGGCGGCTCCATCGGGCCAAAACGGCCCGCCTCTTTGGGGGTAGTTCACATAATTGCCCAGGTCAGGTTGACAGAACCCCCGCTTTGGAGAGATCTAGAGCGGGGGTTCGTCCTGTGCGTGAGAGGTCGTTCTCTTTCCGAACCTCGTGTGACGTCTTCGCTGGTCAGGGATGAAGTAGCCGCTGCCGCGGGAGCCTGGGCTTGTTGCCGGGCGAGAGGTCGTGGAGGTGGCGGATGCCGTCGATGCGGGCGGTTCTGGAAACGCGGCAGAAGGCCGCAGCCGCGCAGGTGAAGCAACTCGAAGCCGAGTTGGAACGGGTAACGGGCGGCTCTGGCGGACGCCGAGGAGGTGCACCGGCATCGGGTGATCGGCCTTGAGCAGTATCTGGAGGCGCTGGCCGATCAGGACCCACCCGCCGACGTGGCCGGTGAGGTGTCGCGGAGGAAGCCGGTCGGACCGCGCCGGGCGGTGCCTCACCGGCGCCACGCCACCGAGGTGAAAGAGCTGTCGCCGGACTATCAGGTGTTGTTGGCCGCCGCAGCCGATGCGGGAGGCGACGGGCTCGGTGCCCGGCAGGCGGCGGTGGTGCTGGGCTGGGACAGTGCATCCGCCTCCCGCGTCGAAGGTGCGAGGGCGCGGCTGAAGCGGCTGGTGGAGCGAGGCTGGCTGGCGGCGCCGAATCCGGGTAGGTTCACGCTGCTGCCCCCGCTGCCGGAACAGGACGCCACTGGGTCCCGGGCGGCCAGGCGGCGGCTTATGAGCATGGTCATCGACCACCAGATGACGGCTCCTCGGTGAGCATGGTGAACTGGACGGGGACGCCTACCTGTTCCGCCCGGGCCGGAAGGTCGAGGCCGCGAAGAACCTGGTCAGTTCGTGGTCGCTCCGGCACCGCCCACCCGAGCCACCCACGCGGCGGCCCGACCACCAGATCCCCGACGCCGAACACCTCGCACCGCCGCCTGAGAAGACGCTGCCCAAGGTGTGCTGTGCGGGTTCCATCACCGTGCCCGCGGACGCCGAAGGAGCAGACTGGCGCCTGGCCAAGTACCGCCAGGACGTCCACTACTTGCACACGTCCTGGGTCAACACCTACCGGCCGATCCGCAGCCACAACGAAGGCGCCAACGGACGCTTCAAGAGCGGGAAACTCGACATCGGCAACCCCAAACACCGGCCGGCCCCCGGCCAGGTTGCCCAGGCGCTTCTCCTCGCGGTCATGCTCACGATCGCCAACCTGACCGTCCTGGAAACCTGGCTTCTGGAACGCGACGGCCCGGACGAACTCACCACCGCCGACTTCGACGCGAGCGGCCCTCTGCCACCACGCACCGCCCACGACGTAAGGCACGTCTTGCCGACGGGACGCCCGCCGCCACTGCGCACCGCCTGACCGAGCTTTCGCGAAACAACACCACATCGCCGAAGCACACCGATCACCACGATTGGCGTGCTTCCCCATGCCCGGAAACAGGCGAGCGCACGATGCACGCCCGCCAGACTCCGGCGGCACCGGCACGCAGACCTCCCGACGAACCCGGAGAAGGCGAAATCCCGTCTGATCGAGACGATCGGACGGGATCTCGTGAACCGCCTACGAGGTCACTCGTGAACGGCCCTGAAGTGGACCTGTGGGGATTTGAACCCCAGACCCCCTCGATGCGAACGAGGTGCGCTACCGGACTGCGCTACAGGCCCTCACAACGGAAGGAACCTTAGCACCCCGGCCCCCTGGCCAGGAAATCGGTTCTCGTCGCGACGGGCGTGCTACTCGTTGGCCGCGCGGCGGCGGGGTGGGTCGGCGTACTGGTCGAAGAGGGGGGTGCGGTTGGCGGGGCGGGGGCGGGGGGGTGGCGGGTGCGGTTTGCGGGGTTCCGCCGTGCTGGAG
>NZ_JCANSZ010000089.1:0-17774 GCF_059570535.1 Streptomyces sp. CNP082
CACCCCGGCCGAACTCGCCGCTGCCGTCCGCGGCCACTGGACCGTCGAGGCCCTGCACCACGTGCGGGACGTCACCTACGCCGAGGACGCCTCCACCGTCCACACCGGCACCGCACCCCGCGCCATGGCCACCTTCCGCAACCTCACCGTCGCCCTGCTCAAGATCCTCGGAGCCGCCAACATCGCCAAGACCACCCGGGCAATCCGCGACCAGCCCGAACGAGCCCTCCCACTCCTGGGAATCACCAACAACCCAGACACCCAAGGAACTTGATCAAGCCCTGGTCGATGTCTAGGCCGCGGGCGCCGTCGATGTACGCGGCGTCGTAGTACGAGTACCAGCGGCCCCCGATCAGCCGGCACCCGCTGCCGACCTCCGGGGCCTCGACGGCTTCGGCCAGGAGAACCTCCGACCTCCGGGTGTGGCAGCCGTCCCGGTCGGCATCGACCCAGTGGCGGTACAGGTCGCGGTCGTAGCCGACCCGGGATTCGTCCGCGACGGGCAACTGCTCGATCGCGTCGCGCACCGGCAGCGTCACCGGCGGCGGCGCTTGGACAGACTCGGCGACCGGCGCGGCCGTGGCAGGACCGGCTAGGACCGCCACGGGCAGGGCGAGGACGGCCAACAGGCCGTGAGTGATCTTCTTCATGCCGTGAGGCTGCACGCCGGGGGTGCCATCGCGCGCCCGCCACGGCGCCCGTCCGCTCGAACGAGTCACCCCGCCCCGGAGGTTGACGGACCGGGTTTCGGGAGGGGTGCGCGCAGCCCGCCGTAGGTGTCCGCGTTGATGGTCTCGGCGAATCTGATCCGCAGCCGCAACGGCGAGTCCGGGCCGGGTGTGGCGAAGTAGGTGTTGCCTACGGCGACGCCGTCGTGGAAGGGGGAGGCACAACTCGGCGAAGAGTTCGCGGGCATGCAAGAACACTATGGATCTCTCGTTTCGAGGGGGTTGGCGCTACCGGCGTGGGCCGGGTAGGGCCGGTCGGCTGCTGGTGCTCCAGCGCAGGACGCTGGCCGGTGGCAGCGCGGCAGGGCGGCGGGCGGCGGCCCGCCGGACATCGAGGGGCGAGGGTGCCGGCGGCCGGGGCGCCCGGATGGGGGTGAGCTGGGCCATGCCCTGGACGTAGCTGAGGGTGGCTTCGCGCCATCGGGGCAGCGGGGCGGGGTCGCCGATGCCGGTGGTGCCGGCGAGGTAGCGGGGGTGACGTGCACGTCCCCGTCGATGTCAGGGTCGTTCACTCGATGCATCCGAAATCCGGGGTTCGCGGGGTGTGCTGTGTAAGCCGGGGCGCTCTACGCGGGAACGATCCGGATGTCCAAGTTCCGGTACGTCTCGGTGGCCCGGGCCTGCGCTTCGGCGCCGGTGCTGCCGGTGGTGATGAGGAAGCCGATGCGGGAGGTGAACATGTCCCCTTCAGGCGGCAGGATGAGGCGGTCGCCGGGCTCGCGTTGGAAGGTGACGCGCTCCAGCCAGTCGGCGCGGTGGGCGAAGTCGGTGTCGATGTCGCGGGTGGTGAGGGTGCCGGAGTAGGCGGGGTAGATCATGCGGATCGCCGCGGCCCGGTGGCGGGTGGGGGTGAGGTCGGGGGTGTGGCCGCAGGCGATGTCGGCGGCGGCGCGGGCCAGGTCGATGCCGGTGGCGGATTGGACGAGGTGTCCGATCATGTCGCCGGCGAGGCGCGTGTTGACCTCGATCAGGCGCGGGCGGCCGTCGACCAGGCGCATCTCGACGTGGCTGACGCCGTCGGTGATGCCGAGGGTGTCCAGCGCCGCCGTGGCGGCGGGGGCTGCCCGCGGCAGCAGCGGATCGGACGCCTCGACGACGTGCGCGAGTTCCTCGAAGTACGGGGCCATGCCGACGGTCTTGCGGGTGAGTGCGACCGCGGTGGTACGGCCCTGGTGGGTGACGCACTCCACGCTGATCTCCGGCCCGTCGAGGTACTCCTCGACCAGGACGCGGGTGTTCTCCGCCCTGTGGCCGGCTGCCCGTGCGGCGTGGCGGTAGGCGAAGGGCAGCTCGTCGTCGGTATCGGCGCGGATGACGCCCATGCTTGCGGCGAGTCCCGCAGGCTTGAGGACGACGGGGTAGCCGACGCGCTGGGCCGCCTCACGTGCTTCAGTCTCGGTGCGGACGCTGACGGAGACGGCTGAGGGCACCTGTCCGCGGGCGAACGCGGCCCGGGCCGCGGCCTTGTCACGGCCGCGGCGCAGCGCGGAGGGAGGGCTGGTGCGCAGGTTGAGGCTGCGGGCCAGGCGGGCGGCGGGCACGAGGTACCACTCGGTCCACGTCATCACCCCGGCCACCGTGTGCCGCCGGCGCAGCGCACGGCCGGCGGCCAGCAGTGCCTCCTCGTCGGCCGGGTCGGCGACCTCGGTGTCGATGATCCAGGGGCGCTGCCACGTCGGCTCCTTCTCGCACACGAGGACGACGTCGTAGTGGGCGGCGATGGTCTCCAGGCACCAGCCGCGGTACGCCTGGGCGTCCCGGTCGGAGGCGGCAACGATCAGCAGAACAGGACGGGCGGTCAACAAGGCTCCGATCAGCAGACGGCACAGGACGACGAACAGGCGGCCCGGGGCCGGTGGGGGTCAGGGGGCGCGGCGTTGGCGTAGTTCGAAGGCCGCCGCCCACTGCGGGTGTTCGGCGATCAGCTTTCGGGCGTAGAGGGCGGTGTAGTTGTTGTTCAGCCCACCGGCGCTGGGCGGGAGCTGGCGGCGCAGGTCCTCGAAGAGGTCCTTGAGGCTGATGCGCGTGAGGCCGGCGGCCAGGTGCCGGGCGGCCATGCGTTCCAGTGCGCGGTAGATGTGCGGGTTCTGTGTGTCGAAGGCGTGGAAGCGTTCGGTGATCGTCCGACCGTCGTCGGCGCGCTGTGCCTCGGGGCGGGCTGGGGACATGGCGGGTCTCCACGTGCTGCGGGTATGGCGGTCAGGTGTGCAGGGCTGGTTCGGTGCGCAGGCGGGTGAAGGCGAGGAGCAGTCCGAGGGCCTGGATGGCGGCGCAGGCGGTGATGACGTGGCCGAGGTCGTCGGGCGGGGTGAGCGCGGTGAGCACGCCGGCGAGGGGGAAGGGCAGCAGGAGGATGAGGATGGTTGCCGCCAGGGTGCTGCCGAAGACGGCCGTGGGGATGAGGCGGGCGCGCAGCGTGCGCAGGACGACGGTCATGCCGCCTTCTGCCGCCATGAGGATGGCGATGAGGATCAGGTAGGAGCGGTAGTCGGGTGCTTGGGCGGCGGCCAGGCAGGCGAGCGAGGCCAGCGCGGCGCAGGCGGCGCCGACCGCCCAGAGGCCCAGCCGGTCGATCGCGAAGCGGCACAGCGCAACGCTGGCCAGGGTCGCGGCGGCGGCGGTGGACCAGAGCAGGCCCACGGCGGTGGTGGACTGCCCGAAGTGCTGGACGACGATCACGGGGGCGGCGGCCTGGAGGAAGCCGATGGCCAGGTTGGACAGGGTCAGTCCAGTCACGAGCCAGCCGAGCGCGGGCAGGGAGCGGATGGTGCGCCACCCGGTCACCAACCCGCCACCGGCCCGGTCCTTCGGCGCGCGGGCCGGGGCGACGGGCGAGGGCGGGGTGTGCAGCGCGAGGAGACCGGCGAGCAGGGAGATCGCCGCGACTACGGCGAGCATCTGCGGCGCCCCGGCGAGCAGCAGCACCCCCGCGACGGCGGGGCCGGCCAGCGTTGCGGTCTGGTCGATGCCCAGGAGGACGGCCTGGACGCGGTGGGCCCGCGGGCCCGCCCGGCGGCCGGCGGCACCACCGGCGGTCTCGGCGGCGATGTAGCTGAACTCGGTGAGCACACCGGTCGAGGCGGCCAGCGCCATCACCGTCGCACTCGCCACCGTCCCGGACGGGTGAACGTGGAGCAGGACGGCGCCGGTGGCCAGAGCGAGGGTGCGGCCGAGGGAGGCGAGGCAGAAGACGACCGATGCCCCGCGCCGGTCGACGACCGATCCCGCCCACCCGAACGCAGCCAGGCGGGGGATCCACTCCAGCGCGAAGGCGAGTCCGGTCAGGGCGGCGGAGCCGGTGGTGTGCAGGACCAGCAGGGGGATGCCGTAGGTGGACATGGCGAACGCCGCGGCGTCCGCGGTGCGCGGCAGGTAGATGCCGCGCGTCAGCCCGGCGGTGTGACGCGCGTGCCGGGGGGCCAGCGCAGCGCTCACGCGGCCAACTCACGTGCGGCGACGGGTTGGGTGAGCTGCGGGTTGGCTGTCAGCCACCGGGTGAGGTGAGCGGACAGGTCCTCGTCGGTGCCCTCGCCGCCTGGCATGTCCGTGGACGGGGTGTGGTCAGGGCCGTCGGCGGTCTCGCCGGTGAGTACGCGGATGAGGAGGTCGAGGGCGTGCTGGATGCGGGTGGTGAAGTTGCTGACCGGGGCCGGGTAGGCGTGGCGGCGGGCCCAGCGGGCGCACGCGTCGTAGAAGGCGGCCAGGTGGGAGCCGGAATCGGTCAGGCCGAGGCCGCCCGCGGGCCCGGCCTGCACGAGCCCGTGAGCGCGGGCAAGATGGACGGCGCGGCGGGCGCCTCCCGAGGGCAGGTCGGACAGGGTGGCGGTCAGCATCCTCGGTGGTATCGGCCCGTTGTCGTCGATTTCGGTGATCAGCCGGATCAGCGCCGGCGAGGACAGCGCCCTGGCGGCGGTGCGCAGTTCGGACGGGCCCAGCGTGGTGATCATCGGTTCGGTCCTCCCGCCGGGAGAGCCGCCGGCGGGCCGGCCGGGGCGGCGTGGGAGAACAGCTCGCGGTTGTGCCACACGGGCCCGGAGGCTCCGGCCTGCCTTGGGGCTGCGGGGGGCGTGGTGGTCGGCCGGGAGGGATGGCCGGCTTGCGGCTTCGGCGCGGACGGGGCCTGGGTGTGGCCCCAGACGGGGTGGTGGGCGGCGTGGTTGAGGGGCTTGCCGGCGGCCCAGGCGGACAGGGCACCGAGGACCGGCCCGAGGCCCTTGCCCGCGGGGGACAGCCGGTAGGGCAGGCCGGGGCCGTCGGTGTCGACCAGTCCGTCGGAGGTGAGCTGGCGCAGCGGCGGATAGATGTTGCTCCAGGCGCCGTTGGGCATGACGAGCTGGAAAAGGGCCCGGCCGCTGGTCTCCCCGCGGATCTTCAGCGCCCACAGGATGGCCGCGGCGTGGCGCCGGGTGAGCAGGGTCAGGCTGTCTTCGATCTGTTCGATCGCGGAGGGTGGTTGGGCGGCTTCTTCGAGGTGCTCCTCGGCCCAGGTGATGATCACCGGCAGCATCGGCAGCAGTGCTGCGCCGCGGTCGGTGAGGCCGTACGTGACGTGCCGTGGGGAGTGCTCGGAGCGCTCGACGAGTCCGGTGCCGCAAAGGGCGCGGGTCTTCGGGTGGAACTGACTGTCCTTCAGCCAGGACAGGCGGGCGGCCAGTTCGTGGTAGCGCTGCGGAGGTCCGGCCAGCGCCAGCAGGATCCGAACGTTCCACCGCGGGGTGATCATGGCGAGTGCCTCGGTGACCCGGGCGATGTCCGCGTCGGTGTCGGGGGGCAAACCGGTGAAGGCCAAGGGACAACTCCTGGGTGGATGGTGGCGGTGTTCGCCTGCGGCTCAGCGGCTGCTTGACGCTGCCGGCGCCGAAGGCAATGGCGGCGACGGGGCCGGAGGGGGCGTGGTCTGCGGAGGGGAGGGTGCTATGCGGGTCAGGCTCTGCAGGACGGCGGCAGCAGACGCGCCCTGGGCATCGTGGACGGCGAGGGCTTCGGCGAGCCGGCGGGTGCCGTCGAGGAGGTGGGAGACCTCGTGCGGGCCGAGCTGCCGGTCGGGGTCGAGGAGGCGGGTGAGGTAGTCGCGGTGGAAGGCAATGCTGTGCTCGGCTTGTGCGAGTTCGCGGTGCATGCCGAGCAGGGCGGCGAGCATGCCGGGCTGCTGAGCCTCCGGATGGGCTTTGAGGTCGGCGAGCGGGTCGCCGTACAGGTCCTCGATCCGCCTGGCTATCCCGGCGGCGGTGAGGTCGGGCAAGCGCGCGCTCTCACGGTCCGGGGGCAGGGGCCGATCCGGTACGCGTAACCGCGGGCGCGGCGGTCGGCGGCAGCGTGGTGACGGCCCTCTGCTGAGTCATACGCACGGGGCGGGAGGGGGCGGGCATGGTGCGCAGCAGCTCGGCGAGCGCGGCGCGGTAGCCGTCGCGGGCGTCGAGCGCCGCCTGCAACCACTGGGCGTCGCCGCGGAGTCTGTCCGCGGACAGCTCGCCCATGTCACGGTCCGGCGCGGTGTCGGCGTGTACCCGGTCGCGGACCCTGGCGACCTGCTGCTCGGTCAGCGCCAGGAAGGCGCGCAGCTCCAGCGCACGCGCCAGCGCAGGAGGGGCCTGGAGCCCAGCCCCCGTCACCTGCAGCGCGTCGAGGGAAGCGCCGAAGACCCTCTGCAGCTCCTCGTCGGCGCTGCTGGGCTGGACTTTCGCGCTCACGAACGGGCCCTTCCCGCTGCCCGCGGAGCCGCCTGCGCCGGCATCGAAGCGGGCGCCGCCGCGGGGCGCGCAGGGGCGGTGGTCTGCACCGCCAGGCCCTTACGGCGCGGGGTGGTCTGGTTCCCCGGTGCGTCGGGGTCGAGGAGGTATCGCACGACCAGGGCCCGGCCGTCTCGCGCGGTCACCGCGGCGTTGACGAACTGGGCGAGGTCCATCGTCGGGTCATCGAGTTGGCCGGGCGGGGTGTCCAGCGCAGCGAGGAGGTCGTCCTCCGCGCGGTCGAGCACCTCCTGGGATTCGACGAGGAGACCGTGCCATTTCACGATGGCGGTGGCTTGGGGATTCGCGTCCGGCCGGGCGGCGACCGCGGCCTTCAACTTGCCTATATTCATGTCGAATTGGGCTTCGATCCGTTCGGTGAGCACGCTCACGACGTCGTCAGCGTTCTCGGGTATGTCGTCGGACAAAGGAACTCCATTGAGCGAGGAAACAGGCGGTGGAAAGGGGCCATGGTGTTCCGGGCGGTATAAGGGTCCACAGAATCGCCGGTTTGCCTAACCGGCGATCGTCGGCTATGTTCCGCCCGGCCCGGTGTTCTCAGCGTTCAGCGCGAGGGTCCGGCAGGGCGCCGGGCAGGGGCCCCGGGCAGCCCGGGCGGGCGCGGTTTCGCTGCCGCCGGACGCATCGGCGGCAGCGGGCCGGCGTCACCTGCGAGCCGGTCCCAGCACCACCCCAGGGCATCCTGGGGGGTGGGAAAGCCGCCCTCCCGCAGGGTGTACGTCCACGTGTCGGTGCTGGTGTCGACTTCCTCGACCACGACGCGAAACGGCGGGACCGCCTGCTCGTCCGCGGCGCCCATGGCCACGACCGTGACGAAGTCGTCCGGGTTGTCCTTGGTATAGGAGAATCCGATGCCGTAGTCGTCGCCCTCGAACATCAGGCGTCGCGCCAGCGCCCGCGTCGCCTCGTCCGCCGGCTGGGGACCCAGTCCGGGATCCAGACTGATGGCGTCGGGAGGGCAGCCGCGGTGGATCAGCCAGGACTGCACCATCGCGGGCAGCGGCAGCGCGTAGTGGTTGAAGTCGAAGGTCCGCTTGGCTGGATCCCGCTTCAGGTACACGCCGAGGTACGCAGGCTCGCCCGGATGACCCCAGGTCGCGCTGGAGTCGAACAGGACGTAGTAGCTGCGCAGACCGTCGGCGGTGTGGTGTTCGGCGAGGGAGACCAGGCTGTCGACATGAAGGCCGACGTGGACGGAGAAGGCGCGGGAAACCTCCTCGTCGGCGTCGAGCTGGTCCACGCCGAAGTCGACCTCGGGACGTTTCCTGCGGGGCGGCTCGGGTTGAGTGGGAGACAACGAGGGCCTTTCGGGATCAGCGCCGGCGGGCTGGGATGGAGGGCCAGGTCGCAGGCCGGGCGCCGGGCTTGGGCGGGGATGTGGTGGGCGGCCGGCGGGCGGCGAGCAGGGCAGCGCGGCCGGTGTCGGTCAAGGTGACCGGCTGGCCGGCGTTCAGGGGGCGGCTGGTGTCCCGGGCGGCGAGTCCGGCGTCCTCCAGCCGTTGCAGTTCGGCGTAGGGGATGCGGGTGCCGCAGGCGGCGGTGACGGACACCCGGCCGCTGAGCAGGTGGCGGTAGAGCTTGGCTCCGCCGGCGATGGCGAGAAGGGTGCGCAGCTCCCCGTCCGAGAGCGGTCGCGGGCTGGGCGTCGTGCTGGGGGCGGTGGCCTTGATGGGCTCCAGGGCGGCGATCACCCGCCGGGCGGCGGCGTCACGGGTGGCGGCGGCGTGCTTCAGGGCCGCGACGGTGCGGTCGATCCGCGCGAGCAGGGCGTCATCGATGTGAAGCGCGCCGTCGGTGAGGCGGTGGAGGGCGCGGAGGTAGAGGTCCACGCTGGCCCCTGCCCTGGCTAGTGCATCGTGCTCGTCGACCAAGCGGGCATGTGGCTCGTCGAGGACGCCGCGGTTGCGGTAGCCGCGCAGGGCGGCGATGTCGTGGCCGGTGACAGCCTCGATGCGCTCCTCCAGGGGCGATTGTTCGCCCTGGCCGTTCCCGGGCGCAGGCTGTGCAGGCAAGGAGCTTCGCGTGGTGGTCAGCGGGTGCGGGGGCGTAGCGGGGCCGGTGTTGACGGCCGCGGGCCCGGCTGCGGGTGGGGAGGTGGCATGGGCTGTGCCGCGGTCCCGGGTCGGGTGAGCTGCGGGGAGCGGGAGCGCGCCGCGTGGGTGCGGGCGCTCAGCGGACGGCGGGTCATCCCCAGACGGCGGCCGACGGTGTCGTAGATGTCGTTGCCGGCACGGGGCCTGACGGCGATGACGTAGATCTCCTGCCGGTGCGGCGAGTCCGGCGGTGCCGGGCGCAAGCCGTAGACGATGCGCCAGTCCCTGCGGTCCATGGCGACCTTGCGGTAGCCCTTCAAGTCGCCGTCGAGACGTTCCCCGAAGGCCCGTGCGTTCACGATGTCTTCCAGGTAGGACAAGGTCAGGTCGCGGATGTCGCCCGGCGCCTGAAGCAGATCGGTCAGAGCACGAGGATCGAAGCTCAGGCCGAAGGTCTGCCGGTTCCTTCTCATGACCGGGGCCCGCCCGGCTCAGCGGGCCCACCGGCATCCGCCGCGATCGCCGCCGTACGCGCGGACGGCGCGGGGCCCGGCAGGATGCGGTGCGCGGGACGGTCGGGGGAGGTCATGCACGCCGACAGCGGGCCGCCGGGTGCCCGGATCGCCGCGACGGCGTGGGTGAGGAAGTCCCGGTGCCACACGAACAGGCCCGCGAGCCCCGCGTCGGGTTCCTTGTGCTGCTGGTAGGCGAGCCACAGGGCGTGGAGCCAGGCGACGACGTCGTCGTGCTCCTGCCACTGCAGGCACCAGGGCGCGGCGGTGGTGACCTCCGCCCCGTAGACCGGGAGGAAGAAGTCATCGACCCAGTCCGACAAGGCGTCGAGTTCGTCTTCGCGTTCCTGTCCGTCGAGTTCCAGAATCGGGCGCGGCTCCGGCGACGAGGCGGCGGGAGGCGGTCCGCCGAGCCCCGGCATCCCGAAGGCCGCGAACGGCGAGGCACCCGGCGCGGGAGCGGCGAGGCGGTCGAGCTGCCGGGCCTGCTGCTCCGACTGCTGCATAAGCCGGCGGACGCTCGCCTCGACTCCCTCCAACTGAGGGTCCGGTACGCGAACGGGCTCGTGCAGGCCGGGAGATTCGGATTCGGGCATGAAGAGGCTGACCTCCTACGAGGCAGGGAAGAAGAAGGGCGGGGGTTGCCACTGGCCGGCGGGCCACAGGGGCATCTGCCGGGGACCAGGTCACCCGGGGAGCAGGCAGAGCAGGAACCGGGAGGCCGCGTGAGGGCTCAGGCGGTGAGCACCACGTCATCCCGGGTGAGGGTCCCGTGCAGGGTCTCGGTGAGCCTCTCGGATGCGATCGACGCGTAGTGCGCCGACTTCTCCACCCCGATGAAGTCGCGGCCTTCGAGCAGGGCGGCGACGCCGGTGGAACCGGAGCCGGCGCAGAAGTCGAGGACCGTGCCTCCGGGCGGGGAGATCTTGACCAGCTCGCGCATCACCGGCACCGGCTTTTGTGTGATGTGCCGGCGCCCTGCCCCGGAGGGCTGCGACCCGGAGTACATGCCGTCGAGGTAGACGGGGTTGCGGGAGCCGTCGATCGCCCCCTTCGACGCCCACACGATGAACTCGACGTTCTGGGTGAAGCGGCCCTTTTGCGGGCGGGCCCTGGGCTTGTGCCAGGCCAGCACTCCGCGCCACAGCCATCCGGCCGCCTGGATCGCGTCCGTGGTGATGGGGAGCTGCCGCCAGTCGGTGAACAACAGCCCCGTCCCGCCATCGCGGGTCAGGCGGTGGGCTTCGGTCATGATCTGCGTCAGCCAGAAGCCATAGCTGCGTTGGTCCATGTTCTCGCCGGTGAAGTCGGCGAGAGCGTTCTTGGCGTCGGCCGAGGTGTACTTCTGCTTCGCGGAGCGTGTCGTGCGCTCCTTCGCTGTCCGCCCGCCGGAGTTGTAGGGCGGGTCGGTGATCACGGAGTCGACGCAGTCGTCCGGAAGGCCGGAAAGAACGGTGAGAGCGTCGCCCTGGTGGAGGGAAAAAGGCAAAGAACAGACCCCGATTCGGGTGGGAGCGCCAGGGGAACTCCCCTCTCGCATGCGCGTCCTCGCGGGCCGGGGGGTATTGCAGAAACCCAGGAGCCATGTGGGGCGGGGAGGGCGAAGGGGAGTCCAAAAACTGTAGCGGCGAACATTGCGACGGCCAAAAAGTCCGCTGCAGGGGTGCCAGTTTCCGGCACCTCACCGCCGACTATTTGGCCGTCGCCGCATTCGGGTCTACAGTTTTTGGACAGCCCGGCGCCCCACGCCGCTGGCCGCTGGCCGCTGGCCCACCACGTCGTACCGCGACCGCCGTCTCGGCGGTGCCCCGCCTGACGGCCTGATCACACCCGAGTGCGCAGTAACACCCCGCGGCCCCGTCCTCGAATCCTGGCGATTCGGCGTGCCGCCGGGCACGCACATCCCCTCCCCGAAGGGCACCTTCCCATGGCGTCTCGCTATCCGCCCACACCAACACGCCTTGCCCCGCTGTCGGTTCGCCCGGGTTGAAGGCGCTGGCCGCCGGCCTCGGCGTCGTCTTCCTTTCCCCGCTCCTCCTCGCCGGTGCCGGCATGATGCTGGCCTCCTCCAGTGACGCCGCCGTGACCGCCGCGTCCGCCGGCAGTTGCCTGACCGACCTCGACACCGACGAAATCACCGAGCAGGTCATCCGGATCCTCGACGGTGCGGCCGCCAAGGACATCCGCATCGAGGGACTGGACCTGCCCGAAGAGCAGGTCCCGCACGCGGCCACGATCGTGGCCACCGGCCGCTCTCTCGACGTCCCCGCGAAGGGGCAGGTCATCGCGCTCGCGACGGCGATGCAGGAGTCGCGGCTGCGCAACCTGAACTCCGGCGACCGCGACTCGCTGGGTTTGTTCCAGCAGCGTCCGTCGCAGGGCTGGGGCTCCGCGGAGCAGATCCGCGACCCGGTCTACGCCGCCGAGCAGTTCTACCGGCACTTGCTGGCCGTGGACGGCTGGCAGCAGATGACCACCGCCCAGGCAGCGCAGGCCGTCCAGCGGTCCGCCTTCCCGGACGCCTACGCGCAGTGGGAGGACCTGGCCACCGTCCTGCAGACGGCCGTGTCCGCGACCTTCCCCCGCGCCGGCGACGACGAGCAGACTGCGGATCCGGACTCCTCAGCCGCCGGCACCGGCTGCGCCGGGGGCCCGGATGGTTCCGGCTTCGGCCCCGTCCCCGAGGGCAGCATCCCGGACGGGTACCGGATCCCCCGGAACGCCGATCCGAAGGCGCGCGCGGCGATCACGTGGGCGATGCGGCAACTCGGCACGCTCTACCAGTGGGGCGGCTCCTGTACCGACGCGCACGGTCCCGATCCGATGGGGCGCTGCGACTGCTCCAGCCTGATGCAGCAGGCGTACCGGCATGCCGGCATCACGCTCACCCGAACCACCTACACGCAGATCAACGAAGGCAAGCCGGTCCCGCACCACCAGCTCCGCCGGCTCCGGCCCGGTGACCTGGTCTTCAGCCGCGGCACCGCGGCCCGCCCCGAGCACGTCGGGATGTACCTGGGCCAGGGCCTGGTCATCGAAGCCCCGCGCACCGGCAAGCCCGTGCGGATCGCCCCCCTCGCCGAGTGGACCGTCCTCGCGGTACGCCGCGTCCTGTAACGCCCCCCGTTCCGGCGCCGCTCGGCCCGGATCGGCGCGGCCTTCTCCCGCGCGCCCCCGAGCGCGCCTTCCGCTCGGCTTCTCTCTTTCCCCGCTGCCCGTTTCGCCCTGCCCGCGTATGCAAGGAGCCCCGCTGCCCCCATGCCCCTCCCTCTCGCAGATCGCTTGATCCACCTCGCCTACGACCCGGGAATCTCGCCCAAGGGCGGCGGCCTGCCCGGCCTTTCCGTCCTGAAGAACGTCGTCAACAGCATCAATCTGTTCGGCATCGTGGCCGTCGTCGGTGCGCTGGCCGTCTCGCTCGGCGTGTGGGCCTGGGGCCACCACACCGGCGGCCACCAGGCCGAGGCCAACGGCAAGAAGGGCGCCGTCGTCGCCGCCGGCGCCGCCCTCGGCCTCGGCGCCGCGAACGGCATCGTGTCGTTCTTCTCCAACCTCGGATCGCAGGTCCAATGAGGCAGAAGCGGATTCCCACCCACGCCCTGCCCGCCTACCGGACGGGGTACCCGGGCGGCCGGCGCACCGCGATCGCGGCCATGCTCGTCGCCGCCCTGCTCGCCATCACCGCCGCCGTCGCCTTGCTGTCCGGCAGCGGAGACAGCGACCCGGCCACCAAGCGCGCAGTCCCTTCGCCGACGAGCAGCGAGCCGTTTACCGAACCGGCCCAGCCGTCGGTCCCGGAGTCGGAGTCCCGGTCTGTGCCCGGGCCTCCGCGGACCGGCGAGCCGGCCGCCTTCGCGAAGGCGGCGGCGAAGATGCTGTGGTCCTACGACACCCGCACCACCAGCCGTACCGAGCAACTCGCTGGCATGCGCGCCTGGATGACCACCGAATCCCGGTATGCCGACTGGGCGTCCGTGGCGGGTCTGGTGCCCGATCCGCTGCTGTGGTCGCGGATGGCCGACCAGGACCAGCGCGCCACCGCGAGCGTCGTCGAGGGCCATCTGCCCGCGGCGTTCAACCAGGCCCTGGCCGAGGACCCCACAGCTATCACCGAGGCGTACGTCTACGCCGTCACCGTCACCGGCAAGCAGAAGATCGCCTGGGGCCGGCGCGGCGGCGGTGCCGAGGAACGGGCCGTGACCTTGGCCGTGCAGTGCCGCCCCGGCCACGTGTGCTCCCTGGCCGCCGTCGCCCCCCATGTCGCGCCGTGACCCGCATCCCGAAGGTGAAGGGAGGAACGCATGGCGTTCTGTGACATCCCGGTAGCGGGCAGGCTCTGCGACGTCGACGACGCGGCCGGTTTCATGGCCGATCCAGGCAAGGCCATCGGCGACTGGATGGCCGAATCCGCCGGCGAACTCGCCGTTGCCGCGGTCGACCTGGCCGCCGAGGGAGTCGACACCACCACCCGAGTCGACCTGAACGCCGGCTGGTTCCGCGACAACTACGAGACCCTTCTCCCTCTGGGCCTGGTGCTTCTCGTCGCGACGTTCTGCGCGCAGCTCGTCCGCGCCGCCATCCGGCGCGACGGACAAGCCCTCACCCAGGCGTTCACCGGCACCGCAGCCGGAGTGCTGTTCGCATTCTGCGCCATCGCCCTGACCACGGTCGCCGTCGAAGTGGTCGACGCCCTGTCCGCCGGCCTGCTGAGGAGCGCGGACATGAGCATCGAATCCGCCGTCCGCCGCACCGTCAAAGTCCAGATGATCGCGAGCGTGTCCCCGCTGGGCTGGCTCGTCTCCGTCGTCGCCGGACTCGGCGCCGCCCTCGGCGCGTTCCTCTACTGGGGCGTGATGATGGTCCGCAAGATCGGCATCCTCGTCATGGTGACCCTGGCGATCTTCGCCGCCGCCGGCGGCGGCTGGGAAGTCGCCCGCCGCTGGCGCAAGGGCTGGATCGAAGCAACAGCCACCCTCGTCGTCTCCAAGCTCCTGATGACGGTGATCTTCGTTCTGGGGATCGCCGCCATGGGCAAGACCGACGCCAAGGACGGAGCCGCCGCGCTCGCCGACATCATGGCCGGCATCGTCATCATGGCCATGGTGCTGCTGTGCCCGTACGCGGTCTTCAAGTTCGTGCACTGGGCGGCCGACACCGACGGTGAATCGCTGCACCGGGCCGGCGGCGCCGGAGCCCAGATCGCCCGGGCCTACGGCGAGAAAGCCGCCCGCAAGGGGGCAGCCGCAGCCACCGGCGGCGCCGGAGGCGGCGCAGCAGCCGGAAGCGAGGCGGGAGCCGCCGCGCCGGGCGGTGACGGCGCGGGAGCCGCCGGATTCCCCGGCGACATCGCCGCCGACCCCACCGGCGGGGGCGGCCACAAGGCTCCGCCCGGCCGGGGCGCCGGCGGCTCGTCGTCAGACAAGGCGGGCAAGGCGAGTTTGGACAAGGCCCTCCAGCCCGCGCCGACGAGCGTGTCCGACGACACCAGCGGCCAGATCGGCGGCGCTCCCGGGCCGACCGCTCCCCCGTCGAACGGCTCCGGGCCGGGCAGCGGCTGGCAGTCCGCACGGCCGACGACCAGCCCTCCACCGCACGGCGTTCCCCCGCCTTCCGGCCCTCGCCACGCCCCGGCCGACGACACGGCCGGACCGCCGCCGCCCGCCGACCCGTGACCCTCCGCTCCACCGCCGGGGGCGGGAGGCATAGGCCGCCTCCCGCCCCCGGGGTTCCACCCGCGACCCCAGGACCTGCCCCTGTGACTGTTCCTTCCGTGCCGGTGCCGGTGACGGTGAAGTTTCCGCACCGCTCCCGCCGCGGCATCCTCCTGGGGCTCTCGCTGCCCCAACTCGTCCTCGTCTCGTGCATGCTGGCGCTGCTGCTGATGACGGTGGTGACCACCGGGCTGCTCGGCGCCGTCGCCCTGACCCCGCTGTGGGCGGCCTCCGCTGCGCTGGTCGCGGTGCACCGGCACGGCCGCTCCCTGATCGACTGGGCGCCGATCATCGCCCGCTACGCACTACGCCGCCGTACCGGGCAGACGCTGTGGCTCGCCCGGCCCGTGACCCGGCCCCGCCACGACGGCCTCCTGCACCTGCCCGGTTCAGCCGCCTCCCTCAAGGTGGTCACCCCCGGCGACTCCGCCCCCCGCGCCGCCGCGGTTCATGACCCCCACCGGCAGACCCTGACCGCGATCGCCCGCGTCACCGGCCCCGCGTTCGTCCTTCTGGACCCCGCCACGCAAAACCAGCACGTGAACGGCTGGGGACGCGCCCTGGCCTCGATCGCCCGATCAGGGCAGATCGCGGCTGTGCAGGTGCTGGAGCGCACCGTCGCGGACAGCGGCGACGGCCTCGCCCGCCACTTCACCCGCAACGCACAAGCCCAGGCGCAGGCGCCGGTCGCCGGACAGATCTACTCCGAACTCCTCACCCAGGCCGGACCCGCCGCCGCCCCGCACGAGACCTACCTGGCCATCTCCCTCGACCTCAAAGCCGCCCGCCGCCTGATCAGCCAGGCCGGCGGCGGGCTGCCCGGTGCCTTCACCGTCATGGCGCAGACGACCACCTCCGTCGCCCAGGCCGCGCGCAACGCCGGACTGCTGGCCACCGGATGGCTGACCGCCCGGGAGATCGCCGCGGTCATCCGCACCGCCTACGACCCCAACGCACTCCCAGCGCTCCAGCAGTGGTCCACCACCGGCCGCGCCGAAGCCGAGCCCGCCGCGGCCGGGCCCGTCGTGCAGATCGAGGAGTACGACCGGCTCGCCACCGACAGCGCACGGCACACCACCTACTGGGTGGAGAACTGGCCACGCACCGAGTCGCACGCCGGGTTCCTGCACGGGCTGATGTTCACCCCCGGCGTGCGGCGCACCCTGTCACTGATCTACGTCCCGCAGGGCCTGCAGGCCGCGCTGCGCGACGTCCAGCGCAAGAAGGCCGCCATCATCGCCGACGCGAACGAGCGCGCCCGCCGCGGGCAGGTCGACAGCGAGGAAGACTCCGTCGAATACGCCGACGTCAAAGCCCGCGAACGCCAGCTCCTGGCCGGACACGCGGACGTGGCCCTGACCGGACTGGTCACCGTCACCGCCGCCACCGACGCCCTCCTGGACACCGCCTGCGCCCAGATCGAAACCCACGCCGTCACCACCGGCGTCGACCTGCGGCGCCTGAACTACCAGCAACCCGACGCCTTCACGATCACCGCGCTGCCACTCGCGCGGACCGCCCTGTGACCTCCGACGAACCCCCTGCCCGGCCTGCCGCTTCCCTCGTCGCTGCCGACGGCCTGTTCACCGCCCCCGGTCGCGGGCAGGAAGGACCACTTGTGACACCCCTTGTGTCAACCTCAGGCCGCTTGGATGAGGGCGGGATCGTTTGTGGAGCGTTGGGCCGCGCCGTGTCGGGCGGGGTCGTAGGGCTTGCCGTCGAGCCAGCAGCGGTAGATCACCCGGACCCAGGCGCGGGCCAGGACGCGCACGGCGTGGGGGTGGTCCATGCCGCGTTCGCGGGCGCGCTGGTAGACCTTGGCGGCCCAGGGGCTGGCGTGTCGGCTGTTGTCGGCGAAGGTGACCAGCGCCTGTCGGAAACGTTTGCTGCAGGCCCAGCGGTAGGCGACGGTGGAGTGCTTGCCGGACGCTTTGGTCACCGGGACGACGCCGGCCAGCGCGGCAACCGCGTCGGGGCCGGCAAACGCCTCACGGCTGTCACCCCACTCGGCCAGGATCTGCGCGGCGTTGACGCGTCCGGCCCGGGGCAGCGAGGTGAAGACGGGGGCGTCGGGATGCTGCTCCAGATGGTGGGCGACGCGGCGGTCCAGCTCCTTCTTCGCGGTGCCGAGGGCCCGCAGGACGCTGGTCAGTGCCAGGACGGCATCGCGTCCGGCGTCGGTCTGGGCGGGGTCGGTGACGCCGGCCGGTGCGCCGCGCAGGCGGGCCAGGAGCTGGGCCGGGCTGCGGTGGCCGCTGTAGCCGTGCCGGGCGCAGAAGGCCGCTATGCGTTTCTCGCCCAGACCAGCGGCCGACGCCGGGGTGGGATAGCGGGTCAGGAAGTCCAGCGCGATGGGGGACTCGATGTCCTTGAAGATGTGCTTGGCCCCTGGCCAGAAGGCGTCCAGCAGGGCGGAGAGCATGTTGGTGGCCATCACCCGCAGGTGCACGATGTCCTCGCGGGTGCGGACCACGGTGCGCAGCGCGCGGGTGTGATCGGAGAACGGGCGGGTGGCCGACAGCCGCTCCCGGCGCAGCCGCAGGTACTCGGCGATCACCTGGGCGTCGCCGGCGTCGCTCTTGGCGCCGGAGAGGACCTCGGCGTCGCGCCATGCCTTGATGGCGTTGGACTTCACCGGCACCACCGGGTGACCGGCCTCCAGCAGGGCGTCGACCAGGCGGCCGTCCGGCCGCTCGATCGCGACGGGAACCAGCTCGGCCTCACCGAGCTTGCCCAGGCGGCGGGCAAGGTCGGTGAACCCGGCGGCGGTGTGGCGGATGGTGAACCGGGTGTGCACCCGCCCGGACTCCTCCAGCACGCACACGGCGTGCTCGGCCGATCCCCAGTCCACGCCGACGTAGTGGGCGGCTCCCGGCAGCGACATGCTTCTCCCCTTTGCGCACGGCAACGACTACCCGGTGACGGAGCTGGTCCCCGGGCGGTCATTAACTGGCGCTCTGCGGCGCGTCCCCTTGTTGCCGGTCGGCAGCTCCAGGAGAGCCGGGGGCGGCAGTGTCACAGGGGCCCTCACGGAGCGACC
>NZ_JCANSZ010000090.1:0-16800 GCF_059570535.1 Streptomyces sp. CNP082
GCCCTGGCCCACCAGGCACTCAGCCTCAAACAGCCCCGTCACTGCGTGGACCTCTCAGTGGGCGGTTCGCGAGGTGATGTCCGTTTCTGGTTGGGGTTGGAGAAGGTTCGCTGGTGGAGCTGTGTCGGCTATGGCTTCCTGGTGAAGTTGCCGGTGTTGGCTTCGGTGAGGATGCCGAGTTTGACCAGGCGTTTCAGCTTGGCACGGGTGCCTTCGATGTTCTTCGGCAGCGGTTCGTGGCCGAGGGCTTCGCAGACGTCCTTGGCCCGTAGCGGTCCGGTTGCGTGGTTGAAGGCGGCGAGGATGCGGGGGTAGTCCGGGTGCTCGGGCAGGTCCGGCGGGGAGGCGGGGAGCCGGTCGGCGAGGCCGGTGATGGTCTTGCGGGTGATCGTGAGGTGCTCCAGGTGGGTCTCGGCCTCCCGTAACCGGGTCTGCAGGCCGTCGATCTGTGTGCGGAGGTCGTTGGCCAGGGTCCGGGCGGCGTCTTCCTGGAGGTCCAGGGCGTCGAGCAGGGGCTGGATGTTCACGCTGCCGCTGCCCGCGTCTCGTGCCAGGTGGGGGCGTTCGCGCCGGTGAGGCGTCGGGTCATGACGTGGGTCATCGCCCAGTAGACGCGGGAGGCGGAGGAGGAGGGGTGGTGCTCGTAGTCGCGGACCAGGCGCCGGTGCAGTATCAGGATCCCGTAGGTCTGCTCGGCCCTCCACCGCTTCGGCTGCGGCACGAACCCCTTGGCCTGCGGGTTGCGCTGGACGATCTCGACGTCGATGCCCAGGCTGGCGCCGTGTGTGACGACCTGGTTCTTGAAGCCCTGGTCGACCAGGGCTTTGCGGACGGTTTTGCCGGCGTGCCCGGCGACCTGGTCCAACAGGGCGACGCCCGCGGCGTTGTCGTGGGTGTTCGCGGCAAGGACGACGACCGCGATGACCAGGCCGAGGACGTCCACGGCAAGACCCCGCTTGCGGCCCGGCACCCGCTTGGCCGGATCGTGGCCACTCGTGGCCGCGGGGACCCCGGCGGCCACGTGGACACTCTGGGTGTCCAGGACCACCAGGGCCGGGTCCTCTAATCGCCGGGCGCGTTCGCGGACCTGGCAGCGCAGGAGTTCGTGGATGACCTGGTCGGTCCCGTCGTCCCGCCAGGCGGCGAAGTAGTAGTAGGTCGCGCTCTTCTGCGGCAGATCGTGCGGGAGGTAGGCCCACTGGCAGCCGGTCCGCCCCTGGTAGAGGATCGCGTTCACGATCTCCCGCACGTCGTAGGCGCCCTGGTGGCCGCTGACCGAGCGGTGCCGGTCCTTCCACGCGGTAATCACCGGCTCGATCAGAGCCCACTGCTCATCCGATAAGTCACTCGGGTACGGCATGCGTTCACTCACCCGGACACATCACCAGATCACCACCCGCAGACCGGAAGATTCCGCCCCACCGCCACACCATCAGGCGACAGCAGACCCACTCAAAGACTCACGAACCGCCCACTTAGAGGCTGCCGTCCTCGACCGAGGCCAGCACCGCCTCGCCCTCACGGTTGGCCTCGACAAAACCGCGTTCCTGTGGGACCTCGACACGCACCGGGTCATCGCGCGAGCACCCGTGGGTTTCACCCAGGTCGTCGGGATCGAAGAGTTCGACGGCCAGCCCCTCCTACTGCTCGCGGGAATCGGTTTCGCCGAGGTGCATCACCTCGACACCGGGGTCAGCATTCCCCTCACCATGCGTGACCCGACCGAGCCGCCCTACTCCCAGAGCACGGATGCCGGAACGACTGGACGACTCGACGGGCGTCCGATCGCGGTACTCGCGTCAGTGCGAAAAGTCCTGCGAATCTACGATCTGGCCACAGGGGAGGTCCTCGGCCAACCGGTCGACATCAACGTCGAGGACGAGCAGCGCGACAGCGTGGACCAGCCGACGGCCGTGGCGCTGCTGCCTGTCAACGGCAAGCCAGCCGCCGTGGTGCTGAGCGGACACCCGAACCTGGGCGACAGGTTCGCAGTCGACCTCTGGGATCTCGTAGACGGATCGCGCCTCGCCGAGCTCGAACCGGCTGCCACCCCGGCCGTCACGACCACGATCGTCGACGGACGGCCGGTGGTGATTACAGCCGGGGCCGAGGGAGTCCTACGTGTCTGGGACGCGGAGGAGCAGCGGACTCTACACACGATCGTGACCGGCGCAGACCGCGTCCGCTTCCTCACCGCTGGCGTGTTGCACGGACGTCCGGTCGTGCTCGCCGCGAGCCACGACGGCCCCGTGACCACCTATGATCTGGCCACCGGCACGGCTCTGGACGAGTTCCGGCTGCCCGATACCTGCCGCGAAATCTGCCTCGGCGACCGCGGAATGCTCGTAGTCGGGATCCAGAACGACATCGCCGTCATCGAGACCGAGATCCAAGGTGTCGTCTTGGAGCTCAGCACAGCGTCCGCGCCGCGCAGATCGGGAGAAAAATAGGCAGTCCGAGGTGTGGCGCGCCCGGGATCGCGGCCTGGGAGGTGAGGTGGCCGTGCAGGTACTCACCGCGCCCGGCCCGGGGGAAGCGGCGGAACCGGCGTCGGCGCGGGCCCGCTTCGAGCAGGTTGCCGCCCAACTGGCCGGTCTGGAGAGCCCGTACCTGGCCACCGTCGTCGGCCACGGCGTCACCCAGCTTGCCGGCCAGACCGGCATCGGCTACCTGACGCTGACACCGCTGCGCGGCCGGTCCCTCGGGCAAGTGCTTCGCGAGCAGGGCGGCGCCGACTGGCGCCGGGCGCTGGCCTGGACGGAGCAGATCTGCGCGGCACTGGCCGCCACCCACGCCGCCGGGCTGGCGTACGGAAGCCTCCAGCTCGCAGGCGTGCTCGTCGACGACGGCGACGGCGAGGGAAGCGTTGAGCACGGCACGGTGACCGTCCTGGACACCGCCCACGCCGCGCTCACCGACACCGGTCCTCCGCCCGCCGAGACCGACGCGCGGCACGCGGGACCCGTGCCGTATCTCGCGCCGGAACGAGGCCCGGGCACCCCGGCGAGTGCGCCCGCCGACGTCTACGCGATCGGCTGCCGGCCCTCGGCGCCTCGCCGGGAGCCCGCGCCTACTACGACCGACTCTGAGCCCGCGAAATGGGCCACAACGCCGCCCTGCGACAGCTCGCCAACCGCCTCGTCGGCATCCTCCACGGCTGCCTGAAGACCGGCACCTTCTACGACGAAGCCACAGCCTGAACCACAACGAACCACTCTCTGCTTGACACGTCAGCGCATGGGATGTCTGTCAGCCGACGACCGCCTCGACGAGCACCGGGAGGTCGCTGTCCTGCTGGATGGCGCCGACGAGGAGAGTACGGTCCCCCAGCCGCCAGGCACTGTGGTGGAGGTAGTCGAGCCCGCCGGTCGGATCCCCCTCCGCCGGTGCCAGCCGGCCGCCGAGCGGCCCCTGCTCCACCTCCGCCGCCACCCGGCGCGACTCCGCCTCCGCCTCCTCGTACAGCGCTTCGAGGGCCTCGAAGCCCTCGTCGTCCTCGTCCACTTCCCGCAGCCACAGCGTCACCGCGAGATGGACCCCGGGCGGATCGCCCTGGATGCCCGCTGTCAGACCGTCCTTCTGCCAGACCCGCGGAAAGGGCGCGCCCGGCCTCGCGCGCAGCACGGACCAGCCTTCCTCCTCAAGCGCCGCCGCCAGCAGCTCGCCCGTGAGCTGCGGCGCGGAGGCCAGGCGCTGGACGAGAGCGATGAGTTCGTTCATGTGCTGATCATCCCGTTCGCCGGTACGTGGAACACCTGCAGTCTGCCATCACTCATGGCGTCCGCCACCGACTGGCTGACCGAGCTGTCGGAGAACAGTTCGCGCAGGTGGTCAGCGCCCTGCGGGCTGGAGGTGGCGTAGCGGACGCCGTTGGCGCCGAGTTCGTCGTTGAGGGCCACCAGGCGCTCCGCCTGGTCGATGATCCGGTCCTGGTTGTAGTGGCGGTGCTCCGGGTTGTACTGGGACGACGACCACTGGTTCTCGTTGCCTGTCCACTTCGCCTCGACGAGGAAGTTGTCGGCGGTCGGCCCGCCGTCCACGTGCACCTCGCGGCCGTTCTGCAGCTTGAAGACCTGTTCGTAGTCGGTGTGCGTGACGAACCGCTGGTACTGGTACGAGACCCGCGACAGCAGCTTGTCCGTCAGCCAGTCGATCCGCAGGAACTGCGGGCACATCTGCAGACCCAGCGGGTCGGACCAGGTCAGCGGGTTCGGCGCGTACGCGTAGTTGTCCGGTGCGGCGGCGAGGCCGAGGGGGTCGGGGGTGAGGAACCGGGTGCTGCGCGGGTCGTAGTAGCGGTGGCGGTTGTAGTGGAGACCGCTCTCCTGGTCCGCGTACTGGCCGGGGAAGCGCAGGGGGCAGGCGGCAGGGGCGGCGGGGTCCGTGCCGGCCGGGCCACCCCACACCGTGGCGCGGTGGCGCCAGACGACCTCGCCTTCCGGGGTGATCAGGTCGGTGGGCGCGCCGACGAGGTCGGTGGCGATGGCGTAGAAGCGCCGGTCGATCTCCTCCTGCGGCGCGTCGCGCAGCGAGCGGCGTTCGCTCTGGGCCACGGGCCGGTGGCCGCCCGGTTCGTAGTCCCAGGTGACGCAGTGGCTGCCGCCGTCGTCGGTGAGCGTCGACTGTTCCGCAAGACGGTCGCCGTCCCAGGCGAAGTCCACGCGCCGGGCCACGCCCCCGTCGGGGGCGAGGAGTTCCTTGGCGAGCCGGCGGCCCATGGGGTCGTAGCGGTAGCGCCACCGGCTGCCGCCGGGGGTGACGACCTCGGTGAGCTGGTCGTCCGCGTCCCAGGTGAACTGCCAGGTGCGGCGGGTGCCGGAGAGCGTGCGGCGGGTGATGCTCGTGCAGCGCCCCTGGTCGTCGTAGTCGTAGCGGGACCTGCCGGCGTGCCGGAGGCGGTTGCCCGTGTACGTGTACGACTCCGGCTCCGCGGCCGTCCCGGGGCCGGCGGCGCCCGCCTCGGCCGTCGTGGCCGCCGCCGCGGACGTCACGTTGCCCGCGGCGTCGTAGGCGTAGCGCTCGCTCCAGCCTTCGGCGCGTACCGCCGTGATCCGTCCCTCGGCGTCCAGTTCGAGGGTGCGGGAGCCGGCGTGCAGGTCGTCCAGTCCGACGAGCCGGCCGGCGGGGTCGTAGCGGTAGTCGGTGCGGCCCACGGTGCGGAACTTCGCCAGCGGGTCGTGCGCCGCGGACTCGCCCGGGGCCGTCAGCTCGCGGCCGGTGAGCCGGTGGCTCTCGTCCCACCGCTGGCCGATGCGCAGCTTGTCGCCGAAGACCCGCTCGGTCTCGCGGCCGATCTGGTCGTACGCGAACGTGACCTCGTGTCCGTCGGCGACCAGCCGCACCGGCAGGCCGTTGTCCGCGTAATCCCACTCGCTGACCGCCCCGGAGGGCGTGCTGCGCCGACGCCGCCTGCCCAGTTCGTCGTACGCGTAGCCGGTGGTGCGCCCGTTGACGGTCTCGCGCAGCAACCGCCCGGCGTCGTCCCTCTCCACCTCCAGGACGGCGTCGGCGTTCTGCGCGCGGACCAGGCGGCCGTCGGTCCCATACGCGTACGTGGTGGCCGCGGCGCCGCTGAGCTTCTCCACGATCCGGCCGCGGGAGTCACGCCGGTACGTCGTCGTCTGCCCGGCGCCGTTGGTGCGCGCACTCAGCCCGCCGGCGGCGTCGCGAGCGTAGCGCAGGACGCGGTCGTTGAAGTCGGACTCGGCGACGAGCCGGCCGGCGGCGTCGAAGTCGTAGGTCCAGGTGGCGCCGCGGGCGTCGGTGACGGTGGTGAGGCGCAACTCGGTGTCGTAGGCGAAGAGCCGGCGCGCTCCGTCCGCGCCCGTCTGGGCGGCGAGCAGGTCGAAGTGCGTGTACTCGAAGCGCGTCGTGGCGCCGGTGGGGTCGGTGTGGGCGACGAGGTTGCCCTCGGCGTCCCAGTGCCAGGTCTCGGCCGTGCCGTCCTGGTGGGTGCGGGTGACGGGCTTGCCCTCCGTGGTCCAAGTGACGTGCGTGACCTGGCCGAGGGCGTCGACGGTGGCGGTGATCCGGCCGAAGGCGTCGCGGCGGCGCTCGATGGCGGCGCCGTGCTGGTCGACGGTGCGCACCGGCAGCCCGCGGGGGTCGCACTCGACGCGGGTGGTGACGCCGAGGGGGTCCGTGAGGGCGGTGAGGCCGCCGGCGTCGTCGTACGCGAAGGTGGTCGTCGCGCCGAGGGGGTCGGTGACCGAGGTGCGGTTGCCGCGCTCGTCGTAGGTGTAG
Organism: Streptomyces sp. CNP082; assembly: GCF_059570535.1. NCBI lineage: Bacteria > Bacillati > Actinomycetota > Actinomycetes > Kitasatosporales > Streptomycetaceae > Streptomyces > Streptomyces sp. CNP082. The sequence goes on from NZ_JCANSZ010000090.1 coordinate 6,244, forward strand.
CTCCAGCAGGTGCCGTCGGCGCCGTGGAGGACGACGGGCAGGTGCATGTCGTTGAACTCGGCGGTGACGCGGGTCTCGTCCGGGGAGACGACGGCGGTGAGGTTGCCGGCCTCGTCGTACTCGTAGCGGGTGGTGTGGCCGAGGGCGTCGGTGTGGGAGCGGAGACGGTTGCGCTCGTCGTAGGTCCAGCGGTCGGTGTTGCCGAGCGGGTCGGTGACGGAAGTGCGCTGGAGCAGCTCGTTGTGGTGGTGGACCGTGGTGTGGCCGAGGGAGTCGGTGAACGCGGTGGTCCGGGCCGCGGCGTCGTAGGCGATGGTGCAGTCGAGGAAGCCGTCGGGGCCGCTCCCGCGCACGCAGCGGTCCTCGGTGTCGTACGCGAACTCGTACCAGCTTCCGTTGCGGTCGATCCAGGCGGTGACGCGGCTGTGGTCGTCGTAGGTGTAGCGGAACGGTTCTCCCGAGGAGTTGACCACCTCGGCGAGGTTGCCTTCGGGGTCGTATCCGTACGACACGAGGACGGTGCTGTCCTCCCCCTCCCGCAGGGCGAGGGCGGTGATGTTGCCCTCCTCGTCCGTGCGGACGTCCACGTGGTAGCCACCGCTGTGCCGGAGCGCCTCCGGCAGGCCGTCCGCCGCGTAGTCGAAGTCGATCCGCTGCCCGTCGCGGTCGGAGACGGCGCGTACCGGCAGCACGAGCGGACCGCCGTCTTCCTGCGCGCCGCCGGCGGCGAAGTGCCGTGTCAGACCGCTGGCCGGATCGGTGACCCGGATCTCGCCACCGGCCGTGCCGTCCCAGACGAGCGGCCAGGCCGGCCCCTCCTCCGGCAGCACGGGCACGCCGGGCCGGGGAACGGGGTACGCCAGCAGCATGCCGTCCTCGGTGGCGAGGGCGGCGCCGTCCGCGTCGATCTCCAGCCGCTGATCGAAAGTGGAGGCCCACGACGCGCCGAACCAACGGCCGTAGCGGTACGTGGACAGATGCGTCCGCGTACACGTCAGCGCGAGCAGTCCGGGCAGGCGGACGTCGGTCTCGATCATGATCATCTCGCCGGAGACCATGTCCACCGGATCCCCGCCGGGGCACCGGCCCACGGCCGCCTTGCCCTTGGCGACGAGGTTGTCCATTCCGCTGCGCAGGCTGTTGGCGGCGCCTCGGAGCTTGTTGAGGCCCTTGGTCCCGAGGCCGCGGATCGCGGCGGCCATGCCCTTGAGGCCCCCCTTGGCGAGGGCCTTGAGGCCGCCGGCGAGCTTGCCGAGGGTGGTGAGGCCCTTCATGCCGGGGATGCAGTCCAGCGCAGCGAAGGCGACGTCCCACAAGGAGGCTTGGCCGTTCAGGTACTTGTAGAGGGTGTCGGCCAGGACGACCAGCGCCGCGGCGAGGACGACCCAGGCCAGGGGTCCGCCGATGATGAGGACGACGATGCCGAGGACGGCGACGATGACCTTGCAGACGTTGACGATCGTGTCCCAGTTGTCCTTGACCCAGTCGACCGCCTTCTCCCACCACTTACGGTTTTGGATACCGGCGTCCGAGGCCTCCTCCAGCTTGTCCTTCGCGTCCGACGCGGCGTCCTCACGCATCTGCTTGGCGTCGGCGGCCATCTTCTTCGCCGCTTCGAGGCCCGACTCTGCGTTGTCGACTGCCTGCTGGGCGGACGTCTGGGCGGACTTGGCGTCGGTGGCGTTGCGGGTGGCGGCGCGGACTTCGGAGTCGTCGGGCTTGTCCTTGCCCTCCTTCTCGTCGTACTCCTCGGTCTTGGCGGTGGCGCGTTCGACCCAGGAGGTGGCCGAGTCGAGCCGGCCGGTCGCGGATGTCAGGTCGTTGCGGGCCTCGCGGCCCCGGGCTAACGCCCGGTCGGCCAGGGACTGCGCGCGTTCCAGCTTCGGCCAGTACGCGGCCAGCGCGTCGCCCGCGAGATCGTACGAACGCTGCAGCTTCTTGAGGTTCTTGGGAACCTCTTCGAACTCGTCCTGGAACGCCTTCGCGGTCTTCCCCGCCCACCGCAGCAGGGCATCCTCACCCGCCATGCCCTTGATCTGCCGCAGCGCATCCGCTACATCATCCGCGAAGTCGTGCAGCTCACGCGCCAACTGCCTGACCCGCTCCGGATCCCCCGGCGTCGGGTCCTCATCGAGATCGAGTATGTGCCAGTCCGTCGGACGATTCCCCACTGCTCCCGACCCCCGAAGTCCCCTGCCAAACACCCCTATCGGTGCCCGAACAACGCTCATCGGTACCCACGCGTGCATGAAAAGACGACAGATGGTGGCGATCGGTTTCAGGCGGCGCTGAAGAGCAGGTTCGTGCCTGGTCGGTGAGGAGCAACAGGTGCTGCTTGCCGACTGGTGACCGGGCGGATCACCCGACGACCGGTCGTACGTGACGCCGCCCTCCAAGGCATCCACCCGCTCCCTGCGGTCCTGCGCGGAAGGGTAACTGCACGCGGGAACGGGTGATGAGACGTCGCTCCATGGATGACCCCCTCCTGTCGCGGACAGCAACCGCACGGGGTATGACGGCATGCGGCACTGACAAGACGTCATGAACGGGAATCATCTAGCGAGCCGTTTTCGGCCAGACCGTTGGTGCTCCAGAGGACTGCGACCTGCTGCACAAGTTCGCCCCGGCCGGGGACGCCGTCGAGGTGGCCTGGAACCCGGAGTTCCTGCGCGAGTCGTTCGCCATCGAGGACACCCTCAGCCCCGACCGGCTCGTCCTCGGCTTCGAGACCGAGCACTCCTTGGCCGAGGCAATGAGCCTTTTCCAACCTCAGTTCGTGGTGGTGAGGTGGAGTGTGAGGGCTGCCTGGACGAGGTTGGGTGATGCGGGTGGTCGAGCAGCGTAGTTTGCGCAGGAGGCGCCAGGTTTTCAGGGTGGCGATGGCGGGTTCGACCAGGGCCCGGATCTTCGCGTGGGACCGGTTGACGGCCTGCTGACCTGCGGAGATCTTCTCCCAGCGACCCCAGATGGGGACACGGATGGTGCCTCCCGCTCCTCGGTAGCCCTTGTCCGCCCAGCACTGGATGCCGGCTTCGGCGAGAGCGTCGATGATGCCGTGTTCGCGGGCGGCGCGGACGCCGTGGATCGCGCCTGGCCGGGCCGGTGAGGCCCATAGCAGTCGGCCCGCCGGATCCGTGAGGATCTACACATTCATGCCGTGCTTCTTGTGCTTGCCGGAGTAGAAGGGCCGGTCCGCGGCGGTCCGGTCGGTCGGCAGCAGGGTCCCGTCCAGCAGTACAAACGCCTTCGACGATGCGGCCCGTACTGCTTCGGCGAGGCTGGGAGCGAGGGCGGCCAGGACCTCCACGGCCTCGGTGATGTACCTGGGCAGGTCCAGTCCGGACGGGTGGACAAGCACGTGAAGCCTCTGGCGGAACGGGTGATCTTGGTCGTGAGCCCGTCTACCAGGGGCTTCGTCTGTCACGCCAACCGCCGGGCTACATCAGCAGGTTGGAAAAGGCTCACTGCCTCAAGGTGATCGTTCGGCTCGGCTGCCGCTTTGAAATCTCCTGATAAGACCCCGGGAGCCACCCGGCCGCGGCCCTCCGCTGGCGGTGGGCCACCGGCCGCACAGCGGAACAGGGCGCGCGGTCGCTGGCATAGTGAGGGCGTGAGCACCGACGAGGCGGAGCTGGCCGCCATCAACAGGATCATGACGGGCTGCCCCGACGAGACCATCACCGTGACCCTCGCCCGCTGAACCCCGCGTGGAGAACCGGACCATGCCGCCCTCGGGCTCGCGGACCTCGCCCCCGGCGGGCCGACCTCGCCGGGTTGGCCTGCCGGGGTCGGCCAGCAATGACATGAGTTGCATGGCCCGGCGCATCGCACAGCGCAGTGCCATAGTGGGGCTCGTGAGCTACAGCATCTTCGTCCAGCGGTTCGTGTCCGGCGATGAGGCAGCAGTGGACACCGGCATGTTCCGGAACATGATCGCCCCGTACGTCGTCGGGGATCCTGTGTACGGCTGCTACAACGTCCGCGCCGGCGACGGCAGCAGCGCAGAGATTCACGCATCCGACGAGCCGGACATGACCGGATTCATCGTCACCCGCTTCACCAGTGGTGCCGTGATGGACCTCGTAGCCGAGATCGCCCGCGCCCTGGGAGCCTGCATCCTGCTCCAGGAGGGCGTGGCGGTCGTGGCCGACCCGATGGGCCGTGAGCAACTGCCTCCGGAATTCCAGGAGTCGGCCGTGATCGGCCTCACGAGCGCGGGAATCGACCTCGCGCTGACCCGGGCGTGAGCGTCAGCAGCTCGACCCGCCCCTAGAAGTCTCGTCCCGGTATCGACAGCGCAGAGCGTCACCGCCGTCCCGGCCGGTGAGCCGGCCGTACGGGCCCCGCAGCCCGCGAGGGCCCGTACGGGCGGCGTCGCCGTGAAGCTACCGGCGGCGCGGGATGGTCACCCGGGCCTTCGCCACGACGATGCCGGTCACCGGGACTTCGGCGGCCAGCCCTGGGTGAAACGGGCCGTCGACGGCAGCGTGAAAGACCTGCCCTCCGCCATCCGCGACCGCGGCAGCTCGGTCCGCAACAACTCCAGCCGCACCGCACGCGTCTACGAAAAGCGCGACTACTCCGGCCGGTGGGTGTGCGTCACCAAGAGCGGCGGATCCATCCACGACCTGCGCAGCTACAACCTCAACGACCAGACCCGCTCCCTGCGCATCAACCGCAACGACTGCGGCTGAAACCCCGCGGCGACCCCGCGGGGAACACGGCTCACCCCGCCACGGCGGCGGGTCGGCGGGAATTCCAGGAGGCGCCCCGACCTGCACACCGCCGACTCTTAGCAGCCTGCACCTTGGTCATCCTCGGAGACCGTCGAGGCGAGGTCGGCCAACACCGACGATGACGCCGTCTTCGCCGGGGACCCGCCGTGGTGGCCAGCAGGTGCTGGCCGGCCACAGCCGGGCCAGGGCGGCGGCCGCGGCCACGGCGGTGTCCTCGTCAGCCGCGCACAGCTCGACGTGCACGAGGCCGGGGGTCTGCAGGATATGGCGGCAGCGCCGCTCCCTCGTACTCATACTCCGACGAGGGCCGCAGGACGGGCACAGGTTCGCCGCAGCCGGCAACATCGCCCGATCGAGCAGCGACGCCCCGTGCCGGGCACGTGCGTCGGTCATGCGGCGAGGGCGGGGAGCGCGTATCCGTGGCCCGCAACCGCCGCCGGTGACGACGTCGGGCCGCGCCTAGCGCTCGACGCCGAGCCGCACCCCGGCGGCCCCACCGGCGAGACGTTGGGCACGCGTGGGGACTCGGGTCTATTGCCGGTAGAGATCGGCGCAGTTGAAGATCACCCACCCCTTGAGCGTCTTTCCGTGCTCCCGGAATTGGATCTTGAGGTGTGAGAAGCCGCGCTTCGGCCGCTTGCGCTCCAGACCTTCCAGGACCCTCACCTTCTCGCCGCGGTGGACCACGCCGACGCTCGGGGCCGTCTTCCGCGGCGCGGTCCGGACGTTGGCTGCCGTGCACGTCACCTTGACCACCGGCCTCGAATACCGGTCTGCCGGAGTCGAAGACGGCGCCGCGGCCGCGGGCGCGGGCGCGAGACCGGCCAGCACCGCGCCGGCAACGGCGGCCACGACCGACTTAGAGATCATTTTTCGCATGACCGGCCAACACCGGCAGACGCCGCCGGTCACGGCATGCTCGGGAAGATCACCATGTTCGGTGACCGCCCGCTGTGGCATCGCCTGAATGCCGGCGGGTTTTCTGGTGGTGCTCAGCGTTTAACGCGGCTGCGGATCGCGAGCGCGGCCAGGCCGAGGAGGACGGGTTCGGTGAAGCGGGATGCCATCTCGATGTAGCGGCCGACGGTGGTCAGGTTCTGTCCGCTGGAACGGAAGACGACCGAGTTGACGACGACGTCGGCGGCCTTCTGTGCGCGGGGCCCGGTGAAGCGCTCGGCGAAGGCGGCGTGCAACTCGGGGTCCTTTTTGCCGATGACGCCTGCGCCGGGCGGATGCGGCTGCGCGGGGGTGTCCGGCAGGCCGACGGCCATCATCAGCAACACGGTGACGGCCATGGCGCCGAGCAGCCAGCCGACCGCCCGGGAGGCGCGCAGTCCGTAGCCGGACAGCGCCCAGTACAGCCGCAGCAGGAACCGTTCGCCCGCGGGGATGTGCGGGGCGTGGCGGCGCATCTCCATCTCGCCGTAGTAGAAATCCGCCGCGCCCGGCTCGTCCTTGGCGTCCTCCAGCGCCTTGCGCAGTTCCCGGTAGAGCGGCACCAGCGCGGCCGGTTCCAGCGGAGCACTGCCGTCGGGCTCTGGCGTCCATCCCACTGCGGCGCGTGCGCGTGTGGCGCGCCAGTGCTGCTCTTCGGCCAGGGTCTGCCGCGCGGTGAAGTGCGCCGGTAGCAATCCGCGGCGGTGCCAGCCGCCCGGTGCCCGGGGCAGCGGGCAGCGTCCGTACAGGCGGAGTTGGTCGAGGTGGACGGTGCCTGCGAACCGGCATCCGGTCAGGTCGACGTCGGTGAGCGACAGGTGCGCGGCATCGACTCCCCGCAGGGACAGCATGCGCACCGGAGCCGGGGTGATCCCGGTCTCATCGACTGCATCCGCCGACCTCCAGAGGAACGGGGTGGCGTCGGCGGTCACGCTCGTCGGGTACTCCAGCACCGCGTCGCTGAGGTCCACGGCCGCGTGCCTCAGCCGCAAGGCAGCGGTCGAAGCCCAGCGTGTACGTCGGCAGTTCAGAGCATGCGCGGCTACCTCGACGATGACGGCAGCGCCGAAGACCGCGGCCGACAAGTCCAGCGTCCCCCGGCAGGCCACTGGGCCGATCCGCGGTGCACTCTCGAAAAGGGCCCCGCCGAACCGGGCGTCGTTCTGGAAGGTCACTCCGCCAAATCCGGCGTAGCCCTGAAAGGTCACTCCGCCGAACCCAGCTTCGCTCTGAAAGGCCGCCCCGGCGAACCGGGCATCGCCTTGAAAAGCCGCACTGTCGAACCCGGCGTCGCCTCGAAAGGTCGCCGAGTTGAACCGGGCCTCGTCCTCGAAGGTCGCCTTGTCAAACTGGGCGATGGCGTGGAAGGTCACCTCACGGAACCCTGCGTCGCCCCGGAAGATCACTCGGTTGAACATTGCCTCGCCCTGGACAGTCCCCCCGCGGAACTCGGCGTCGCCGTGAAAGGCCGCCCTGTCGAACTGGGTGAAGCCCAGGAAGGTCGTCTCGCGGAACCAGGCGTCGCCCTGGAAGGCCGCCCCGTCGAACGAGGCACCACCCTGGAAGGTAGCTCTGTCGAACCCTGCACCGTACTGGAAGGTCGTACGGCGGAACCGGGCTTCGTCCTGGAAGGTCGCCCCGCCGAATATGGCACCACCCTGGAAGCTCACCCTGCCGAACACAGCGGTGCCTTCGAAGGTCGCCGCGTCGAACAAGGCGTTGCCCTGGAAGGTCACCTTGCGGAACCAGGCGTTGCCCTGGAAGGTCGCCCCGCTGAACCGGGCTTCGTTCTGGAAGGTCGCCCCGCCGAACATGGCAACTTCCTCGAAGGTCGCCCCGTCGAAGTCGACGGCGCCAAGCAGCAGGTGGCCGGTGGCGGGGTCGCGTACGGCGTTCAGCAGGCGGCGCAGGAGAGCAGAGTCGAAGGTGGTGCCGGGGTGGTGGAGATCGCTTCCTGGGCTGAGGGTGGTCAGGTAGGCGTCGCGGTCGGCGTCGGCCAGGTGGGTCAGGCACGCGTCGTACGGCTCGGGCTCGTCCCCGCCGCCGTCGGGTGCCGGGCGCCGTACGCGACGCCCCCGGCACCCTACCGGGTCCTCGCCGTCTGGGTCGGCACCGCGACCGCAGTACGGATAGTTGCGTGGCTCAGCCGGGTCGGTGGCGGTCATAACGTCGACGACGCCGCTGAGCCAACGCTGGTTGCCACACACCTCACAGAGCCAAGCGGACACGGGCCGGCCACGGGCAGCGGCATCTCCTCGGCCTGAGTCAGCCGTCTCGGGCTTCGGCGGCCAGACGTCAGGCGTGCCGCGCGGATGTCCCGGATCAGATGCCCGGAATGTCAGTGCCGCCAGGCATCCTGAGATCCGAACTCGAACGGCCCCGAGAAGGGATGATCGATGACGCAGACCACGCGGGACGCCCCGGTCGCCGAGGAGTTGCCCGAGGCGCTGGGTGCGCGCCGGATCGCCGGTCTGCTCGCGGGGCGGCTCGGGGAGCCGGTGGCCGCCGACGACGTGGAGGAGTTGGTGGCGCAGGAGGTGCTGGTCTCCTCAGGTTCGTATAAGGGCTGGCCGCTGTACGCGACGGCCGACGCGCACGCCCTCGATAAGGGGTTAGTGCGCTGGCTACTGAACTTGATTGGGTGATGTCGGGACCGGCTGCCTGACGTGAGTCGCCTGTCTCGCGGGCCGGTGGGTGTTGCCGGGCAGTCCGTCGGGAGAGGATTCTCCTGTGAGTCAGCCCCTGCCGCAGTTGCCGAAGCCCGAGTTCGTCTTGATCCCCATCGAGGCCCCACCGGAGGTGCCCACCCAGATCTCTGCCGATCTCAGGGAGAGTGGCATCCCTGGCGGGTTGATCGGATACGAGTACCGGCCGCTGAGCGAGCCTGTGTACTTCGGGGGGATCGGTGAGCGGGGACTGGTCGCCATCGCGACGAGTGGCCTGTTCGGACGCATCGCCGTCGACCTGGCCAGTGGTCACGTGGTGCAGATTCCCAAGATCGAGTCGGCGACGGCCCATCACGTGAACAGAGACCTCGACTCTTTCCGTCGATGCGCCGCCGCTGTGATCGCACGCTTCCCGTTCTATGCGGAGGACGACGAGGAGGGATTCGAGGAGGTGGCGGAAGAGCTGCGCGATCTCATCTCCGTCATCGACGAGACCGCTCTTGCGCACAACGGGTTCTGGGAGACCTTCTGCGACGACGTGGCGATCGGGGACTATGCGGACTGGGATACGTGATCAGGGACCGGTCCCCGGCATCGGTCAGCCGTCCAGGCTCAAGCCGGTGGCAGCGATGCAGCCGTCGACGAGGTCAGGGCGGTACTGGATTCCCTTGAGCCGGCGCTTCACGGCTCTGGTGATCTCACCGAGGTCCGCGGCGGCCAGGTTGCCCAGGTCGCGCTTGACCAGCGCCCAGATGCCCTCGGTCGGATTGAGGTGGGGGGCGTAAGTCGGGAGTTGGAACACGGTCAGCCACTCGGCATTCGCGTCGATGAATTCCTTCATACCGGCGGTCAGGTGGAGGCGGACGTTGTCCCAGACCAGCACGATCGGGCCCCCGAGTTGGATACGGGCGCGGACGATCAGGTCGCGGAAGTCCCGCCATCCGAAGCCCTTCGGCTCGTCCTTGCGGCCCCGATACTCGCGGATCGCATAGATGAGCCGGGACCGTCGGCCCGGTTTGAAGCAGACCATGCCCGCCATCGACACCCGTCCCGAACCGCGTCCTCGAACCCGCACGACCGGGGTCTGACCGATCCGTCCCCACGTCCTGGCCCGCGGCGGAGTCATCGACTGCCCGGCCTCGTCGCTGAGTAGGCCCGGGGCGCGGTGCCGGGATTGCTCCCGGTCCGTTTCCCCGGACCTCTCGCCGAACCCGCCGTGCGCCTCTCGGCGCAACGGGCTCTCCACGGTCTCTGCCGTCAGGCGGTCTCGGGGACCCAAGGGTTGGGGATCGTGTTGCCTCGGTAGCGATACCGGGTGACCGGGATCGCGCTGATCTTCCGCAACTCGATCCCGCCCGCCGCGATCGGAAGCCACCGCCCAGTGGGGGTGGTGAACCGTCGACGGACGTCCCGCCAGTTCCAGCGGTGCCGCACGCGTAGAAGGCGGACCAGTCGACCCCAGATAAGGTCGTCCACTTTCCTGAAGACGTGTTTGGCGACCGCGTGCCGGAAGTAGTGGGCCCATCCCTGCGTGGCTCTGTTCAGGTTGATCAGCACCACGGCCAGGTCCTGCTGCGACGTTCTGTGGGTCAGGGAGCGGATCTTCGCCTTCAGAGCCCGTAGGGGCCGATCGGCGATGAAGGTGTAGACATACCACTTCTCCGTCCCCCTCTTGCGGCGCCACTGGATGTGGAACCCCAGGAAGTCGAACCCTTCGCTCAGGTGCACCACCTGGGTCTTGGCCGGTGACAGCCGCAACCCCATCAATGCGAGCACCTGGGCGACCTCCTCACGAAGGTCCTCGGTGTCCTGCCTGGTCCCATTGACCATGATGAGAAAGTCGTCCGCGTAGCGGACGAGCCTCCACGATGGCAGGCCCTTTTGCCCGGCGTCGTTCGCGTCGGCTGCTGGTGGACAGCTCACCGCCGCTCTCCCATGCCCGGTGCAGGTGCTCGTCGAGCACCGACAAGGCGATGTTGGCCAGCAGCAAGGAGAGGATGCCCCCCTGGGGCGCAATGCCACTCATTTAAGCTCCTCGGCATTTCGTCATCCACTTTTCCACAGCGACACTCCCGTGCGTTCTGTGGATAAAGCGGCAGGTCTTTCCTTCTGTTCCTCCTCTGCCTGCCTTCTGCTATCTTCTCGCCATGCTTCAGGGCGATCGTGGCACCGCGCTCGCGGGTGTACGTATGACGGATCGAATCGGTGTAGGGGTCCTG
>NZ_JCANSZ010000091.1:0-16574 GCF_059570535.1 Streptomyces sp. CNP082
GGCGGGCCGGGCATGGGCACGGTCGACGACATCCGCGCCGATGAGTGGGCCGGCTACCTGCCGGTGGGCGACCACCCGGAATACCCCTCGGGCTCCACCAGCCTGTGCTCGGCCACCTCACAGGCCGCCCGGCGCTACTTCGGCTCCGACGAGCTGGACTGGACGATCAACTACCCGGCGGGCTCGACGGTCGTCGAACCGGGCATCACCCCCGGCACGGACCTGTCGATCCACTTCCCCACCTGGACCGACTTCACCCGCACCTGCGGCAACAGCCGGGTGTGGGGCGGTGTCCACTTCCAGACCACCGTCGACCGGACGATCGTCTTCGGCGAGCAGTTCGGCGACCTGGCCCACGAGTACGTCCAGCGCCACGTCAACGGCGAGGTCAAGGACTGACCTCAGGGCCGGCCTGCGGCCCTGACGCACACGCACAGGACGGGGGCCTTCGGGTACGGGGAGGCGGATCCGGTCAGCGGTCCGCCGGGCCGCCGGGCCGCCCGAAGGCCCGGTCCTGCGCGCGTCCGTGCGCGGCGCTCCGTGTGCGGGCCGGGCAGCATCCCGCGGGGGTTGTCAGCCCGCCTGGTCCGTGCCGCGGGAGGTCAGGCCGTGTTCCAGCACCGCCAGTGCCCGGTCGAACATCTCCGGCAGGTCGCCTTCCTGCTGCCCGTCGCCCCATTCGAGGACCACCTGGTGCAGGCCGCCCATCATGGCGCCCACCAGGACCCGCAGCTCCAGGCGGTCCGCCTGCGGCCCGGCCCGCTCGACGAGCGCGGAGGTGAGGACCTGGACCGCCTTGTCCTGGCCTTCGTTCATCTGCGCCTGCAGGGCCGGCACCGCACGCACCAGCTCCATCCGCCACCGGTACTCCGCGTTGAACTCCTCGTAGGTGGCGCGCACCATCTGCGACACCGCCGCCCGCAGAGCAGCCAGCGGCGGCTCGTGGGCCGGGCGGGCGCGCAGGACCTGGGCACCGGAGAAGGCGTAGTCCTCGTCGCGCAGGACGATCTGCTCCTTGTTGCGGAAGTAGCGGAAGACGGTGCTCGGCGAGACCTCGGCGGCGGCGGCGATCTGCTCGACGGTGGTGTGGTCGTAGCCCCGCTCGTCGATCAGCCGGCGGGCCGCCGCACGGATCGCCTGGCGGGTGCGCAGCTTCTTGCGCTCGCGCAGGCCCAGACCGGCTCCGGCAGGCGGTGCCGTCGCGGATGTCTCTTCGGGTGTGGCTGAGGACATAGAGGTCATTGTCGTGCACCGGCAGCCGGATCGTTCACCGGCCCGGCCGGCCTCCCGCACCCGGCCCCGCGGCCGGCGCTCTTGTTCTTCAGGTCAGGCGGGGGTGCCCACCGTCCCCGTCGTGTGTCCGGGCACGCCCGGTGCCGCAAACGGGCCGGTATCGCGGGGGCGGCCGAGGATCAGGCTCAGCAGCGGGCCGGTCATCGCGGTGGTGAGCACGGCCATGACCACCATGAGGGTGTAGAGGTCCCGCCCGATGAAGCCCAGTTGCAGGCCCACGTTCAAGACGATGAGTTCGGTCAGGCCGCGGGTGTTGAGCAGCGTGGCCAGCGCGGCGCAGCGCCGCGGCGGCATGCGGTTGAGGCGGGCGGCCAGGAACGCGCCGGCGAATTTGCCGCCGACGGCTGTGAGCAGGATCAGCGCCAGCGCTTTCAGGCCGCCGGCGTCCAGTCCGGACAGGTCGACCTGCAGGCCGGAGACCAGGAAGAACACCGGCAGCAGCAGGGTGGCCGTCATCTGCCCGAGGCGGTTGTGGACTTCGGCGTTCAGCTGGGCGGTGCCGGTGCGCGGGAGGATGGCGCCGAAGAGGAACGCGCCGAAGATGTAGTGCAGCCCCACCCACTCGGTGGCCGCGGCGGACAGCAGCAGACCCGCCAGGATGCACGCGGCCACCGTCGGGGTGAGCCTGAGTTCGCTGCGGCCGGCGGCCAGGCGGCGCAGCAGCGGGCGTACGGCGAAGAGCATGCCGGCCAGGTAGGGGGCGGCCAGCAGCATGCGCCACTGGCTGCCGCCGGCCGGGCTGGTGGCCGCGACCACGACGGCCAGCAGGACCCAGGCCAGTACGTCGCCGACGGCGGCGCAGGCCAGTGCCACCGCGCCCAGCGGGGTGCGGGTCATCTGCCGGTCGGTGAGGATACGGGCCAGGACCGGGAACGCGGTGATCGACATGGCGACGCCCATGAAGAGCACCAGGGCGGTGGTGGAGCCGGTGCTGTAGTCACCGGCCAGGTGGAGCGCCAGGAGCATGCCCAGGCCGCAGGGCAGCAGGATCGAGGTGAGGGAGACGGTGGCGGCAAGGCGTCCGTTGCCGCGCAGCAGCGCGGCGTCGATCTCCAGGCCGACGAGGAACATGAAGACCGCGATGCCGACCGCGGCCAGGGCGCTGAGCATGGGCCGTACGGTGCCGGGGAAGAGGGCGTCGCTGACAGCGCCGTCGAAGAGGGTCGGCCCCAGCGCGATGCCGGCGAGGACTTCGCCTGTCACCGCCGGCTGCCCGAGCCGCCGGGCCAGCGCGCCCAGCAGGCGGGCCAGGAGCACGATGACAGCCAGGCCGACGAGCAGTGACGTGGTCTGATGCGTGTTCATGCCTTCCCTCTCCGTGAGCTGGGATCCCGCCCGCATCCCGGGGCGGGGGGTGCGGGCGGCAAGGCCAGGCGGGGCGGGCGGGGTTCACGCCGGGGCCGGCTGCGGGTCCATGCCCGTCAGGGCGAAGAGGACCGGCGGCCGCGTCCAGTCCATCGGGGAGAGGGTGACATCGCGGATGCGCCCGGCGTCAGCGCCCACCCGCACCGGGCCCACGGTGGCCGTCAGCCAGCCGGGATCCGCGCCGGTGCCCTGGCGGGCCACCGCGTGGATGTACCAGGTGCCCGCGGGGATCGGCCCCAGCGTGAAGCGGCCCGGTGCGCGGATGCTGGCCCCAGCGGCGGGGATTCCCTGCAGGATGGCGCCGTCGAAGGCTCCGACGTACGCGCGTGAGAACCCCGCCCCGGTGGTGCGCAGCAGAGCGCTGACCGAGCCGGCGGGCCGCGCCGGGGCCGCCGGCACGGACACCGGCGCCCCCGCGGGCAGCCCCGCGGGCAGCCCTGCGGGCGGTGCGGCGGGCGGCGGGGGCTGGGGTGCGGGGTTGGCGGGATGGCAGGACAGGCTGCGGTAGCGGGTCGGGGACAGCCCCACGCAGGCGGTGAAGCGGCGGGTGAAACTGCCCGTGCTGCTGTATCCGACGCGGGCGGAGATGTCGGCGACGTTCAGCGGGGTGCTGAGCAGCAGACGCTTGGCCTCGTGCAGGCGCACCGCGCTGAGGAACCGTCCCGGGGTGACGCCGGTGATGCGGGTGAACTCCCGCAGGAAGTGGTACTTGCTGACCCGCACGCTGCGCGCGAGGTCATCAAGGCTCAGCGGTTCGAAGAACCGTTCGCGGATCGTGGTGACGGCATGGCGTACGAGGTGCTCCATGCGGGGCTCCCGGTCGCGGTCGTGTGCCGGCTGCCGCGGCGGTGCCTGCGGCCTGACTCCGCCGAGGTGGTCACATCGCTTGTCCTGGGCGGGACGGCCGTGCACGTGCCGGCACAGCACACAGGGGGGCTGGGCCTGCCGGGACATGGGGTGCGGCCGGGCTGCCCCGGATGTGCGGGCGGGGCCCGCCGGCGTTGCTGGCGGCGACGCCGGCGGGGTGCGCCTGGTCAGTCCTGCTGCTCCCACTGCTTTTCCAGCTGGCGGGCCAGGGCGAGCCGCTGCACCTTCAGCGTGGCGGTCCTGGGCAGGTCGGCCTGCGGGATCTGGACGGGGTCGGACAGCTGGGGGTAGGCAGCGGCAGCAGCGCGCCAGCGCTGCCGGTCCAGCGGCTTGTCGTCGACGGTGCAGATCACCGGGACGGGCCTGGAGCCGGGGCCCTGGACGACGACGAGTTCGCTGAGTTCGCTGAGCTTGCCCAGGACGACGTCCTCGATCTCCAGGGAGCTGCGCACGCCGGGGATCATGTCGATCTCGCGGTCGAGCATGTGCAGGCAGCCGAGCCTGGTGCGGTAGCCGACGTCGCCGGTGCGCCACCAGCGGCCGTTGCGGTTGTCGTCGTAGCGGTCCTGTTCGGCGAAGTAGGTCTTGGCCAGGCCGTCCCAGGCGACCTCGATGAAGCCGGGGCTGGTCTCGGAGGGAGGCTGCCCGTCCCGGCTGACCACGCGGATCTTCGCGGCGCCCAGGGGCATGGCCCAGCCCACGCAGCGCCCGTTGGCCTTGTGGGCGGAGTGACGCAGATAGGCGCGGCCGGCGGCCGGGCCCACCTCGCTCTGCCCGTAGATCTGGAAGAACAGGGCCCCGCGCCGCTGGGAGGATTTGAGCAGCTTGCTCATCGTGCCGGGGTGGATCGCATCGAAGGTGCTGGAGAAGACCTTCACCGAGGCGAACGGCGTGCGCGGGTCGTCGGTCAGCGGCTCCCACTCCATCAGCGAGTTGGGCAGCGCCTCGATGAGCGCCGGCCGGTGCGCCAGCAGGTGCCCGGCGACCTCCTGGGGGTCGGAGTTGCGCAGGAGCAGGACCGGGAACTCCTTCAGCAGCGCCAGGGACATCGCCGCGACCATCCGCGAGTGCACGAACGGCACGTGGATCGCGACGGTCTCCTTCTGGCGCATCAGCGACAGCAGCCGCCACTGCGGCAGCAGCCGCAGCCCCTGGGTGCGGGGGGTGTGCACCACGAGCTTGGGCAGCCCCGTGGTGCCCGAGGTGTGGGTGATCACCGCGGCCTCGTCGATCGGCCGGACCACCGGGCTGACCCGCGGCGCGCCGGCCAGCGAGGCCAGGGAAACCGTGCCCGGCCGCTGACCGCCGACGACGATGACCCGCTTGGTCAGGTCCGCCAGCGGGATGTCGGCCAGCATGTCGAGCTTGGCCGCATCGGTGAGCAGGTTCGGCTTGTCGACCCGCTCGAGCAGGGCAGCGACGGTCACGGCGTCCAGGGCCGGCGAGAGGTTGACGACGACCGCACCGATACGGGAGACACCGGCAGCGATCATCCAGTGGTCCGCGTTGCCCGTCTTGAAGATCACGACACGCTCACCGGGCCGGATGCCCGCCGCCCACAGACGCCCCGCCACCTCGTCCACGTGCCCGGCGTACTGGGCCACCGTCATACGCCGTCCCGCCTCGGGGAAGACGTCCAGCTCGTGATCCAGGGTGATCGGCGTCGACGGGTTCACGGCCGCGGCCATCTGGGGCAGCAGACCGAGGTGAAGACCACGCTTGAGTATCGATTTGTAGGCTGTGGAGCCCTTCATGGGGACTGTCTCCTTCGGGAGCTTCTGGGAAAGACGCAAGCCGCGCTCGCGGACAAGACCCGTGACACCGGCCGGGCCGGCCGGCGGCGGTCTCAGCCGGCGCGCCGGGTGGGCGACGCGTGCGTGCGGACCGCCTTGCGCAGGACTTCCGCGACCCGTTCGGCCTGGCTCATGGTCAGTTCGGCGTGCATGGGGATGCCCAGGTTGCGCGTGAAGAGGTCCGCCGAGACCGGGCAGACCTGCTCCGCCTGGAACGCGGGCTGCAGGTGGCTTGCCCAGGTGCCGTGGAAGGACCCGATGTTCTGGGCGCGCAGCTCGGTGGCGACCGCGCCGCGGTCCACACCCGGATCCAGCGTCACCAGGTAGGACTGCCAGGCATGGGTACGGTCGGCGGGCACGTGCGGCACCGTCAGGAGTTCCTCGCCGGCCAGGAGTTCGCCGTAGCGCGCGGCCACAGCGGCCCGGCGTGCCAGCAGTTCCTCCACCCGGCCCAGCTGCACCTGCAGGATCGCCGCGGCGATGTCGGACAGCTTGTAGTTGTAGCCGATCTCGGTGAACTCGGGGATCGGCAGGCCGATGACCTGCCCGGCATCGAAGATGCTGCCGATACCGAAGGAGGAACGCTGCCGCGCGCCGGCCGCGACGGCCGGGTCGGCGGCGATCAGCGCGCCGCCTTCACCGCTGCTGGCGCCCTTGCGCCCGTGGAAGGACAGGCACGCCACCTCGGCCAGAGATCCGGCCTCGCGGCCCTGGTAGGTCGCGCCGACCGCGCAGGCGGCGTCCTCGACCAGGAACAGCCGGTGGCGGTCGGCAACGGCCTGCAGCTCGGTGTAGTCCGCGGGCAGCCCGACGGTGTCGACGGCGATGATGCCCACGGTCCGCTCGGTGACCAGCGCCGCCACCGCCTGCGGGTCCACGGTGCCGGTATCGGCGCGCACGTCGGCGAAGACCGCAGTGGCGCCGACGTAGCGCACCGCGTGGGCGGGAGCGGGGAAGGTGTAGTCGGCGACGATCACCTCATCGCCCGGGCCGACGCCGAACGCGAGCATCGCCAGGTGCAAAGCGGCGCCGCAGTTGCTCAATGCCACCGCGCCGCCGGCCCCGTAGCGTTCGGCCAGCCGGGCTTCCAGGGCCTTGCCCCTGGGGCCCTGGCCGGCCGGCCAGCCCGAGGCGAACACCTCGGCGACAGCGGCCAGTTCCTGCCCGCCCAGACTCGCGTGCGTCAAAGAGATCTTGTCCGTCGAGGTCACCGGCGTCACGCTCCGCGCCGGGCGGCCGGCTGGGCAGCGTACGAGGCCGGCGGGTCGAAACGCAGCGGCGTGATCTGGTGGACGTCATACCGCCGGCGCATCTCCTCAACAGCGTCCGCATCCACCGTCGCGCCGGACGACCAGATCTCGGCGATCTCCTCGAAGTAGAGCTCGTGGACCGGGGAGGGAAGGCACTGGAACAGCATGCGCACCGGCTCACCCGAGGCGTTCCTGAACGCGTGCGGGGTGTTCGCAGGGACGAACATGCTGGCACCCGCGGTCGCCCTGACCATCCGGTCCCCCTCGGGCGATTCCCACTCGTGCCAGTTTTCCGCCGTACGCTTCGTCGGCTCGAACGCCAAAAGCTCCAGCTCTCCTTCCAGAACGTAGAAGAACTCCTGCGCCTCACCGTGGACATGCGCCCCGACATCGAATCCGGGCGGCACGACCACCTCGAAGATCGATACAGAAGAACCGTCCGCCTCCGTGGCCTTGAAGGTCACTTCCTGCGCCCTAGTGATCAGCTTTCGCCCCTGCCCCGGAGGGAGGATCAGACCAGACATGCAGTTCACTTCCCTTTGCTCGCGCGGAATCCTGCTTGCAGACACGGTGGCGGAACACCCCCGCCCCACCCAGCCCAGACCGGCCCGCCCCGGCGTGCCCGTGCAGCCGGCACCCCGGATACCCGGCGCCGCCCCGGCGGCGACACCCGCGGAACACCGGAACACCGCGGTACACCGCGGAAACCGCGGAAACCGCGGAACATCAAGGAACGCCGGAAAACGCCGGAAAACGCTGTGAACGCTGTGAACGCTGTGAACGCCGGGACCGCAGCCGGGCGGGCCGCGGTCCGCGGCCCGCCCGGGGTGGCCGGTGCACAAGCCGGGGTTCTGGGGCATCCCCGGCCGCAGCCCGGCTGACTCCCGCAGCACCGGCGCCAGCGGCGGCAGCGGCTGCCTCAGGCGGGCATCGTCACGTGCCCCGGCGGGCCCGCCCGCGCAGGACGCCGCACGCCGAGGACGAGAGAGACAGGAGGAACGGGAGAGGCGGGAGAGGCGGGAGAGGCCGGGGGGAGGCGCGGCCCCATGGGGGCAGACCCGCAGATATGGTGCCCAACTGCCCGTATCGCACCGGTTTTTGGGAAGGGAGGGGTTGCGCAAATAGTGACACGGACGGAGTCTCCGCACCAAGACCACCTGCGGTGACGTGAGTCACGTCACCCGGGCGGCGGCATGCCGTGCATCCCCGTCAGCCCGCCTGCCGGCGCCGCGCGGGGCGGGGGGGCGCCGCGGCCGGCGCACGGCGCGGGAGGTGCTGTGTCCGGTGCCGCGGGCAGCCGCCGGGGCGGCCTCGGCGGGGGTGGCGGGCAAGTGCCCCGGCCCGGCCGGGATGCACGCGGGGTGCCGGCGGGCGGCGCGGCTTTCAGGGCCCGGTGCTCCCCGGCAGGTGCCGGGGGCCGCGCCGGGCAGCGCCCGTCCTGGACCGGCAGCCGCGCCGGGACGGGGGGGCGTGCCGGGCCGGGCCGGTGGGTGCGGCGGGGCCGCGGGGGTGGTTTGTGATCAGGGTGCGGTCGGGGGGAAACCCGTGGTGGACCTGGGTGGTGACCGCCCCCCACCGAGCCGCGAACGAGGCTGTATCGGGACTCCAGAGCCCGTCGGTAGTTTGTCCGGCAAGTGTTGTCAGTCCTGCCTTACCGCAGCACAGCGCCGGCATGAAACGGGATATGAGAAGGAACGCTGCACCGACTGCCGCGACCGGCATGGCATGCATGTGGAATTCCCCGCGATTGCAGGGGGCGAGCCGCCTCAAGGAGGTTCAATGAAGGCGTGCCTCAGGGATCACGCCCATGAAAGCCGTGCTGTCGCCGGGTTCGTTCTGTGTGCCCCGTGCATCCGCCAGGTGGAACACAATCTGCGCACACTCCCCGGTCTCCACCAGGAGAGTCTGCATCACGCGTCGCCGACGTCCCGGCGGATCAGCCCCACGAAGGTTTCCGGAAGCCGTACCCGGGAGCATCTGAACATCTCGGTGCTCGACTCCCGTTACCACATTCTCGCCACGCTCGAGTCCTGGTCGGACGTTGTCGTGGAACAGCTGGGGACCGCGGCCCCGGTGCGTTCGGTTCCGCAGCTGGCCCGGTTTCTGGCCAGGCACCTCAGGTGGCTGGCCGCCCAGCCGCCGGCCGGTGACTTCGCAGACGAGACGGAAAGCCTCGTCACCGAGCTGCGCGGAATCATAGACCCCGGCTCCAGCGCCCCCCGCACGATCATCCGGAAATGCGTCGTGGAGGACTGCGGCGGGACGATAAGCGCGTGGCCGAAGAGCGCCGGGAACCCGGCGGGAAGAAGCATCGAGTGCTCCGCGGGGCACACCTGGGAAATGCATGAATGGCTGAATCTGAGGCAGCTCATGGAGCGGCAGCGAAAGGATGTCAGCGCATGACAAAACCGCCACGCCACCGGCTCGTCCCCACGAAAGTGGCCGCGCTCGCCGTGGGGGTTTCCGAAGCGACCATCCGCAAGTGGGTGAGCCGGGGGAAGATCACCCGCTACGGCGCGCCGAACCGCCGCTCGGAATTCGACATCGACGAGCTCACGCAGATCGCCCTGCAGCGCCGGGCCCTGGCCCCGCGCGGCCCGGTGGCCCGGTAGCCGGCCCCCCCCGGGGGGACCAGGCCGCAGCGGCAGGCCGTCTCACGTGATACTCCATCGGGAAGTGACACAGCGTCACACAGCGGTCCGGGCACGGGCGGACGCGGGCACCGGCCCCGCCACGGGCACCGGCCGGTGCCCGTCCGTCCTGCCGGGCCCTGCGCTCCCCCGCCCCGCGGCGGGCGCGCCGGCGCCGGGGGGCCGCGTGCGGGCTGCCCGGGGCGGGCGTGAGTCACGTCACTGCGCAGCGGGCTTGGCGCGACGAAAGCCCTGTGTCACTATTTTCGCGCATCTACCCTGCCCAAAAACGTTTACGGGGCAGTGGTGCGGTGCCGTATCCCCCGGCCTGTGCGAGGCCGGCGGCCTGTCCGGGACGGGCCGGTTCTGTGAGCGTGCGGCACCTGTTTCCTGTGGTCTGCGGCCCCCGTCCGGGGGTGTGCGCCGGTGTGTGCACTGCCAGGGCCGGCGGCCGGGTGCGCTGTGCCCGCCGCGGCCTGCCGGGGCCGGCCCGGGGGCGGTTGCGGGCGGTCTGCGGCGCGCGGGTGCCCGCGGGGCCTGGCGTCTTTGCTTCGTTCCTTCCTGGACATCCTCACGTTGCGATCTCACTGCGGAAACGACAAGGGGAGCTGAGTGCGTTGACTCTACCGACCTCGGTGGAAGGGGTTTCGGGAAACCACCGGGCTCGCTCAGTCGGCGTCGGCCGGGCCCATGCCAAGGCCATCGTGCTGGGAGAGCATGCGGTCGTCTACGGGGCTGCGGCGCTGGTGGTGCCGATGGTGCAGCTGACGGCCACGGCGAGCGCCGGCTGGTCGCCTGCCGGCGCGGACGGTGAGGGTGAGGTGTCCTTCACCATGACCGGTTCGGCGACCCGGGCGGTGGCCACGCAGGCCTCTGACGGGCTGCGGCAGCTGACCGCGGCGTTCAAGGAGCGCATGGGGGTGGCCGGCAGCCGGCATCTGGACGTGATCCTCGACGGCGCCATCCCGGCCGGGCGGGGGCTGGGCTCCAGCGCGGCGAACTCGCGGGCGATCGTGCTGGCCCTGGCTGAGCTCTTCGGCTGCGAGCTGTCCGACAGGCAGGCGTTCGACCTGGTGCAGACGGCCGAGCACGTGACGCACGGCCGGGCCAGCGGTGTCGATGCCATGGCCGTCGGTGCCCCGGCGCCGCTGCTGTTCCAGGCGGGCCGGGCGCGGGAGGTGAGCATCGGCTGCGAGGGGCTGTTCATCGTCGCGGACAGCGGTGCCGCAGGCAGCACCAAGGAAGCCGTCGAGCTGCTGCGGGAGGGCTTCACGCGCCGCGAGGGGGCCAAGGAGAAGTTCCTGGACCGGGCCTCGCACCTGACCGAGCAGGCCAGGCGTGCTCTGGCCGAGGGCCGGCCGGCCGATCTGGGCGCGCAGTTGACGGACTATCACGAACTGCTCGCCGGAGCCGGGCTGTCCACGCCGCGGATCGACGCGCTGGTGGCCGCCGCGCTGGCGGCGGGCAGCCTCGGAGCGAAGATCACCGGCGGCGGCCTGGGCGGCTGCATGATCGCGCTGAGCAGGCCGCAGGACGCCGGCAGGGTCACCCGGGCCCTGCACGAAGCCGGTGCCGTGCACACCTGGGTCGTACCGCTGAGGAGGCGCGCTGAGGATGTCTGAACAGCAACGCGTCCTGCCCGCACCGCAGGAGCAGCAGACGGCGGGGGCCACCGCGGTGGCGCACCCGAACATCGCGCTGATCAAGTACTGGGGCAAGCGGGATGAGCAGTTGGTCCTTCCGCGCACCGACAGCCTGTCGATGACGCTGGACATCTTCCCCACCACCACCAGCGTCCGCCTGGATCCCGGGGCCGGGCACGACGCGGTCCGTCTGGGCGGTGCGCCCGCGGCCGGCCAGGCACTCGAGCGCATCACGGCGTTCTTGGACCTGGTGCGCCGGCAGGCCGGCAGCCGCCAGCGGGCCGTGGTGGACTCGGTGAACACCGTGCCCACCGGGGCGGGCCTGGCGTCATCAGCCAGCGGGTTCGCCGCCCTGGCAGTGGCCGCCGCCGCCGCGTACGGGCTGGATCTCGATGCCACCGGGCTGTCCCGGCTGGCCAGGCGCGGGTCGGGGTCGGCCTCGCGGTCGGTCTTCGGCGGCTTCGCCCTGTGGCACGCCGGACAGGCCCACGGCACAGCGCAGCAGGCGGACCTCAGCTCCTACGCCGAACCGGTGCCCGTGGGGCGCCTGGATGCGGCGCTGGTCATCGCGGTGGTCAACGCAGGGCCCAAGGAGATCTCCAGCCGTGCGGCGATGCGCCGCACGGTGGCGACGTCACCGCTGTACGAGCCGTGGGCCGCCTCCAGCGGCCAGGACCTGGCCGAGATGCGCACGGCGCTGGCACGCGGCGACATCGAAGCGGTCGGTGAGATCGCCGAACGCAACGCGCTGGGCATGCACGCCACGATGCTGGCGGCACGGCCCGCGGTGCGCTACATGTCACCGGCGACACTGGCGGTGCTCGACAGCGTCGCCGCACTCAGGCGCCAGGGAGTGGCGGCCTACGCGACGATGGACGCAGGCCCCAACGTCAAGGTGCTGTGCCCGGCCGCGCAGGCACCGCAGGTGGCCCAGGCGGTGCGCGGTGCCTGCGCACCGGGCGCGGTGCACATCGCCGCCCCCGGCCCGGCCGCACGCCTTTGCGGCGGGAGCGGGCAATGACCCAAGGACGCACGGCCGTCCACCACGCGCCGGGCAAACTGTTCATCGCGGGCGAGTACGCGGTGGTCACCCCCGGCGTCCCGGCGATCCTGGTGGCGGTGGACCGGCACCTGACCGTCACCGCCCGCACCACCGCCGGCAGCCAGGTGGAGATCTCCTCCGACCTGGGCCCGCGCGCAGTGCGCTGGCAGTGGACCGGCCCCCGGCTTTCCCCCTCCCCCGGCCCGGACAGCACACAGGCGGAGAAATCGCTGGCACACATGGTCTGCGCCGTCGAAACCGTAGGCCGCCTGGCAGCCGAAGGCGGCCTGGACCTGCCCGGGATGAGCCTGTCCGTCACCAGCCGCCTGCACGAAAACGGACGCAAATACGGGCTGGGCTCCAGCGGCGCGGTGACCGTAGCGACGGTGGCAGCCGCAGCGGACCTGTGCGGTCTGACGCTCACCGAAGACGACCGCTACCGCCTGGCGATGCTCGCCACCGCCCGCCTGGACGCCAAAGCCTCCGGCGGCGACATCGCCGCCAGCACCTTCGGCGGCTGGATCACCTACCAGGCACCCGACCGGGCCTTCATCGCCGGCCTGGCCCGCCGCCAGGGCATCACCGCCGCACTGCGCACCCCCTGGCCGCACGCCGCCATACGCCGCCTGCCGGCACCGGCAGAACTGAGCCTGCAGGTCGGCTGGACCGCCAAACCGGCCTCCACCGCCCAACTGGTGTCCTCACTGCACCAGCGCACCTGGCGCCAGAGCAGCACCTACGACACGTTCGTCAAAGCCACCACCGACATCGTGCACGCCTGCACCGACGCAGCCGAAAACGGCAACAGCACCAGCCTGCTGCACCACATCCGCCTCGCCCGCCGCGAACTGGCCCGCCTGGACGACGAAGCAGGCCTGGGCATCTTCACCACCGAACTGACAGCACTGTGCGACGTGGCCGAAGACCTCGGCGGCGCGGCCAAACCCTCCGGAGCAGGAGGCGGCGACTGCGGCATCGCCCTGCTCGACACCCACGCCACGCACGACATCCACCAGTTACGGCAGCGGTGGACCGCGGCCGGGGTACTGCCCCTGCCGCTGAACCCCGCCGCCGAAAGGACCACATGATGAGCCGGCAGCACCACACCCCTGCCCGGCCCACCAGACCACCACACCAGACCCGCACCACACCACCCACCGGCCACACCCCAACCAGCACCAGCACCAGCACCGGCACCGGCACCGGCACCGGCACCGGCACCGGCACCGGCGCCGGCAGCGACCGGCCGGACACCGCACCGGACGCATCCTGCACCGGCACCGACCGCCCGGGCATCCCGCCGGCCGCATCCTGCACCGGCAGCGGCCAGCCGGACGCGCCGCCAGCCGCGCCCCGCACCGGCACCGACCGGCCGGACGCCTCGCCGTCCGGGTCCTGCACCGGTGCCGGCTGGCCGGATGTACCGCCGGGCGGGTCCTGCGGTGGCGCTGGCCGGCTGGTACCACGGTGCGTCAGCGTGATCGCCGGTGGCAGCGTGAGGCCCGGTGGCAGCCTGATCGCCGGTGGCAGCGTGACGTCCGGTGCGACCGGCCGGAGCGGCCTGGCCACCGCCGCCCGTCACGCCGGGGTGCCCCTCGCCCCGCAGGGGATGCACGCCTGCCTTGAGGACCCCCCGTGCACGCAGAGCGCCCGGGCGGTGCGCACGACCCCCCCGCGCGGGCCCGTCACGGCAGCCCCCCGCGCGACAGCCTCCCCCCAAAGCACGCGGCGCGCCGTCAGCCTGCTCCAGGCCGACAGCCTGCAGATCCGTCTGACCGCGGCGCGGGAAACCCCCGCGGCCGAAGACGACCGGCCGTCCGCGTCCTGCACAGCACAGCCCGAGCAGATCACCGCCCCCGCCCCCGCCCCCGTCTTCGTCGACGGCGTCGACGGCGTCGACGGCGTCGGCGGCGGGCGGAGCCGGCCCGCCGTCCATGCGCTGAAGCAGACGGGGACGCGGGCAGCCGGCGCCAGCGGCCGGGGCAGCACCCACCGCACCCACCGCACCCACCGCCCGCATGTCGCCCGTACCGCGCACGGCCGCCGCGGCGCCGGCTGCGAGGTGCCCGCCCACGGCACCCCGCACACCCGCCGCACCCAGCGCACCCAGCGCACCCGGCGCACCCGGCGCGGCGGGTGCGGCGGGTGCGGCGGGTGCGGCGGGTGCGGCGCCGGTGTCCGGCGCCCGGTCCGGCGTTCCACCACCGACACCCTTGAGATGACGGGAAGCACACGATGACCGATGCACACGCGATAGCCGGCGTCCCGATGAAGTGGGTGGGTCCCCTTCGCATCTCGGGAAACGTCGCCACCACCGAAACCCACGTGCCGCTGGCCACCTACGAATCGCCGCTGTGGCCCTCCGTGGGCCGCGGGGCGAAGGTGTCCATGCTCACCGACCACGGCATCGTCGCCACCCTCGTCGACGAGCGGATGACCCGCTCGGTGCTCGTCGAAGCCGCTGACGCGCACACCGCGCACACCGCCGCGCAGCACATCCACGCGCACACCGACGAACTGCGCGAGGTGGTACGCGGCTGCTCACGGTACGCCCGGCTCATCGGCATCCGGCACGAGATCACCGCCAACCTGCTGTTCATCCGCTTCGAGTTCGCCACCGGCGACGCCTCCGGGCACAACATGGCGACCCTGGCCTCCGACAAGCTCCTGGCCCACCTCCTGCACACCATCGACGGCATCTCCTACGGCTCGATCTCCGGGAACTACTGCACCGACAAGAAAGCCACCGCGATCAACGGCATCCTCGGACGCGGGAAGAACGTCGTCACCGAACTCCTCATCCCCCAGGAGATCGTCAACGACGTCCTGCACACCACAGCCGCGAAGATCGTCGAGCTGAACATCCGCAAAAACCTGCTGGGCACCCTGCTGGCCGGCGGTATCCGCTCCGCCAACGCCCACTACGCGAACATGCTCCTGGGCTTCTACCTGGCCACCGGCCAGGACGCGGCGAACATCGTCGAAGGCTCACAAGGCGTCACGATGGCCGAAGACCGCGACGGCGACCTCTACTTCTCCTGCACCCTGCCGAACCTGATCGTAGGCACCGTAGGCAACGGCAAGGGCCTGGGATTCGTAGAAACCAACCTGACCCGCCTCGGCTGCCGCGCCGACGCCGAACCCGGCCACAACGCGCGGCGGCTGGCCGTCATCGCCGCAGCAGCAGTGCTGTGCGGGGAACTCTCCCTCCTCGCCGCACAGACCAACCCCGGTGAACTCATGCGCGCACACGTGAGCCTGGAACGCGACACCACAACCGTGAAGGTGGGTGCCTGAAACATGCCCGTGCCCGTCGGAATCCACGACCTGTCCCTCGCGACAACCGAGTTCGTCCTCCCCCACACCGCCCTCGCCGACCACAACGGCACCGACATCGGCAAATACCACGTCGGCATCGGACAGAAATCGATGAGCGTCGCCGCCGCCGACGAAGACATCGTCACCATGGGCGCAGCCGCCGCCGCACCCGTCATCGCCCGCCACGGCGCCGACAGCATCCGCACCGTCATCTTCGCCACCGAGTCCTCCATCGACCAGGCGAAAGCAGCCGGCGTATACGTCCACTCACTCCTCCAACTCCCCTCCGCCACCCGCGTCGTCGAACTCAAACAAGCCTGCTACGGCGCCACCGCAGCCCTGCAGTTCGCCGTCAGCCTCATCCAGCGCGACCCCGCCCAACAAGCCCTGGTCATCGCAAGCGACGTCTCCAAATACGACGCGCAGAGCCCGGGCGAAGCAACCCAGGGCGCCGCAGCAGTGGCCATGCTCATCACCGCACACCCCGCCCTGGCACGCATCGACAGCCCCTCAGGACTGTTCACCACCGACGTCATGGACTTCTGGCGCCCCAACTACCGCGACACCGCCCTGGTCGACGGCAAAGAATCCATCAACGCCTACCTCCAAGCCGTCGAAGGCGCCTGGAAGGACTACACAGAACAAGGCGGCCACACACTCTCAGAATTCGCCGCGTTCTGCTACCACCAGCCCTTCACCAAAATGGCCTACAAAGCCCACCGCCACCTGCTGAACTACTGCGAACTCGACACCGACACCACCACCATCGAACAAGCCATCGGCCTGACCACCGCCTACAACACCGTCATCGGCAACAGCTACACCGCATCCATGTACCTCGCCCTGGCCGCACTCCTGGACCAGGCAGACGACCTCACCGGCCAGCCCATCGGCATGTTCAGCTACGGCTCCGGCAGCGTCGCCGAGTTCTTCGCCGCAACCCCCCAGACCGGCTACCGCACCCACCTGCGCACCCACGCCAGCCAGCAGGCCATCACCCGCCGCCACACCCTCGACTACAACGGCTACCTCCGCCTGCACGAACACACCTTCCCCACCGACGGCACCACCCACCACACCCCCACCCAGACCACCGGACCCTTCAGACTCGCCGGAATCAGCAACCACAAACGCATCTACGAAACCCGCTGACCCCCACCACCAGCCCCACCCGCCACCCAGAACCCAGGCCCCCAGCCCGGAACCCCCACCCAGCCGGAGATCCAGAACCCCCACCAGGGAACCCAGGCCCCCCACCAGAGGACCCAGGACCCCCAGCCGGGGAACCCAGGACCCGTACCGGACCCGACCCCCGCCCCAGACCCCCAGCCAGCCCGGAACCCGGGCACCCGCCCGGGCACAGCCCAACCCCC
>NZ_JCANSZ010000092.1:0-16396 GCF_059570535.1 Streptomyces sp. CNP082
GGCCGCCGACCACATCACCGCCGCCGGCCTGGCCCTGGCCCAACTGCCGAAGACCTACCGGCGTGGACGGCAGACCCTGATCCGCACCGACTCCGCGGGCGGCACCCACGACTTCGTCGCCTGGCTCGCCCGGCGTGGACGATGGCTGTCCTACTCAGTCGGCATGGTTATCACCGACGCGATCCACCAGCACGTGCTGAAGGTTCCGCCCTCTGCCTGGACGCCGGCCGTCGAGCCGGACGGCGAGATCCGTGACGGCGCCTGGGTCGCCGAACTCACCGGCGACGTCCTGGCCGGCTGGCCGAAGGGGATGCGGCTCATCGCGAGGAAGGAACGTCCCCACCCCGGCGCCCAGTTGAGGCTCACCGACGCCGACGGCATGCGGCTGACCTGCTTCGCCACCAACACCACCGACCGCCCGATCGCCGAACTCGAACTCCGTCACCGGCTGCGGGCAAGGGCCGAGGACCGCATCCGAGCCGCCCGGGCCACCGGCCTGCGCAACCTCCCCCTGCACACGACCGCCCAGAACCGCATCTGGCTGGAGATCGTGCAGATCGCGCTCGACCTGCTGGCCTGGATGCCGATGCTCGCGCTGACCGGCACCGCCCGGCTCTGGGAGCCCCGCCGCCTACGGCTTCGCCTGTTCACCGCGGCCGGACAACTCGTGACCACCGGCCGCCGAACGTTCCTCCGCCTGGCCAGGCACTGGCCCTTCACCAGCCACATCACCACCGCCCTCGACCGGCTCACCCAACTACCGGACACCGGCTGACCAGCGGACTCCTCGACCCTTCGACAACACCTCAACACCCGGAGCAGTGGAACCCGGCGCCACCCCGAGGCGACACTCGGGCCTTCGCCCTCCCCAACCTCAACCCGCAGCCCGAAAACGGCCCACCGACTCCACCGGCGGACCGTCACGAAACTTCGAGGTTAAAGTGGCTCTGGCAAGATTTTCGTAGCGGGAGATCATCTCGGTGACACGCGTGGCGGGCAGTCTGTGACTGTGCTCCATTGAACTGGCAAGTCTCTTACCGCAGTTGGCCGACGTGGAGGTGCTTTCGGTCGATGTCTCTGATGTTGTTGTGGCGGTCCGCGCCCGCACGAGGTCCGGTGCGCCCGCCAGATGTACCGGATGCGGCCACCTCAGCCAGTGGTTCCACAGCCGCTACGAACGGCGCCTCGCCGACGTCGCTCTCGGAGGCCGGCCTCTGTGGATCGACTTGTCCGTACGCCGCCTGTACTGCGAGAACCCGGCCTGTCCGAAGGTAACCTTCGCCGAGCAGGTGCCGGGGCTGACCGTGCGCTACCAGCGGCGCACGCCGCCATTGCAGCGTTTGGTGGAGGACGTCGGTGTAGTGCTGGCCGGCCGGGGCGGGGCCCGGATGCTTCGGATCCTGGACGTCACGCTCTCGCGGTGCACCGTTCTGTCTCAGCTGATGCGTGTGCCGCTTCCGCCCATGGAAACTCCTCCGCCGCCGTCGCCGTCCAGGAACTGACCAGCGCCTGGCCGCCAACGACTTCAGCGGCCAGGAATCCCCGGGAGTTCCGGAACCGACGGACTCGATACGCGCACACCGCCGTTCCACCGCGGCAAAGGAAATGTCCGGCCATATGACCGACGCCGCACACCAACTGGACCTCACCGGAATCCTGTGCATGTACGTGGCGGGCACCATGAAATCGCACCTCGCCGAGGCGCAGGCCCCGACCGCGACACCTACACCGCACATCCCGGCCGAGAAGCGCGCCTCCAGCCCGTCCCCGGGCTGAACCGCACACGCCAGCCGTAGCGGGGCCGTCCGCCTCGGTTCCGGCTACCCCCGCAGCGCCGACGGTTCGGCACCAATCCCGTCGGGTCACGCGCCCGCCGAACCAGCGCCACATCCCCAGCCTGAAATTGCCACTGGAGCAAGGTGTCTTTTCTGTATGTCCCCGCCGTGTTCATCGGATCCACCGACGACGCGCACACCTTCGTGATCATCAACCGCCGCATCCCTGACGCCGACCGGATGCTGACCGAGGCCGGGTTCCAGGCACGCGGGCACCACGGCCGCACCCTCTATGTCCTGCCGCCGGCCACGGCTCAGGAATCGCACGAACGCGCCGGAGCCACCGTGTACGGGCTCCTGGCCCACACCCACGACCTGATCGACTTCTCCTGGACGACGCCCTGGAGCCCCGATCGTCCCGTAAGAAATCCGGATCTCCACTTCCGGTTCAGCGACAACACCGTCTCGGCGACAGCCAAGAGCGTCACAGCCCGCTCCATTCTGGAACAACACCACTTCATCCCGACGGCAGACGGCTCGTCCTACCGCCCGCCGGACAAGCTGAGCAAACGCAGTCTGATCAGCGCCGTCACCCAGGCCGACGGGCACGCCCACGCCCACGGACTGGATGTCCGCATCAGCCTCGGCATCCCCACACTGGCCGACATCCCGGCCGCACCCCACGGCCAGTCGGCCGC
This sequence comes from Streptomyces sp. CNP082, assembly GCF_059570535.1. NCBI lineage: Bacteria > Bacillati > Actinomycetota > Actinomycetes > Kitasatosporales > Streptomycetaceae > Streptomyces > Streptomyces sp. CNP082. Next base: position 2,474 of record NZ_JCANSZ010000092.1, read on the forward strand.
CGACACCGCCGCACCGCCGGCAACTCGGCGTCCACGCAGAACTCGTTGATCCCACGCAGACGCCCCCCACAACCGGGTCTCCGCCGGGTACGACGCTCCCGCTCCCCTGCCTGCCGCCCCGACAGCGCGCCCCCCGTTTCCCCGTCTTCAGGACAGACCATTTCAGATCAGCCCCGCTTCCGCGCCCTTTCCCTCGGCGCGGGAGTTCAGTCCAGCACCCTCCTCGCCCTTTCGGCCGAAGGGATACTCCCGAAGATCGACTACGCCATATTCGCCGACACCGGCTGGGAACCGAAAGCCGTCTACGCCCATCTCGACCGCCTGGAACGAGACATCGCCAGGCCCGCCGGGATACCCGTCCTGCGCGTCTCGTCCGGGAACATCCGCGAAGATGCCCTGGACCCGGAACACCGATTCGCGTCCATGCCCCTCCACATCCTCAACAAGGACGGGCGACCCGGCATGACCCGACGGCAATGCACAGTTATCTGCACCAACTCACCTCGTTGATCAGCTCGCAGATAGATGCGACCAACGAGGAGGAGTTCCGTGGAACTTCGACATGAGCTGATGGAGGGCCGGGCCGAACTGCCCCGGGTGGGTGCTGTGCTACCCGCCCGAGGTGTTCACCCGCCGTACGTGGTGGTCAACGCGTACGACGACGAGATCGAGGCAGCGACCGCCTACCTGCGGGACCTGGCGCTGAATGACTGCAGCCCCCTGACGGTACGGAGTTATGGGTACGGGATTCTGCGGTGGTTTCGGCTTCTGTGGCTGCTCGGGGTGTCTTGGGAGAAGGCGACCGAGGCCGAAGTTGCTGTGTTGGCCGGTTGGTTGCGTACCGCGTCCAACCCGCAGCGTCATCGTTCCCGGCCCGGCGGGCAGGCCCCGGGGGCGGTGAACCTGCGCACGGGCAAGCCGCATCTGCGGGCCGGGTACGCGCCCCGGACGATCAACCACGCCCTGTCGGTGGTCAGCGGGTTCTACGACTTCCACGCGCACCAGGGCAACGGTCCGGTGGTCAATCCGGTCCCGGTGTCGCCGCAGCGCCGGCGGGCACTGGCCCACCGCAGCCCGTTGGAGCCCCAGGTGGTCGTCAGCCGAGCGCGGCTGCGGCAGAAGGTGACTGACCGGCCGCCACGCTCGATTCCCGATCGGCTGTGGGACGAGCTGTTCGAACGGATGGGGTGCGAACGCGACCGGGCTCTGCTGGAGTTCTACGTCTCCAGCGGCGCCCGCGCCGTCGAACTGCTCGGTGTCAGCGTGGAGGACGTCGACTGGGCAGGTAAGCGGATCTACGTGGTCTCGAAGGGCAGCCGGGAGCGGGAGGCGGTGCCGGCCTCGCCGCAGGCATTCGTCCGGCTGGCCCGCTACCTCGACGAGGTGGGCACACCGCCGAAAGGCGAGCCAGTATGGCGGACACGTCGCGGGGCGAGTCGGCCGCTGTCCTACTGGGCGATGCGGCGGATCCTGCAGCGAGCGAACGGCCTGCTGGGCACGAACTGGACGCTGCACGACCTGCGGCACACGGCCGCATCTCGGATGGCCAACGGCGGCAAACTCACGCTGGCCGAGGTCCAGGCGATCATGCGGCACACCGACATCCAGACCACCAGCCGCTACCTGACTGCCCGGGTCGAGGAGATCTTCGACAAGCTCACCGAGCACTACAACGCGCCACGCCCGCAGACCAGCTACCCCGCAGGCTATGCGGCCGAGGACATCAAGGCGGTGTTCGGTGCCTAAGTCGCAGCTCAGCCGCACAACGGGCGTCAGCCGCCGCCACGGGCCCGTCGCCGAGGGCCTGACCTTCGCCAGCCGGTTCGTCGGCGGCCCGGTGGACCCCCAGCCCGCGGTGGCCACGACCCCACCGCAGCCGTTCGGGGACCTGTCCTGCGCCTCCATCAGCCACATCGCCCGGCTGGCGGTGGATGTCTGGGAGGACGCCGCGCAAGTCACGCGGCACCAGCGGGGGCAGGCCACCCGCTGGGTCCTGGAGTACCTGTCGGACTTCCCGGGTGACACCTGGCAGGAACGGTGGGACGCCAGCCCGGTGGGGCAGGCACTGGTCCCTGCGAAGTCGCTCGGAGCTCGCCGGACCACCGGAGTCGCCGTCACCCCGGGAGTGCGGACGCTGTTCTGCCTGCGCGCTGTCCGGCCCTCGCAGCTCGCGTTCCGCCGCAACCCCTTCCAGCACTTCGCGACCATGTTCGTCGCCGCCCAGCACGACCCTCTGCTGGACAGGTACGCCGAGCACGTCGCCGCGATGCCGCTGCGGCACGTCCACCAGCGCGAAGCGCTGTTCGATCTGTGCAACCTGCTGGCCGTCCAGGGGGTCGCGCTGGCCGACGTCACCGCGCCGTCCCTGCTGTTCTTCGCTCACGAGAACCGCCGGGCTCGCTGCCAGATGGAACCTGACAACAAGGTCGCCAACCGGCTGATCGGCCACAGCATGTGGAACGCCCTGCACACCATGGGGCACTTTCCGCCCGCCACGCCGGCGACGATGCGGGCCGCGCTCATGCGCGGACAGCGCACCGTCGAGGAGCTCGTCGACCAGTACCCCGTCCGCAACCAGGCCATCCGGAACCTGCTGATCGACTACTGCCTCAGGCGCCGGGTCGACAACGACTACTCGACCATCAAGCAGCTCGCCCTCACGCTCGTGCACCACTTCTGGGAGAAGATCGAACGGCTCAACCCCGACCAGGCCGACCTGCGCATCGGCCCCGAGCTCTACGCGGCCTGGCGCGAGTCGATCGAGCTGAAGGACAACGGGAAGCCGCGAGTCGGCCAGGACGGAATCGTCATTACCGTCCGCAGCTTCTACTACGACCTGCACACCTGGGCCGCCGAGGAGCCCGAACGCTGGGGGGCCTGGGTCGCCCCCTGCCCGGTCCCACCGGGAGAACTACACGGCCTGGGCACCCGGCGGCGCAGGATCAACGAACGCTCCGCCGACCGCACACGCCAGCGCCAGCCCCTCCTCCCCATCCTTGTCGCGCACGTCGAACAACGCTACGAGCACGCCCGCACGCTGCTCGAACTCGCCGACAAGGCCGCGGACGGAGCGGTCTTCACCCACGACGGGACCACCTACCGCCGGGTCATCACGGAGGCCGACCACAAGCTCCTGCGTCACGGTGACCCTGTCCCCACCAGAGTCCGCAACGAGGACAGCGGCCAGCTCATCCACATCGGCGCAGACGAGGAAGCCGCCTTCTGGGACTGGGCGAGCGTCGAGACGCTGCGGCACTCAGGTGTCCGCATCGAGGAGATGTGCGAGCTGACGCATCTGAGCATCCGCCAGTACCAACGACCCAACGGCGAGGTCATCGCCCTCCTGGTCGTCGCCCCGTCCAAGACCGACCGCGAACGCGTCATCCCCATGTCCGCAGAACTGTTCCACGTCATCGCGTCTGTCATCCGCCGCCACACGCGCCATGGCCGGTCGATTCCGCTGGTCAGCCGCTACGACAACCACGACAAGGTCTGGAGCGCGCCCATGCCGTTCCTGTTTCAACGGCAGAACGGCTCCGCGCCCGCCGCCTTCAGCATGGCCGCCATCCAACAGATGATCATTCGCCGCGGTCAGGCCCTTGCGGAGACGCACCCAGCGTTCCGAGAACTGAGGTTCACCCCGCACGACTTTCGCCGGATCTTCATCACCGAGCTCGTCAACAGCGGGCTGCCCATCCACATCGGGGCGGCTCTGCTCGGCCATCTCAACGTCCAGACCACCCGCGGCTACGTCGCCGTCTTCGACGAAGACGTGGTCCGTCACTACCAGGACCACATCCACCAGCGGCGACAGGCTCGACCCGCCGGCGAATACCGGGACACGACGAAGCAGGAGTGGGACGAGTTCGAGGAGCACTTCGACCACCGGAAGGTCGAACTCGGCGCCTGCGGACGCCCCTACGGAACACCCTGCCAGCACGAACACGCCTGCGTCCGCTGCCCCATGCTGCACGTCAATCCCAAGATGCTTCCCCGCCTCGCGGAACTGGAAGCCGACCTACTCGACCGCCGGGCCCGCGCGGAAGCCGAAGGCTGGATCGGTGAGATCGAAGGCATCGAACTCACCCTCACCTTCCTCCGCGCCAAACGGGACGAGACACAACGTCGAGCCCAGCGCCCATCCGTCGACCTGGGCATTCCCAAGCCCCGAACCAACCCCACACCTCCGGAGGCCCTTTGAAGAGCCACATACCCATAGCCACCCGTTCGGGTGAAGTGCAGAGAAGCACCGGCGAATACAAGATAAAACCGATCAAGCAAAAGGTCCGTGAACTCCTCGGCTACCCCTACCCTGCACGCATCCCCAAGGGAGTGTTCGTCGAGCAGTGGGTGGGCATCTCCACCGACGAGTTCCACCGGGCCAAAGACGCCGACGTCCAGTACATGCGCAACCGGCACCCGCTGCTGGAACTCGACTGGACCAGAGTCGACTGCACCCGATATCTAACATCGCTCGGCTTCGCCGGGACACCGAAATCGAGCTGCCTCGGATGCCCCTTCCACGGCAACGCGCAATGGAGACACATCCGGGACAACTCCCCGGAGGAGTGGGCGGACGTCGTCGAATTCGACGCGGCCATCCGCAACGGCAACGCCCGCGCCACCGCCACCGGAAACCACCTGCTCGGCCAGGCGTTCCTGCACCGCTCCCGGGTGCCCCTCGACCAGGCTCCGATCGACCACGTCACCGCAGGCGAACGAGCAGCCCTGAGCGCGGACGAGGCCGAAGAACTGGAGAAGGGTGTCGTGGACGGCTGCTCGCCCTGGGCGTGCCGCGGCGACGCCGCGCAGGACGACTTCGATCTGGCCGCGTGATCCTCGATCTCTTCGCGGGGCCGGGAGGCTGGAGCCAGGCACTGAACGTCCTCGGCGTACGGGATATCGGCCTGGAATGGGACCCATGGGCCTGCCGGACCCGCGCCGCCGCCGGACACCTGACCATCCGCACCGACGTCGCGGCGTACCCGACATGGCCTTTCCCCGGCCGGACACACGGGCTGATCGCCTCGCCCCCGTGCCAGGCTTGGAGCACCGCCGGAAAACGACTCGGCCTCGTCGACCAGCCGCTGGTCCACCAGGCGGTCGAGGATCTCTCCGCCGGCCGCGACACCCGCGCCCGACTGCTGTCCGCCTGCCGCGATAAGCGCTCGCTCCTGGCCGCCGAGCCGATGCGCTACCTGCACGCCCTCAACGCCGCCGGCGAGCCCGAGTGGATCGCGATGGAGGAAGTCCCGCACGTCCTTCCGCTGTGGCAGCAGTACGCGGCGATCCTGCGTGCCTGGGGCTACTCGGTGTGGACGGGCATCCTCAACGCAGCGGACTACGGGGTGCCGCAGACGAGAAGGCGGGCCATTCTGCTGGCCTCCCGGGTCCGTACGGCGCATCCCCCCGCGCCGACACATGCGCACCTCGCCGAGCCGGAGTCGCTGTTCGGCCCGGGCCGGGCCGGCTGGGTCAGCATGGCCCAGGCCCTGGGATGGGGCGCGACCGATCGGCCCGTCCCGACCGTCTGCGCGGGCGGCGGGCCCGGCGGCGGCCCCGAGCCGTTCCCGTCAGGCTCCCGCAAGACGCTGTCCGACGCCCGGGATCACGGCACCTGGATGCCCCGGCCGGACGCGGTGGTCCTGCGTGCCCGCCGCGAAGGCACCGGACGGGCAGCCCGGCCCGGCACACGCCACAACCAGACCCCCGACCATCGGGCGCCGACGTGCACCGCCGAGGCCGCTCGCTGGTCCTGGGCCCTGCGCAGCAACAGCCAGACCAACGCCACCGTCCGGCCGCTGTCCGAGCCGGCCGGCACGCTGTTCTTCGGGCACCGCGCAAACGAATGCACCTGGGTCGCCGAGCCCGCCTCGCCGACGACCGAGGACACCGAGATGCCGGGCGCTCCCGAGCCGATCCGGATCACCGCCTGCGAGGCCGGTGTTCTGCAGACCTTCCCCGCCGACTACCCCTGGGCCGGCAACAAGGGCCAAAAGTTCTCCCAGATCGGCAATGCCGTCCCACCGCTACTCGCCGGCCATCTCCTCGCCCCGCACATCGGCATCGCCCTCGACCCCGACGACTTCGCCCTCGCCGCCTGATGCGCCACTCCCCCGAAGCCGACGAAGACGACCTCGCCCCCATCGCACCGCCTACGCCCGTGTTCCACGCCGAGCAGGCCCTCCTCGGCGCCCTCCTGTTCGACCCGCACCGCCTGGACGACGTGCACGGCGTTGCCGCCGAATCGTTCTCCACCGCAGCGCACGCCGCCCTCTACGCCGCGATCACCACCCTGCCGCGGCCCGACCCCGCCGAGCACGCAAAGAACACCACATGGCTCGACCGCGTACTCGCCACCGGCCGACAGCAGGCGCCCGGGCTGACCGCCTCCTACCTGCACACCCTCATCCACCACTGCCCCCGCCACGGCCACGCCCCTGCCTACGCCCGGATCGTCGAGGCCGAGCACGCCCGCCGCCGCCTGCACACCGCCGCCGAACGCCTCACCCACACCGTCCACGACGTCTCCCTCCCCCACCCCGTCCAGACCGTGCTCGCCGAAGCCGACGCACTCTCCGCGGTCGTGGACGACATCGCGAACCGCTACCCGCCCCGCGCAACCGCACTTCCCCGCACCAAGCCACCGCCCCCGACCACCACGTCCGACCACGCGGAGGCCGTCGAGGAAGAGCGGATGCTGCTCGCCACCGCCACGGCCCGTCCCGGCGACATCGAAGCCGTCCGGTGGCTGCTGCCCGACGACCTCACCTTGCCGCTGCACACCGGCCTGTGGCAGTGCCTCACCACCCTGGCCCGACGACGCGAACCCGTCGACTCCGTCACCGTTTTGTGGGAGGCGCAGCGGCGCCGTCTGCTGGACGACGGCAGTGAACCGGGCGAGGTCCTGCGCCTGCTGGCCGAACCCGCCGGGTCCGTCGAGCACTGGGCCGAACGGGCCCTGCAGCGCTCCCTCCTGACCACCGTAGAACACACCGGCCGACGCATCACCGCGTTCGCCGGTGACCCGGCGAACACCCCGTTCCAGCTCGTCGTCGGCGCCCGCCACGCCCTCGCCGGCCTCGCCGCCGTCCGCACCCGCTGGCAACAGGCCACCGGGGCGGTCCCGGCGCCACGACCACCTCCCGCGAGCCCCGCCCGGGCCTGGCCACCGCCGACCACCGCCGCGGCCACTGTCCGCACGGCACGAGCCACCCGATAAACCCCACGTACGCCGGTGGCCGAACCCGAGGGTCCGGCCACCGGCAGATGAGACGGCACCCCCGTGACCGCACCCATTGACGCCCACGTCCGCCTCGGCACCCACCCGACGCATCTGAGCGCCGCCACCGCCGTACTGACCGGCACCCAGGCCCACGTTGCCCGCCTGGCTCTGGAGGGCGCCGACTGGACCATCGTCGGCGACAACATCCTGATCCTGGTCCGCATCGACCACGAGGAGCCCCTACTGGGCCAAGGACTCCGCCCAGCACCGGTCCGCCGCCGACATCACTGTCGAGATCACCCCGCGACTCCAGAAGACCATGGACGAAGACTGGACCTGCGCGGAGTATCCGATGCCATGGTGCACCCGCAGCGAAATCCGCGAGATCTCCAACCGGGCGCAGAAGATCCACGACGACATCCACCGCGGCCATCTCCTCATCCACGCCCATGCCGACGCCGACGGCTTCGCCGACAAAGACCCCCTCCGCGGTCGGCACCTACCTGCACACCGGCAAGAGCGTCCACCTCCACGACGAGGACCACCTACGCCAGGTCGTCGGAACCTTCGACTCACCCGCCCAGGCTCTGCTTGCCTTTGAGAAGGCCCACGGCACGGACATGCGCCCCGGCCCGGCCCTCCTGACCGCCACGGAACGCGCGGCCCGCCGAAGTCCGCACCAACGTGAACCACGGCCGCAACGAAGCCCCACCCTCCCCCCGCCACGGGTTGAAGTCCGGCCATTCTTCGCCCCGACAGAGCACCGACACAGACACTAATCGGTTGATCTGACTAGTGATTCCATACGAGATATGAACACTCTTTCGAGGGACACCGCTCAAGTCCTTCCTCGACATAGAATACTGATCATTCTCACACTCCGTGAAAATCTCACTCCGGAGTGAAAACTCACGTGAGTGTGTCCAGCTGAGGCAGTGCGGCGGTGAAGCATCACCGCTGGCCACGAGCGGAAAGCAGGCACAGGATGAGCAAGTGGGAAAACGGCATCTCGGCCGACAAGATCGCCGGAGCACGGTGGCAGAAAGCAAGCGCCAGCGACGCGTTGAACGACTGTATCGAAGTCGCGCGTCTCAGCGAGAATGAGTACGCCTTCCGCAACTCACGCTTCCCCGACGGACCGGCACTCATCTACACACAGGCCGAGTTCAACGCGTTCGTCGACGGCGTAGGCAAGGGGGAGTTCAGCAACATGCCTGTCTAAAAACGCGCGGGCAGCGCTTGATCCCAGCCCAGGGGACTGTCCATCCTGGGTGCGCGACGCGAAGCCGTCGTTCACCGCGAGGAGTTCGGATGTCCACTCAGGTTCTCACCCTGGTAGGCCGGGAGGGGCAGGCGCCCCCTGCAACGCCGGACGCCGCAGCACAGCTCATCGGGGCTCTGCTGCGGCATCTGCGTACCCGGCGCGGGCTGACGCTGGAACAGGTGGCCGACCACAACATCCCGCAGATCGGTTCCCTCGCAACGCTGCAGCGGTGCGAGAAGGTCACCACGAGGAGGCTCAACGAGGAGCGCATCTACGCCCTGCTGCGCTTCTACGACGCTCCTGCCGAGATCCGCCAAGAGGTGGAGACGTTGTTGCAGCAGTCCCGCGGTGAGCAGTGGTGGACCCACTTCTCCGATGTCGCCGGCGACATCATGGTCGGCCTGCTCGCCCTTGAGGCCCAGTCCAAGGTGATCAAGACGTGCCACCAACTCCTCATCCCCGGGATGCTCCAGACCACCAACTACGCCCGGGCGGTGATGAAGAACTTCTACACCTACACGGACCCGGCAAAGCGGGAGAAGAAACTGGCGGCCATGGAGCGGCGTCTGGAGCTGCGGCAGCGCCGCCAGTACCTGCTCGACCAGCCCGACGCGCCCGAGTACTCCGCAGTGATCCTTGAGCAGCCTGTAAGGGCTACGCTGGGCGACACGCCCATGATGCGCGAGCAGTTGCGGCATCTGCACAACCTCGCCGAGAACAAGCCCAACGTGCACATCCGCATCCTGCCCTCCTCCGTCACGCAGTCGCAGCTACTCGCCCATCCGGCGATGACACTGTTCCAGCCGCATCACAGCGCCTCCGGACGGACGGTCTATCTCGAAGACACGAACCGCGGCGGCACTTTCCTCGCCGAGTCGGACGACAACATGGAGAACTACCAAGCGTCGATCGACGAGTCGTGGGGCAAGACACTGTCGAAACAGGAAACCCTGGATCTGCTTCTGGAGTGCATCGCCGAACTGTCCAGCAGTCCCGCCAAGTAGTTACATAACCCGCGCCACGGCGCCGAATTCGATCCACTCCGGGTCCGGGCCCCTCTGGCGCGGGGCCAAGTCGCTGTCCGGCAGCCAACGCGAGACCTCGACGGGCCCCGGCGTCTCCAGCACCTCCAAGTGCTCGAAGTACCGCTCCACCTCCTCCAGCGAACGCACGCGACCCCACTGACCGCCAGTGGCTTGACGCATGAACTCCGTGACCTGGCACCGAAGATCGGGGTCGTTACTCGCCAACTGCGAGATCACCAAAAAGCTACCGGGAGGAAGCCGGCGGGCGACTCTGTTCACCAGCGCCCACGGATCATCGTCATCAGGGATGCAGTGCAAAACACTTACGAACAAGGCCGCTACGGGCTGCCCGTCCCGTAGCAGGCGTTCGACTTCCCCGCTCTCGAAGATCGCCTCCGTGTCACGCAGGTCGGCGCCCAAGACGGCCGTTGTCTCCGGATCCTCCGCCAACATCATGCGGCCATAACTGAGAACATCGGGATCATTGTCGAGGTAGACCACTTCACTGGCCTCGTCGACCTCCTGCGCCACCTGATGAACGTTCGGACGGGTCGGTAGGCCCGAGCCGTGGTCGAGGAACCGGCGCACGCCGCACTGACGGGCGAGGTATCGGACCGCACGCACAAGGAACGCCCTGTTTACCAGCGCTAACTCACGTGTACTGGGGGCAAGGCGCAGCAGTTCATCACATGCCTCCCGGTCAACGATGTAATTGTCCGTGCCGCCGAGGAGGTGGTCATACATTCTGGCAACGCTGGGTTTGCTTGTATCAACGATGAGGTGCTCCCCAGGCTACTGCTCCCCGCGTCTACCTGCCCTGACGGGGGCATCAATGGTGCGTCCCATGCTAGGGGAGTTGCTCGCATATTTGCTACCGGCAACCATCATCGAGCGATGCACCTCCGAATGAAATAGGCGCCCTTGCGCTGTTTGATGCCCGGCGCACACCAATCGGCATTCGACGGTGTCATATTCACTGCCCGAGGTTCAGCACGGCTTTGCTGTGCAGCAGTTCGAAGTCCGCCTCCGCCAGTCCCATGACGTAGCCAGCCTGATGGGGCGTCAGTCCCATCTTGTGGCGCAGGACGAGGGCGTCTACCTCAAGACGGGGGAGCACGCGGTGCAGCCGCGCAGCCGGTCCCGTCCCCCGGGCGGCGCACTTCTGCGACAGCAGGTCCCAAGCCGCCGCCGAGGCGGATGCGCTTCCCAGCACCGTCGGCCAATGAGCGGCGACCTCCTGCAGGGCGGTGCGGGCGAGTTCAGCACCGCGGTACGGCGAGCCGGCGACGGCGCAGCCGAACCGCCAGTAAACCGGCCAGTGGTCTTGGCAGAACGCGGTGTACGTGAGGGGCGCGCTCAGGGGCGGCGCCAGAGGCCGGTGGGCCAATGCGTAGTCGGGGCAGCCGGGTTGGAGAGTCGCGCGTGCCCCGCCCGGGCCGTTGCGCAGCAGCATGGTGTTCACCCCACAGATTCGAACGTGACTGCGCCGCCTCTCACGAGGGCAGAGTCGTGCGCCCGGCGCGGGTGCGCCGCGGTGGTGGTGCAGTCATCGGGGAGCAGAGCCGAGGCGTCGGCTCGAACAGTTCCGAGCAGACACCTCACCCCTGACCCAGCCGGTTGGCCGGAACACGGGCTGCCCTGCCAACCGCTGCGTCAGTCGGCGTAGCGGATTTTGATAAACGAGACGGCACTGCGATCCGAGAATGCCGACGCCGTCAGCATCATCTGCACTTCCGTCGGCAAAGCCCCGGGCCAGATGACCGACACCGCCAAGACGGCGAGGGTCAGCGCGGAGCCAAACCGGAACGTGAGCAGGAAAACGCTGACCGCGGCCGTTTGGAGCAGCGCAGACAGAGGAATGCTCTCGACGGGCGCTGGCACAAGGCGTGCCAGCCCCCTGCGGACGTGCTGCATCACTTCCGTACCTCCTGGTGCGTCGGGTGAAAGCACGAGGAGATGGGTCCCGACGCGAGCGCCAGCCAACTTGGGGCCCATCTTCGTGCATTCGCACGCTAGACCCGCCGCACGGACTACCGCATGAGCTGACAATCGTGAGAACGGAAGCAGGAACTCTCGGCCCTAGCGCACGCGGACGCCCCTACCGGTCACTTCACGCAACGAAAGCGCCACCACACTCTCACTATGCTCCACGATGCGGTCAATCCCGGGCAGAGGAATCTCCGCCTTCGTGAAAAACGCGAAGCCGCCCCACCGCAGGGGTCACTCTTTCCGGGGAACGGCAGACCTGCCGTAACTACAATCCTGGGAATTCCCCGGACTATCGCGCAACCGCAGCCACCCAGCCGCTCACCGACGCCGGATGGAAGCGCACCATGGACCGGCGAGAGATCCACTGGACATCCCCCGGCGGGGCCGCGGGCCTCCAGTTCAATGCCGTCACCGCACAGCACCCGAGCCAGAACCCGGGCACCTGAACCATCCGGGCCAACCCCGGCCCAGACCGACCCGCCTGGGTCGTCACACATCCCCGCACACCCCCACTGCGCTACTGGCCGATCTCTGCGAAAGCCTCGCCCACGACACCGCCACGCGCAGCTGCCCAGCCGGGCCGCTCGCACAGGACCCACCTCACCGCCAGCGCGCCGGCCGGCCCACCGGTCACGGCCGCCCGACCCGCCAGCCGTTCACGCTAATTCACCCACCTCGCGCGCCGAGCAACACAGCACCGGGATCGCCAGCATGGTCAAACCGGCGATCCCACGCCCCACGGAGACCCACCTCCACCCCCAGGCCGGACTTCGAAAGGCCCACGCCTCCGATAGCAGACACAACACGAGGCACAGATCACCAGGTGCGAGCCGGTGGCACTCGATCATGCCGCCGCGTAGCTCGCCCGGAACAAGTCCTGCGCCCGCTCCACGTCCCTCGGCGTACGGAGCTGCACCTCCAGATCACCAGTCCCGTGATGACCGAGACCGGACACGTCCCGGGTGAAGCCCGGAACAAGATCGACATCCTTCGGGTCAGCCTTCAGATAGACCAGCACCTTGGTCTGCTGAGGCGGGATGAGGCAGGCGAAGTTCCGCAGCCGCTGATACGCCCGGTACTGCTTGCGCTCGATACGGGTCACCCCGTCCCCGAGCCCGAGCAGCGCCTCATCGACCGCGCCCGCCAACTCCACCATCGCCGCGCCCTGAAAGTCAGCCGCCGCCCGGGCAACCACCTTGCGGCGTGTCCGGCGGGCCACCTGCATGCCGCCACTCACGGACGCCACGGTCTCAAGACCGATCAGGTCACTACCGAAGAGCCTATAGCGGACCAAATCGATCGACCTGCGGTGCTCCCGCACGGCATGCACGTCGTAGCGGGTGAAGTCGCCGGCGATACAGATCAGACGCGGCCCGCTCCACAGGACCTGGGACGCGGCCGTCACCCCGAGCCGGTCGCGGACCAAGTGCTCGAACTCGGCCCGGTGATCCATCAGCCACGCCAGATAGAACAGGCCCTGGTTGATCACCCCAGCCTCGACACCCCGCTTGTACTCGACGACGACCGGCGACCCGTTCTCGTCCAAGCCGAGCGAGTCGATCCGGCCCCCGTGCACCGGCCCGGTGCCGTACTCACTCGCCAGGAACCGCACCCCCAGCAGCGTCTCCATGTGCGCCTCGACCAGGCCCTGCACATCCGCCTCGACCTCAGCAAGACGCGACGCGACCTCGGCCACGCCGCCGTCCACCGTGCTCGTACGGAACAACTTCAGACCCGACACCATCCCCTCCTCGCCCTGGAGAAGGCCAACACCGAGAAGGGGCGAAATATTTCCGCATGAGGATTCGTGCAGTGAATACCGTTGCGGCTCCACACACCACCACAGGCGGGGGCGGCTTCGTTCCCCACCTGCCACGCCACCGCGGACTTCGACGCAGGCCGTGGAACGCCACCCGCCCCAACTGACTGTGAGGATCCCGCAGCTGACACGGCAAGCCCTTCTTCCGGAGCACGCCGTGCCCCGGGCCCGGCGCGTGATGAGGCTCTGCCTCCGCCAGCGCGGCTACCTGGCCACTGCCGGCTCCCAGTCGGATCCGAGGTCGAGGCGCATGACGTCGCGAAGTCGAGCGAGCGCCGACTCGTGCATGACGTCAGCCACCCGGGTACACATCGTCTCCGGCAAGGGTGCTAACCCCATCGAGGTCCCGCACAGGGCTTGATCAAGTTCCTTGGGTGTCTGGGTTGTTGGTGATTCCCAGGAGTGGGAGGGCTCGTTCGGGCTGGTCGCGGATTGCCCGGGTGGTCTTGGCGATGTTGGCGGCTCCGAGGATCTTGAGCAGGGCGACGGTGAGGTTGCGGAAGGTGGCCATGGCGCGGGGTGCGGTGCCGGTGTGGACGGTGGAGGCGTCCTCGGCGTAGGTGACGTCCCGCACGTGGTGCAGGGCCTCGACGGTCCAGTG
>NZ_JCANSZ010000093.1:0-16090 GCF_059570535.1 Streptomyces sp. CNP082
CACTCACCGAACCATCGAAGGAATCACGACAGAACGAGGGCACCCACGCCCTCATCTCCGCCCCCGATCCACAGCTCTTGACAATTACTCACAAACAACCCCAACAGACACACCAAACCCAACAACAACCCCAACAACAACCCCGGCAGCAACCCCGGCAGCAACCCCGGCAGCAACCCCGGCAGCAATCCGGGCGAGGGTGCCGTGCCTGCACAGGCACGCGAACACAACAAGTCCACACCCGCGCAGCGCGAACCCGCAGCAGCGGACAGCACTCAGCAGACAGCAGTCAGCGACCAGCACTCAGCAGACAGCACTCAGCAGACAGCGACCAGCACTCAGCACTCAGCACTCAGCCGCCAGCAGCCAGCAGCCGGCGCCCCGGGCCTGCACCCCGCAGCACCCCGGCCCTCACGCCGCATACCGGTCAAACGTCGAACCACGCCGCGGACCCGCCACCACATCAAGCTCCGGATCCACCGCAAGCATCGCCTGATGCAAACGCTGCAACGGCGGCGACGGCTCCACACCCAACTCCTCAATCAACCGCGCCCTAAGCCTCCGGTACACATCCAACGCAGAAGCCTGCCGCCCCGACCGGTACAAACACAACATCGCCTGCGCATGAAAACCCTCATGCTGAGGATGACGCGCAATCAAATCAACAAGCTCAGCAATCAACTCACCATGCCGGCCCAACCGCAAATCCGCATCAATACGCCTCTCCACAGTCACCAACCGCGACTCCTCAAGACGCAACACCTCAATCTCCATCACCGGACCAAGCCGCACATCCACCAACGCCGGCCCCTGCCACAACCCCAAAGCCTCCCGGAACAAACACGCAGCCCGCTCATCCTCCCCCCGCTCAAAAGCCCCCTGCCCCTCCCCCACCAACCGCTCATACACAAACACATCCACCGACTCCGCCGGAACCTGCAACACATACCCCCCATGCCGCGTCGCCAGCACACCCTTCGCCCGCTCCGACCCACCACCCCCCAACGCAGAACCCAGACAACGACGCAACTGCATAATATAAGTCTGCAACGTCGTCATCGCCGACGCCGGCAACTCAGCCCGCCACACCTCCTCCATCAACACCGACACCGGCAAAACCCGCCCCGGATACAACGCCAACAACGAAAACACCTGACGCGGCTTACCCGCAGACGGAACAACCGACCCCCCATTCACCACACCACACAACGGACCCAGAACCCGAATCTCCACAACACCCTCCCAACAACACCCACACACCACCAACCACACACACCCACACCCACCCACCATCCACCACCCCACTTGGCCACCACACACCAACGACTTGGCACCCACTTGGCGACCACACCACCCACACTCAAGCAGCAGTTGAGCAGAAACCCAGCCGAACTACACATAGGACACAGGCCACCTGAGTCTTTGCCCTGGCTGGCGCGGCTGCACCCGGAGCGCGGCCTGGCGCCGGCGTCTGGGGGCGGAGGGGCGCTCTGACGGGTGGGGCGTGGGCATCCGTGCCGGTCCCGTCAGGGCCCGGGGGCGTGTGGTGTCGTCGGCGCCCGTCTCGGCCTTCTCCGAATTCACCCCCTGCGGCTCGCGTTCGCAGGCAGTTCGGCGGCACGTGGGAGGGGTCCCGGGGCGTACGCCCTACGCTCCCGGCGTCGGACCGATGGCGAGGAGCGTGGGAAATGGACCAAGCCCGGTTCCAGCCCGGGGTTCTGCAGGAAAGCAGGCCCCGTTCTGTCACGTGGCTGGTGGTGCTGATCTGGGTTCAGGTTGCAGCCAACGCCTTTGGCAGCTGGTTGGTGCTGTATGTCGCCCAGGAAGACGAGGACCATGGCCGGGAGGTCTCCGGTCTGGTGTACCTCCTTGGTTACGCATCCTTTCTGGCAGCGGCGCTGCTCGCGGTATGCGCCGTGCTGTTGATCGGGCGGCGATTCGGCTGGCCGCGATACACGGTCATCGTGGTCGAGCGGCTGTTGATCGCCTCCTGGTGCATGGCGCTACTTTCCGCGGAAGGCGGCGGGGCCGGAATCCCTCCGGTCATTCCTCTGATCGTCGTGATCCAGCTCTCCAAGAAGGAGCTGGCGTCCTGGTACGACGATTCGCCTTCCCTGCGGTGAGGGGTGAGCGGTGAGGGGGTGAGGGACCGTGGTCGTGGCGCCCCCGCGACCGTCGCGTCCACCGCGCTTTTGCCGCTTCCCACCTGCTCCGATACGCTCATCCGGACCGCGACTGTGGAAGAGCGTCATGACCGACACGATCAGCAGCGCCGCCAACCCGCTCGCGAAGCGGGTGAAGCTGCTTGCGAACCGCAAACACCGGCGGCGCGAGGGTGCGTTCGTCGTCGAAGGGTTGCAGCCGGTGTGGTACGCCGTCGAGGCGGGCTGGGAGATCGACACGCTTCTCGTCGCCCCCGGCCTGCTCACGCATCAGCCTGCGCTGCGCATGGTCGAGGAGCAGGAGCGCTCGGGCGTGGCCGTGGCACGGTTCGGCGCGCAGCTCTTCCAGCGTCTCATCGACCGTGACGGGCCCAGCGGTATCGCCGCGATCCTGCGCAGCCGGACCGGTGGGCTGGAGACCCTGAGCGTTCGGCCGCAGGCGGTGTTCGTCGCCTTGCACTGCATCGCCAATCCGGGCAATCTCGGCACGATCATCCGCACCGTGGACGCCGTGGGCGGGGCCGGTGTGATCCTGATCGGGGACACGGTGGACCCGTATGCGCCGGCGGCCGTCAAGGCCAGCATGGGGTCCCTCTTCGCCGTTGACGTGGTGCACACCCCCGATGCCGCGGAGTTCTTCTCCTGGGCCGCGGAGCACGGTGTCGCCGTGATAGCCACGTCGGGTTCCGCGGATGCGGACCACTGGGGTGCCGCGTACGATCCCCCGCTCGCGTTCCTGCTCGGCAGCGAGCGGGAGGGCCTGCCGGAGGACCTGCTGGCTCAGGCGGACCGGCGCGTGCGCATTCCCATGGTGGGTACGGTCGACTCGCTGAACATCGGGGTGGCCGCCTCGATCATGCTGTACGAGGCCCGGAGGCACCGCGAGCACCGGACCGCCGCCCGCTGAGGAGATCAGCCCGCCAGCGCCGCGTCCCCGCGGTCGCCGAGGGCTGCGGCGAGCGGGGACGCTCGGCTCCCCTCCGGGGCGGCGGGGCCGGCAGCGTGTCTGCCACGGTCAGTTCTCGACGTCCTCCGCCGACGTCGGACCGAGCTGGGTGGCGTCGGCGTACTCCGGCATCTTCATGGGCTGGTCGAAGAGGAAGAACGACTGGTTCATCCCGACCGTGAACTCCATGTACGCGCCGGTCGTCGCGTCGAAGCCGAAGTAGGCGCTGCACGCCGAACCCGAGTCGTACGTGCCGTCCATGCCCGGCTGCGCCACGACCACCTTGCCGTTCGACGAGGAGTCCACCGCCTCGGTCGGCGTGAGCTTCTTGCAGCGGGGCACGGGCAGGCCCTTCATGACGAAGTACCCGTATTCGCCCTTGCCGTTCTGGATGTAGACGTACGACAGCTTGCCCCGCTTGCCCCAGGTCTTCACCCAGTCGTTGATGGCCTCGCGGGTCGGCGAGTAGTCCATCTTCCCGGCCGGCTGGTTCGCCACCAGGGCGTCGTAGTTGCTCTGCTTGGCGTCGTTCTCCTTGCCCGGCTGGAGTCGTCCTCGCAGGCGGCGAGGCCGAGGACCGCGATGAGCGCCAGCACGGACGTCATGGCGATACGGGCGATCGTCTTCATGGTGTGCCGTCCCCTTCCCTGGATGCCGACGTCGTCGGCGCAGGCCGTGGTGCCGGCGGTGTCCGGGCGGAGCGGAAGGCCGTGGTCACGAGGAGCGCTGCGGGGTGCTGGCGGGTCGGTCGCGTACGGACACCGCCGGGCGGCCTGCCGGCTCCGATTCTGCGGCACGGCCCTCGGGAGGGGTCCCGCGTACGGGCGGCTGCGCCGCGCGGCAACGCGGCGGCGCCGCCCGGTGGTGGCGGGGAGCACGGCGGTGGGCTGCGGGCGCTCGTGTCCGCGGCGCTCGCGGCCGGCCACCGGTGCGGTTTCGGCAGGCCGCCGGGGTGCCGCGCCGCTGCGTGGTGCCTCGGTCTACCTCGGTGCGGGGCCGGGCGTGGCGGCGGGCATCGTCGTCACGTGGCGTACGGCGGCGAAGAACCGCGGCTCGTTCCCGGCCAGCCCTGCCGCCGCCAGTGCCCGGTCCGCGTCGGCCAGCGGTCCGGCCAGCACCGCCGCGGCCAGCCCGTGGCCGCCGGGCTCGGCCAGCGCCGCCTGCGCGCTGCGCACCAGCCGGCGGTATGCCTGGGCCGCGGTCACCTCGGCGGGGTCGTCCGCCATCGTCGCCTCCGTTCGTCGGACGTGTCGTACGCCCCCCAGTGTGCCGAGGGGCACTGACATCGCCCGTCCGAACTCCCCTGCCGCCCGGGCCGGTTGACTGCGATGGCCGGTAGGACGTGTATCGGCAGCGCCCACCGGACGTCGTACGCCCGACCGGTCCCGCCGTCGCCCGTACGCCCCGGCAACCAGGCCGCCTAGCGGGGCAGGTACGCCTCGAGCGTGTCGGCTTCGCTGCGCAGCCGGGCCGCGGCGTCGCCGTGGCCGCCCGTCTCGTAGACCTCGGCCTCGGTGCGGCGTTCCGCGATCTGCGCCCGCAGCACGGCGCGTACGTCGTCGGCGGAGAGCACCCGCCGGGCCGCCTCGGCCGCGCCGACGCCGGCGTGGGCCCCGGCGACGTGCTCGCTCCCCTGCTCCGCCGCGGTGTCGGGGGCCTCGACGGCTTCGGCGTTGTCGACGGCGGCGAGTGCGGTGCGCAGCGCGGAGACCGCCTCGCGCCGGCGGGCCTTCATCGCGGCGCGGAGGTCCGCGCGCATGCGGGAGCGCAGCTCCTGTGCGTCCTCGGTCGTCCCCGGGTCTGCGGGCGGTCCCGCCGCTGCCTGTGTCATCCGCCCAACGTACCGTCCGCGCCTCGCAGTAAGGCTTCCCGGCGGGTGTCAGCGCTGGTGGGCCGGGCGTACGACGATCTCGTTGACGTCCACCTCCGGCGGCTGGGCAAGGGCGTAGGAGACGGCGGCGGCGATGGCGCCGGGGGCGATGGCGTGGGCGCGGTAGGTGCGCATGGCCTCGGCGGCGCCGGGGTCGGTGATGGTGCCGGCGACGAAGTCCTCGACGTCCGCGCGGTCGGTCACGTCGAGGCGTACGGGCTCCAGCGTGCCGCCGGCGCGGGCCGTGGCGGCGGCGGTGCGCTCCGCCAGGGCCGTGAGGCGGCGGGTGCGGCGGGCGCCGGCCACCACCCGGTGGCCCTCGGTGGCGAGATGGGCGGCGACGGCCTCGCCGATGCCGCTGCTGGCGCCGGTGACGAGGACGGTCTTGGGGCCGGCGGGGGTCTGTTCCGCGTGCTGTGTGGTCATGGTGACGAGGCTGGACCGCCCGCGGGGTCCGCGGGAGCGGCGGGCTCCTCCTGGGTGCGGCGCACCCAGGCACGGCCGGGGGCGCCGCGCCTAGCATGGCGGCATGGCACGTACGGAGCTGGGCGCCTTCCTCACCGCGCGGCGGGCCGGCGTCGCCCCGGCCGCGGCGAACCTCCCGGCCACCGGGCACCGCCGGGTGCCGGGCCTGCGGCGCGAGGAGGTGGCCCTGCTGGCCGGGGTCAGCGCCGACTACTACGTGCGGCTGGAGCAGGGCCGGGAGCGGTCGCCCTCTGCGCAGGTCCTCGACGCGCTCGCCGCCGCGCTGCGGCTGGACGAGGACAGCCGGCTGCATCTGTTCCGGCTGGCCGGCCTCGGGCCGCGCGCCCGTGCCGCCGCCGTGCCGGACCGGGTGGAGCCGAACCTGCTGGCCCTGCTGGACGCCTGGCCGCACAACCCGGCGGTCGTCCACAACCGCGCGTACGATGTCCTCGCCTCGAACGCCGTCGCCGACGCGCTCTTCCTCGGCTGGACGCACTCGCGCAACCTCATGGAGGTCGTGTTCACCGACCCCGCCGCCCGGTCGTTCTACCGTGACTGGCACGACGTGGCGCGCAACTCCGTGGCCGGGTTCCGGCTGGGTCTCGGTGCCGCGCCGGACGATCCGCGGGTGCGGCAGGTGCTCGCCGGGCTGCTGGCGTCGAGTCCGGCGTTCGCACAGCTGTGGGCGCGGCACGACGCCCGCGGCAAGGCGCTGGAGCACAAGCGGTTCGTGCACCGCGACGTCGGTCCGCTGACGCTGACGATGCAGACGTTCGACGTACGCGCCACCCCGGGGCAGGAGTTGGTCGTCTACCACGCGGAGCCGGGCTCGCCCAGCAGCCGGGCCCTCGCACTCCTCGGCTCGCTCGCCGCGACCGCACCGCCCGGCTGAGGCCGGGAGTGCGCGCTCAGCCGGGCAGGTGCAGCCGGTAGGCGTGGGTGCGGCGGTACGGGCGGAAGCCGAGCTGTTCGTCGAGGGCGAGGACCGCGGTGTCGCGGTCGGCGGCGGCGGTCTCGATCTCGCTGATCTGCGGGTGCTCGGTGTGCAGCCGGCGCAGCATCTCGGCCGTGACCCAGCGGCCGAGGCCGCGGCGGCGGTGCGCCGGTACGACGGTGAGGTGGCACCGCTGTGCGCGCGGGGCGGGGGCCGGCGGGATCAGCACCTCGGTGTAGCCGGCGACGGCCCCGGTGCCGGCATGCAGGGCGGCCACCGTCAGCAGCCGGCCGCCGCGGGGTTCCGGTGCGCCGGCGGGGGTGCCGAGGGCGAGGCCCGGGACGGCCGCGGCGAGGCCGCCGGGGCCGGCGCCGGCCGGGGCGGGTCCGGTACGGGGTCCGGGAGTTCCCGGCGCCGGGGCGGCGGGGACGTACCAGGTGGCGAGGCGGTAGCCCGGGGGGTCGGCGGAGACCAGCTCCGCGAGCCAGGCACGGTGCACCTCCGCCAGCGGCAGCAGCAGGTGGTGGATGACGCGCTCGCGGACGAGGCCGTGGCGCAGGCAGAAGACCTCAGCCGGCGTGCCTGCCGGGGCCGTCGCAAGCAGGGCGGCCCAGCCCTCCGCCCGGGCCGCGGCGGCGACGGTGGCCAGCAGCAGGGTGCCGGTGCCGCGGCGGCGGTCGGCGGGACGGACGTAGAGCTGCAGCTCCGCCGTCCGCGGGGACGGGCCGGGCGAGGTCGACGGCCGTGCCTCCGCGACGGCCAGCACGTCGCCCTCCGCCCCCGTGGCCGCCCACGACGGCGGCGTCATGCCGCCGGCCGGGGCGTCCCCCCGCAGTCCGGCGAGGGCCTCCTCCCGTACCGGCGCCGGAACGCCGGGCAGGTCCGCCGCCCGCGCGGCGGCGACGACCGCGCGCCAGGCTGCCGCGGCCGTCGCCGCATCGCGTACGACGGTGATCTCCACCGGTGAACTCATGGCCCCAGCCTCGCCGCGCCCCGGCCGGGGAACAACGGCCGATCCCGGAACGTGCCATAACCCCTCGGTTATCGATGAGGGCGGGCGATTCATAACCGACGGGTTATCCGCCGTTGCCGGATCAGTCGTTGTTCGCCGGGCGCCCCACGCCGAGGCTGGTCCGTGCAAGCGAAACCGGCAGGAGCACATGCGAGCCACCGAAGGGGGCGCAGGGTCGATGACCGCCACCGCACGTACGGGCAGGGTCTGGTTCGTCACCACGGCAGGACACGGCGCGGGGCGGGCCGTGACCGCGGCGGCGCTGGCGCGCGGGGAACGGGTCGCCGCCGTCGTACCGGACGAGGCCGCCCGGGAGCGGCTGCTGGCGCGGCACGACGAGCACCGGCGCAGGCTGTTCGTACGGGCCCTTCCCGTGGCCGACCACTGGTCGGTGCACGCCGCGGTGCGCGCGGCGGCCGACCGGTTCGGGCGCCTCGACGCGATCGTCAACGACGCCCGCCCGCCGCGCTCCCGTCCCGGCGACGGCACCGCGGCCGATGCCCCGGCCGACGGCGGGGGCGCTGCTGCCGGGGACGCCGCCGCGCCGGTGGGGTGGATTCCCGAGGCGGCGGCGCGGGCGCGGCTGGAGTCCGGGTTCTTCGTCCCGCTGTGGGTCGCCCAGGCCGTGCTGCCGCTGCTGTACGAACAGCGCTCCGGGCATCTGCTGCAGCTCTGCGGCTCGGTCGCCCCGCCGGGGGCGCCCGGTGCCGCGCTGGACCGGGCCGGCACCTGCGCGGTGGTGGCGCTGAGCCGGGCGGTGGCGTGCGAGGCGGCGCGCCACGGCGTCGGCGTCAGCGTCGTCGGCGGGCGGCCGGGCGCCGGTTCGCTGCTGCGGCTCGTCGACGGCGCCGCGGCCCGCCGCGAGGCGGCCACCGCCCCTGCTTCCGCCGCCGCGCCCGCCTCCGCCGCAGGTCACGGGGCGGCGGCCTGAGGGTGACGGCGGCGGGACAGGCGGGATACGCTCCCGGGGCGGTGCCGGTTTCCGGCCACGGCCAGGCGATGCGGGGGTGCGGGAGGGCTGCGGGACATTGAGATCTTCCTCGCGCTCGCCGAGGAGCTGCACTTCGGCCGCACCGCGGAGCGGCTGCACGTCACGCAGGCGCGCGTCAGCCAGTCGGTCGCCAAGCAGGAGCGCCGCATCGGCGCGCCGCTGTTCGAGCGCACCAGCCGCCGGGTGCAGTTGACGGCCATCGGGGCGCAGCTCCACGACGATCTGAGGGCGGGCTACCGGCGGATCCAGGACGGCATCGACGCCGCCACCGCGGCGGCCCGCGGCACGACCGGGGTGCTCACGCTGGGGCTGATGGGCGCCCAGGCGTTCGACCAGGCGTCGGTCCTCGCGCACTTCAAGGCCCGCTACCCCGGTGTCGGACTGCGCTATCGCGAGGTGGTCTTCAGCGACCCTTTCGGGATGCTGCGGGCGGGCGAGGTGGACCTGGAGGTCGCCTGGCTCCCGGTGCGCGAGCCGGACCTGACGGTCGGCCCGGTGCTGGCCCGCGAGCCGCAGGTGCTGATGGTCGCCGAGGGCCACCCCTTCGCCGCCCGCGCCTCCGTGAGCCTTGAGGAACTCGCGGACTGCGTGTTCCCGCAGCCGGCGTGCCCGGTCCCGGCGTACTGGATGGAGTCGCTGCTGCCGGCGCGTACGCCGTCGGGGCGGCCGATCCCGGCCGACGGGCCGAAGGTCGCCACGTTCCAGGAGGCGCAGGCCGTGGTCGCGGCCGGGGAGGCGGTGTGCATGGTGCACGGCGAGGCGGTGCGGCACTTCCCGCGGCAGGGCATCGCGTACGTGCCGATCACGGAGCAGCCGATGGGCGTCTGGGGGCTGATCTGGCGTACGGGGCACGAGACGCCGCTCGTCCGGGCCTTCGTGGAGTCGGCCGTCGACGCACTCGCCGCCGCGGCCGAGGCGGCACCCGGCGCCGGCACCCCGCAGGCACCCGGGCCGGGCCGCGCCGCCGCACCGCGCGCGGCGGTCCGCGGCTGAGCCGGGCGGGGCGGCTCAGAGCAGGGAGTTCCGCTTCAGCACGGCCACCGCGGCGACCGTACGGTATCCGCGCCATTCCAGCGCGGCGGCCGGTGAGAAGGAGCCGAAGTCGACCAGCCAGCCGCCGTCTTCCTGCTGCTCCGCGGCCAGCCTGCGCAGCTCGGCGTCGATGACCTCCGGGGCGTACAGGATGCGCGCGGGGCGGCCGGGGTCCGGGGCCACGTCGAGCGGCCGGATCGCCTCGCCTTCCGCGCCGCCCGCGACGGGCAGCACCCCGTCGCCGGGGATGAGCGGGCGCAGCCGCTCCAGCAGGGCGGTGGCCTGCGGGCGGGTGTCGGAGGCGGCGTCGAGGAAGCGGATGGCGAAGGACAGCTCGATCGCGTGGGGCTTGTCCCCGATGTCCTCGACGGCGTCCAGGCAGTAGCGCGTGGCCCGCTCCAGCCACGGGTGGGCGGCGACGGCGGGGTCGTACGCGGCCAGCCGGAGGGCGGTGCCGGCGGCGAACGCGGTGCTCTGCAGGGCGGAGACCGCCGGGTCGGCCTGCGCCCAGAACGGCGCGCAGCCGGCGGTGTCCGCCACGGGCAGCGCGAAGGGCAGCCCGCCGTCGGGCAGCGTGACCGACAGCAGCCAGTCGCAGAGCCGCGCCGCGTGCGGGGTGGTGGCCGGGGCGGCGTCGATGAACGCCTCGAAGGCGTGCAGCGCGCCGCCGGGCTGGCTCTCCGGTGCCCGCAGGTCCGGCTCCAGGCCCCAGCCGTAGCCGCCGTCGGGGTTGCGGTAGCCGTCGACGGCGGCGAGCACGGCGGCGGGGTCCGTCTCGCCGAGCAGCAGTTCGAAGCGGCGGCGGTCGAGGAGCCGCGCGTGCGTGGCCATGAACGAGGCGGCGGCGGAGAGGTCTGCGGTCATACGTCCACGATGGCAGCGGCGCGGGCGCGGGTCTTGAAGGTTTCGGACGTGTCCGCGGGCCGGGACCGGATCGGGGTACGGCGGCGCGGCACCCGCCGCCGGTGGGTGGACGGCCGCCTTCGGCGATGCCCGCGCCCCCGCGGCGCTCGCCACTCCCCCGGTCAGCGGCCGTCCCCGCCGTGCGGGAGCGCTGGAACGCTCGCGGTCAGCCGCGTCCGCGGACGGTGAACGTCGTCGTCGCCAGCACCGCCGCGTGCGCCTCGTTCCGGGCGCGGATACGTACCGTGTGCCGCCCAGGCCGCAGCGTCAGCGCCGCCGTGAGCCGGCCCGTGGCCGGGTCGAAGCGGTGCGGCACGGGGCGGCCGTCGACCTCGACCCCGGTGCCACCGCGGGCGACGCCCGACGTGCGGTCCGTCACCCGGGCCCGCAGCCTCACCGCGGGGCCCGCGGCAGTCGTGCCGTCCTTCGGCGACAGCCGGTCGACGCGAGGCGCCAGCGGCACCGCGCGGCCCGGCCGGCGTCGGGTCGCGTACTGGATGCGGGAGACGGACGGGGGGACCGCCGCCGCGTCCGCGGCGAGGGTGGCCTCGAAGGCCAGCGGGTAGTCGACGCCGCGCCGCACCTTCGGGCCCGCGGTGACGGTGAACTCCACGGTCTCGCGGCCCATCGTCCCCACCGTCACCTCCGCGGCGCCCGCGGGTGCGACGGCCCAGCCGCCGAAGGCCCGTCCGCGGACCGCGACGGTCTGCGGGGCGGCACCGAAGTTGTAGACGTCGACCGACATGCGGGTGACGCCCGTCAGCCGGTAGCCGTGCGGCAGCGGGGCGTCGCCGTCGGCCTTGCCGGGCGCGGCGTTGGCGGCGGCGAAGCGCTGGCCGAGCACGATGTGCTCCGCCGCCGACGGCCGGCCGCCGCGGGCGCGGCGGACCGCCGGGCGCTGCCCGGGGGCCTCGCTGACCGGGTGGCGGGTCTCGCCGACCAGGTAGTACGGATCGGGCGCCGCCGGGACGCGCACCGTGCCGGCGGCGGAGCGCGCGTGCGTCCCTCGGTGCGCGCCCATGATGTCGTAGCGCTCGATGCGCCCGCCGGCGGTCGCAGGCACCGGCACGTCGGCCGGGCCGGGGCCCGGGGCGTAGACGACGGTCACGGTCCGCGGCCCGTCGCGGAAGACGAAACCGGCCGCCTCCGGGAGGAGTTCGGTGAGGGTACGGACGTAGTCCGCCGCGCCGAGCAGGGCGGTCATGGCGGCGTACGCGCTGTACGCGGGCCACGGCTGGAACTCCCGGCTGAGCAGCGCGAAGGACACGCCGTCGTCGGTGCAGGGCGGGGCGCAGAACCAGAAGTGCCGGTCGGTGCCCTCGGCGAGGCTCTCGACGGTGGACAGCACGAGGTAGCGGGCCTGGACAACCTGCCGGTCGTGGGTGAGGTCGCGACCGGGTTCCGCCGGGAGCATCGCCCCGCACTCGGTCATCCACATCGGCAGCCCGGGTCCGTAGGTGTCGCGCAGTTCGCGCTGCTCTTCGGCGGCGGCGGGGAACTCGGGATCCTCGCCGGGCGGCGGGTAGCCGTGGAAGCTCCACGCGTCGGCGTAGCGGGTGACGTCGTTCTGCAGCATGAGGTCCTGGAAGGGACCCGCGGTGGCGATGCCGGGGAGGACGACGGGCGGGTGGTGCGGGCGGTCGGCGATGCCGAGGGCGGCGGCCTTGACGTAGGCCGCGTGCTGGTCGCCGGTGGCGGCGGTGTCGTCGACGTCGGGCTCGTTGGACAGGTGCAGGGCGTCGGCGACGGTGGCGTTGCCGCTGCCGGCGAGGTGCGCGGCGCAGCGGTAGGCGTCGCGCAGGTCGTCGGGCAGCGGTACGGAGGTCTCGCTCATCGCCCAGGCGGGCGGCGGGGAGACGACCTCCAGTACCCGGAGGCCGTGGCGGTGGAAGGCGCGGACGGTGCGGCCGTAGAGGCCGCTGTCGTACGGGCCGCGGGGTTCGCGCTGCGCGGCCGGCCAGGAGCTTCCGTCGCGTATCCAGGAGGCGCCCATCTCCTTCATGCCGGCGGCGAAGGCGTCGAGCCGGGCGGGCGGCAGGAGGGCGAAGGAGGCGACGTTGACGCCGAAGCGGCCGGCGGGCCCGGTGGCCGGGCGCTGCTCGGGCAGCCGCGCGAAGCGGCCGGTGACCTGGGCGGCGGGGGCGGTGTCCAGTGCCGCCCGGACGCGGTAGTTGCCGGGCGGCAGGTCGCGGGGCAGCGGGGCGGTGGCGGTCGCGGCGCCGGCCGGGATGGTGGCGGTGCCGGTGGCGACGGTGGCGGAGTGGTAGTCGAGGAGGGTGTACGCGACCGTACGTTCCTGCCGCGCCGTGCCGCCGAGGCCGAAGTGCAGTGCGGCGGGTTCGTCGCCGCGCCAGTGGCCGAGGCCGGAGTCCGGGTCGCCGAGGTGGACGGTGCGCAGGGTGAGGGCTGCCAGGGTGAGGGTGAACTCGTCGAGCAGGAAGCGGTATCCGGTGAAGTCCTCCAGGACGACGGGGTCTTCGACGGTGAAGGTGATCAGGTTGCGGCCCCGGCGCAGCTCGATGTCGCCGAGCGTGAGGTGGGCCAGGTCGCCCCAGGCGGGCGGGGATTCGTACCAGTGCGGCTGGGAGCCGGCGAGCGGCCTGCGCGGGGCGTCGCCCACGGTGAGGTGGAGATACGAGCCGGGCTCCGCGGCGTGCGGCTGCTCGACCGGAGCGGTGGTGACGGCGGTCAGCCGGTGCACGCCGGCGGCCGGGACGTCGACGGCGTACGTGGCGTACCAGCCGTGCGGGGGCGGGGGTTCCGCGGTGGCGAGGGCGAGGCAGGCACCGCCGGCGGCCCTGGAGTCCCGGGCGACGGGGATGTTGGTGCGCAGGGGTTTCTCGCCGGGAACGGTGATCACGTCTTCCTCCGGGGCCGTTTCCCGTGCGCGGGCGAGGTCGGCGCCCGTCGCGAGCGCCGAGCCGCCTGCGGCGGCGGCGGTCACGGCGAGGCCGCCCCTGACGAGGGTGCGGCGGGCGAAGCGGGTGGTGTGGGCGGTGCCGGGTGCGGGGGCGTCCCCGGCCTGGTCGTCGGGTGCCGCGGCGGGTTGCGCGTGGGCGTCGTCCGTCATACGGCAAGCAGATCGCGGCGGCGGGGGCGCGCGCGTCGTGCCCGGGTGTGCACCGGGGTCGGACAGCCGGCGGGGGGCGTCTCCGCCTTCGGGAGGAGGGGGGCGCCGGCCGGGCGGCCGTACGCTGACGGGATGGAGCGGACGGAGGGCCGGGCGGGGGGCCGGGGGGCGCGGGCGTGGCCCGGTGCCGCGGATGTCGCGGTGCCGGCGGTGCTGGCGGCGGCGCAGCCGGTGGTGTTCGTCGTCGCAGGGCCGGACTCCGGTGGGCCGGGGGCCGGTTGGGCGGCGGCGGGCGGGCTGCTTGCGGTGGTCGCGGCGGCGGGGGTGCTGGTGCGGCGGCGGCGAGGGCCGACCGGGGTGCTGGCCGCGGTGCTGCTGCTCGACGGCGTCGCGGAGGTGCTGGGCCCGGAGGCGGCGGTGGTGCCCGCGTTGCCGGGAGCGGTGTGGATCGCCCTGTTCTCGCTGGCGGTGCACGGCAGCGTACGGCGGGCGTTGGCGGGCGCGGCGGCGGCCACGGTGGTCGTGGGGGCGCCGGCGGCGGGCGCGGCGTCGGTGTGGGCGCTCCTCGACGAACTGCTGGCCGGGGCGCTGGTGCACCTGCTGATCGTGCTGTGCGGGCGGCTGCGGCGGCACCGCGTGGCGCGGCGGGCGCGGGTCGCGGCGCGGCTGGCCGGGGTGGCGCGGGAGCAGGAGGCCGCCGCCGCGGCGGAACGGGAGCGGCTGACGCGCGAGTTGCACGACGCGGCCGGGCACCATCTGAGCGCGGTCGCGGTACAGAGCGCCGCGGCGCTGCGTCTGGCCGGCAGCCGCCCGGAGCTGGCCGGCGAGGCGCTGGCGGGCGCGGCGGCGACGGGCCGGGCGGCGCTGGCGGCGCTGGCGCGGCTGGTCGACGCGGCGGGGGGCGAGGCGGAGCGCGGCGAGGCGGAGGACGGTCCGCTGCACCTGCGGCTGGCCGCGCTGTGCGGCAGGCTGGCAGAGCTGGGGTTTCCGGTGGCTCTTGCGGTCACCGGGCGGCCGGTCACGCCGCCGGACGGCGTGGGTGCGGCGGCGTACCGGGTGGCGCAGGAGTCGCTGACCAACGCGATCCGCCATGCGGCGGGCTCGCCCGTGACCGTACGACTGCACTACGGGAGGCGGGAGTTGGTGCTCACGGTGGTCAACGGGCGCGCGGCGGCGGACGGCCCGGCGGCGCCCGTCGCCTCCGGGGGCCGGGGGCTCGCGGGTATGCGGCGGCGGGTCGAGTCGGCGGGCGGACGGCTGACGGCGGGCCCGGGTGAGGGGGGTTCGGACGGGTTCGGGGGCGGCGGCCGGCCGGCCTGTGCCGCGGTCCGGGCCCGTACGGCGAGCGACACGCGCGAAGGCACCGGCGGTCTGGCAGCACGGGAGGCATCCGCGGTCCACGCGGAGAGCGATCTGCCCTCGGGTGACGACGGTCGGTCCGCAGGCGCCGCCCGCGCGTGCCGCAGGGAGGGCGAGCTGCCTGCGAGCCGCGGCGGTCGGTCCGTTCCGGACGTCCTCGCGGGCCGCGCCGACGAGAAGTCGGCGCCGGGCGGCGGGGGTTGGGGCGTGCCGGGCTCGGCCGCGGACTGTGCGGGGAGCGATCTGCCTTCGGGGGGCGGTGGTTGGTGTGTGCGGGCCGTCTTGCCTGTCCGGAGCCGTGGGCGGGCCGGGGCGGGTCGGGTTCTGGGGTGGGAGGTGGCGGCGTTTGGCGGGGGCGTCCTGGGGCCGCTCGCGGTGAGTCCCGCCGCCGGTGTCGCGCCGCTGCTGGTGCTGCACGCCGCCCCGCTGCTGTGGCTGCGCCGCGCGCCCGGGCGGGCGCTGGCCGCCATGGTGGCCGTAGCGCTCGGCTGGGCGGCGGCGGCCGCGGTCGGGTTGCCGGTCCCCGCGGCGCCGGCCCCCCTCGCGGTCGCCGCCGCGGCCGAACTCCTCGCCCTGTACGCCGTCGCCGCCCGGCACCCCGCGCACCGCTCCTGGCCCGCGCCCATCGCCGTCGGCGTCTCGGCGGGGACCGTGCTGGGGCTGGCCGTCGCGGCGGATCCCGCGGAGCGGGCCGGCGCGGGCACCGTCGTGCTCATGGCGGCGCTGGGGCTTACCGCCGTGCCGTGGCTGCTGCCCGTGTGGGCGCTGGGGCTGCTGGCCCGGGCCCGTCGCGGCGAGGGCGGCCGGTGGGAGCGGCGGGCGCTGGATGCGGTGGCGGCCCGGGTCGGCGAGGCGGTGGCCGCGGAGCGGCGGCGCGTCGCGGCCGGGCTTCAGGGCGCCGTGGCCGAGCGCACCGTACGCCTGGTGCGCGGCGCCGAGTCGGGGCTGTCGGGCCGCGTGGGGCACGCCGCCGCGCTGGCCGAGGTGACGGGCGAGGCGCGGCGGGCGCTGGCGGCGCTGCGCGAACTGCTCGACCTGATGGACGCCGCCGGCGGCCGGGGGGCGGAGGTGCGGGCATGAGTAGCCCTGTGTCAAGCCGCGTTCGGTTGATCTTGGTTGAGGAGGGTCTGGAGGGCTCTGTGCCGGGTGGGGTCGTAGGCGACGCCGTCTTGCCAGCAGTGCCAGATCACGAACAGCCAGGCGCGGGCGAGGATGCGGACGGCGTGTGGGTGGTCGTGTCCGCGGGTTCGGGCGCGGTTGTAGAGGCTGGCGGCCCAGGGGTTGGCGTGGCGGGAGTCTGCGGCGAAGTCGCAGACGGCGTCGCGGAGCTGTTTGTCGGCGGCCCA
>NZ_JCANSZ010000094.1:0-16069 GCF_059570535.1 Streptomyces sp. CNP082
CCTAGTGTCTCGTGATCTGGTCTGTGTTACTTCGAGTTGTTTCGCACGAGTTTCTTGACGTTGGTCTGGGTGAGGCGGACCTTCGCGAGGATCTCGTTGGCGGTCGCGGTCCAGGTGAACGGCTTGGCCGTCTCGTTCCAGTTGTTGATGTAGTCGCGGATCTGCTTGATGAGGACGTTGACGCTGGCGAAGGTGCCGCGGCGGATGGACTGCCGGGTGATGATCCCGAACCAGATCTCGATCTGGTTCAGCCACGACGAGCCCACGGGGGTGAAGTGGAAGTGCACGTGCGGGTTCTTCGCCAGCCATGCCTTCACCTCCGGGGTGGTGTGTGTGGAGAGGTTGTCGAGAACCACGTGGATCTCTTTGCCGGTGTGCGGCCGGGTGGCGTTCTTCAGGAAGGCCAGGAAGTTTGTTCCGTTCCGGTTCGGCCGGCACTCGCCGACGACCTCGCCGGTGGCGACATTGAGCGCGGCGAACAGGTTCGTGGTGCCGTGCCGCACGTAGTCATGGGTGCGCTTCTCGGTGGCCGCGAAGGCCACCGGCAGCACCGGCTGGGTCCGGTCCAGCGCCTGGACCTGCGTCTTTTCGTCGACCGACAGCACCACGGCGCCACCGGGCGGGTGCAGGTACAGCCCCACCACATCGGCCACCTTTTCCGCGAACGCCGGGTCCTTCGACAGTTTGAAGGTGCCCGAACGGTGCGGCTTGAGATTCTCCTCGCGCCAGATACGGGCGACGTAGTGGAAGGACACCGCGATGCCCTCCCGCCGCTTGAGGTAGTCGGCCAGGGTGCGCGTCGACCAGTGCGACAAGCCTGTCTCCGGCGGCGGGGTCGTCTTGGTCAACGCGATCACACGGCCCCGGGTCTGCGGCGGCACTTGCTCTTTCCCGCCGCCCGGGCGGCGATTGACCAATCCGGGGATGCCCCGCTGCACGTAGCGGGCCCGGTAGCGGTCGACCGTGACCGGCACAACGCCGGCCAGCTCCGCGACGTCCTTGCGGCGACGACCCTCCGCGAGCCACAGCAAGATCTGAGCCCGACGTGCCACATCCGCCGGAACATCCCGAGAAGCTGCCAATTCCCGTAGTTCGTCCCGCTGTTCAAAAGAGAGATCCATGCCCTGTCCAACGCGCCAACGACCGTCAGGTAACTACAACCGGATCACGAGACACTAGGCTCACGATAAACAAGAATGCCATGCAGAGCATGCCCGCGACCGCAGAAGAGTTACGGGCGGTCGCCACACAATGCAGACCGCCACAGGCGGGTGTGGTCCACGGCATCAGCTACGTCTTTCGTCTCACCGACGCCGGGCGCTCCTGTCGGGATGCGGAATCCTTTGCCGAGGAAACGGCGGCGGCCGGGGAAGGCACGTTGGCCTCGGGAAAGGCGGCGCGAATCCCGCGTGTACACCCACTGGCGCACTCGGGATGCGAAGCCCCGGGATCGCGATGACGATCGACAGGTGGGCACGGGCGTGCCCAGAGGCAAACGAGAGGCGGAGAGACCATGAGGGTGTTGCTGACCGCTCAGATGGACACCGAGAAGGCGAACCAGGCGATCACGGACAACACGCTCCCCGAGACGATGTCGTCGCTGCTCGAGCAAGTCAAGCCGGAGAGCGCATTCTTCGGGGCGAAGGACGGGGTGCGTACCGCGTTCATCGTCTTCGACCTGAAGGAGCCGTCCGACCTGCCCTCCGTCGCCGAACCGCTCTTCCAGAAGCTCGGCGCCAAGGTGACCGTCATGCCCGTGATGAACTTCGACGACGTTCGGGCCGGTCTGCAGAAGAAGTACGGGTCGAGCTGACCGCCGACGCGTTCTGATCGGGCTCGCGGTGCACTCTGGTGGCCGCCGCGGGATATGCGGCGCGGTCCGCTCCCGCAGAGGCCCCCGAGGAGGCGCTGACGACACCCAGATGCTCTGGGTGGGCGCGGGGGACTCCGCACCGCGCGGCGGCGACTGAGGCCAAGAGCGCACGAGGGCACTGCGCCCCCGTCCCCCGACCGGGCCGGCACCGATCCCAGCCGGCCGAGTTCGGGGGTCGGGCGGGTACGCAGGGCCGTGCCGGGGTCGAGCCGGGCACGGTGTCAGGCTGTGAGCGGCACCGGATGGATCTCGTCCGCCGGGTGGCCGGCGCGCTCGTGAATGCGCATCACCGCCTCCGCCGACGGCGCCTCCGACAGACAGTAGACCTCGCCGGACTGAGGGTCCGCCCAGGCTTGCTTGAAGTGCACCTGCTCCTCGGCCTCGATGGCCCGGTCCGCGCGGTGCGCTTCCTGCAGTTGCTCGCTCGAGATCCCCTTCATCCCGTGGTGAACGTCCATGAACTCGGCCATGATCATGCACCTCCTGATCGTCGGTACCTCCATACTGCACCCGGCATCGGAAGCGCACCTGACGGGCGACTCAGCGTCATCGACCGATCTCCCAGGGTGGTCGAACGGGAGGTCGGCGGCCCGAGCGGTCCTTTGGTTCACACCACCGAGCCGGGGGCTGTCCCCGCGGCCCGTACCGCGGCGCGTCGGCTGGCAATGCGCCCCGGAACGGGAGTGCTCTTCGGGTCATGTGACAGACCCGGGTTCGCCCGCCGACCGGCGAGGCACCGATCGCTCCACTGCGCGCTTCGCGACAATGACCCGTAAGACATCTAAAACCAGACGAAAGGTGTAAACGCGGCATGGCTGACGGCCGGCTCACCCTCACCGCGGTCGACACCGGACAGGTACCCCCGCTGCTGGCCCTGGCGGCCCTGGTGGTCACCTTCCTCGTCACGCGCGGCATCACCCGCATGATCCGCGCCGGCCGGGGACCGTTCCGAAACGTCGACCCTGGCGGGATGCACATCCACCACGTGGTGCCGGGGGTCGTTCTCATGGTGATCGGGGGCTTCGGCGCGGTCTTCGTGGAGGGAGGCGTGGTCGCCAAGTCCGTGGTCGCCATCGTGTTCGGCATGGGCACGGGTCTGGTGCTCGACGAGTTCGCCCTGATCGTCCACCTGCACGACGTCTACTGGAGCGAGCAGGGCCGCGCCTCGGTCGAGGTCACCGTGCTGACGGCCGTGGTCGTCGGCATGGTGCTGATCGGCTCGTCCCCCTTCGACGTGGACGACCAAGGAGGGCCGCAGCAGCAGGGGGTGCTCCTGTGGGCGGTCAACCTCGTCATCGGCACCCTCATCGCCGTGGTCTCCTTCGCCAAGGGCAAGTTCCGCATGGGCGTGCTCGGCGTGGTCATCCCCCTGGTCGGAGCGGTCGGCGCGATCCGACTGGCCCGCCCCAAATCGCCCTGGGCGCACCGCTTCTACACCCGCCGGCCGCACAAGCTCGCCCGCGCCACCCGCCGCGCGGCCCGTCACGACGCCCGCTGGGACGGCCTGCGCACCCGCTTCCAGAACGCCATCGCCGGCGCCCCCAACCAGCCCCGGCAGCAGAGCCGGGACCAGGACGGCCCTCCTCCGCCGCCCGAGTGATCCTCGGCGGGGAATTGCCATTGATGCCCTATTCGGTGGTGCGGAGAGCGGTGCAGTGAGCGGGACGGGTCTCGGCAGCCGGGACTCCCCGCCCGCTACGTCACGCCCTTGCCCAAGGGCGGTCGCCGCCGGGGGCGTCGAGGCCGACGACCCCGGCACGTACGTCATGCAGTCCTCGGCCGGACGAGCACCAAGGGGCCCTGTTGCCGCAGTTGTACGCTCCCACGACCGGCGAGTCACTTCCGTCACCGGATGCCACATGACCACCGAGGACTCTGGGGGAGAGACGGGATGGCCGGGCGACCCCGGCCGGCGGCTCGCGTGGGGTCCGGGCGCTGGCGGGGGCTATTGCGCGGTGTACGCGCCGTCGACGGGCAGGGCGACGCCGGTGACATAGCTGGCGGCGTCGCTGCACAGCCACAGCACTGCGGCGGCGATCTCCTCGGGCCGTCCGAGCCTGCCCATCGGGATCGCGGCGATGGCGCTCTGGGGGTCGAGTTCGCCGCCGGTGGTCATCCGCTTGACCATCGGGGTGGCGATGGTGCCGGGGCAGACGGCGTTGACGCGCACTCCGCGTTGCCCGTACTGCAGGGCGACGCTCTTGGTGGCCCCGAGCACGCCGTGCTTCGCGGCGTGGTAAGTGGTGCGGCCGGCGCCGCCGACGAGGCCGCCGAGGGATGAGCAGTTCACGATGGCGCCCGACCCCTGCTCACGCATCTGCTTCAGTTCGTGCTTCATCGACGCCCAGACGCCGCGGAGGTTGACCGCGACGATCTTCTCGAACGCCTCGCCGTCCTCGTCGGCGGAGTCGGCCGGGGGCAGCATGATGCCGGCGTTGTTGAAAGCCATGTCCAGGCTGCCGAACGCCTCGACGGCCGCGGCGACGGCTGCGGAGACCTGATCCTCGTCGGACACGTCGCAGGCGATGCCCAGCGCCCGGTGGCCCTCGTGTTTCAGTTGCGCGGCGAACCGCTCGGCCGCGTCGCCGTCGAGGTCGATGATTGCGACGTTCGCTCCGGCCTGGGCGAAGGCGCGGGCGGTGGCCGCGCCCATGCCGGCGCTGCCGCCGGTGACGAACGCGGTCTTGCCGGTGAAGTCGTAGGTGACGGTCATGGGGGCGTTCTCCTTGCTGGCGGATGGTCGGAGGCAGCGGGGTTCAGGTGCGCGGCAGTTCGACGCCGGTACGGGCTGCCAGGGCGGCGAGCAACTCGTCTTGGAACTGCTCGTCGTGCACGGCTCGGTGGGGGTTCTCTGTCCGCCGGTGGCGCCGGTAGCGTCCGGAGACGAGGGCCTGGGGGGCGTCGGTGGTGGCGAGCCAGGTCTGGGTGACGTGGGCGAGGGCGCGGTCGTCGCTTGCGGAGAGGCCGCCCCTCTTCGTTCGGCGATGCCCTCGACGGTGGGCCCGCCGTAGTTGCCGCCGGGTTCGGTGACGGTGACGTACAGCATGCTGT
Source organism: Streptomyces sp. CNP082 (assembly GCF_059570535.1). Classification (NCBI taxonomy): domain Bacteria; kingdom Bacillati; phylum Actinomycetota; class Actinomycetes; order Kitasatosporales; family Streptomycetaceae; genus Streptomyces; species Streptomyces sp. CNP082. The sequence goes on from NZ_JCANSZ010000094.1 coordinate 4,925, forward strand.
CGGGTCCGAACGCGATCCGCCCACCGTTGTGGTAGCCCGCCGCCGGCAGCCCGAGCAGCGCCGCGGTCCGGCCGCGGCGAGTGAAGTCCCGCGTGGCCATGCCGCCGCTTCGCCGACCGTGGTGCGGAACGCGCCGCGGTCACGGTGCAGGGACCAGATGCGCTCGGCGAGGGCGTCCGGCTCGTGGTCGGGCTCGCCGCCGCCGATCCCGCGGGGGATGATCAGCTGCGCGACGTGGATGCCTTCGGGGGCGAGGGCGTCGTGCAGCATCCGGCCGTAGGCGCTCTCCCCGGCGAAGGCGACGGAGGTCCCCGCCACCCTGCCGCTCGGGCGGGCGGCGCTGCCGCCGTTGATGAGCAGGATCGTGCCGCGGCCCAGCTCCCGCAGGCCCGGCAGCACGTGCTGAACCGCGGTGACCGGGCCGTACACCGACTGCTCGACGGGACCGATGAGATCCTCTGCCGTGGTCTCGAGCACCGGCTTCATGAACTCGCGCGCGGGGGCCGGGCTGAATTGAAGGACCTCGACCGGGCCCAGGCCGGCGGCTGCGGCATCGAGGGCGGCACGCAGCGCCAGCGGGTCTCGGACGTTCGCCGCATAGCCGCGGGCGGTTACACCCTCCGCGGTCAGTTCGGCGGCAAGCCGGTCGACCTTGGCCTGGGTGCGGGAGATCAGTGCGACGGAGAACCCCTCGCGGCCGAAGCGCCGGGCCGTGGCTCGGCCGAGCCCGGGCCCGGCTCCGACGATGGCGGCTGTGGCCATGATGGTCCTTCCGACAGGGAATGCCCGGGCGGGTGAACGGGCGGGAACCTGCATCCGGGTGACCGCTTCCGCGCCGGCGACGAGGCCGCATCGGCAGGGAGCCGAGACTGGTCAAGGCCGCGCAGCGGTGCCGGTCACATCCTCCATGGTGCGCAGCAGATCACGTTCACCACGGTAGGCAGCAGACGACGCGGCCGGGAGTCCCCCGGAGTACCCCCACCAGGCGGGACTCCCCCGCGTAAGGAGGGCCGGGTGCCACAGATCATGAGCCTTCCCGTGACTTGCAGCGTACGGCGCGAGCCCGAACCTCTCGGCCACACGCCCCTCCGTCAGCCGCGGTGTTTCGAGCGCTTCTCGTCCGAGGTCGCCTCAGCCGCCTCGTGCTCGTCGCTGGCTGCCCACGAGGCGAGCAGCCGCATCCGCTCCTCCGAGGCGGATCCCGGCTCGGCGGCGTAGATCGTCAGGGTCAGGCCGGGCTCGGCCTCCGTCTCCATGCCCTCGTAAGCCAGCGTCATCTCGCCGACGACCGAGTGGTGGAAGGTCTTGAACTCGGCGGCCCCGCCCCCGTGCGCCGCTTCCTGCCCGAACTCATCGACCTCGTCATGACCGACCAGATCGACCCGGGCATCGTCTTCGACCTCACCCTCCCCCTCGAAGAAGCCGCCGAGGGCTACCGGGCCATGGACGAGCGTGGTGCCACCAAGGTGCTGTTCGAGCTCTGACCTCCCGGGTCGCCTCCATCTTCGCGATCTCGGTGTCGGGGCAGAGGTGGAAGCACTGCGGTGTGGTCAACGTGGCTTTCCGGCGGCGGTGGCTGCGATGGCGGGCAGGATCGCCATCGCAAGCACGCCGCCGGTGAGGGAGAGGAACGAGTAGCCGGTGGCGGCGACGACCACGCCGGAGGTGAGACCGCCGGTGGCGCCCGCGATGGCGATGGACACGTCGACCATGCCCTGGGTCTTGGCGCGGGTGGCCAGGGGGACGGCGTCGGTGATGATCGCGGTCCCGGAGACCAGGCCGAGGTTCCATCCGACGCCGAGCAGGCCCAGGGCCAGGGCGAGCAGGGCGACGGAGTCGGCGGGCACGGTGGCGGCCACGACGCCTGCGGCGAGGAGAGCGATGCCGGAGGCTGCCGCGACGGGCAGGTGTCCGTAGCGGTCGACGAGGCGGCCGGTGAGTGGGGAGGGCAGGTACATGGCGCCGACGTGGATGCCGATGACGAGGCCGGAGGCGGCGGTGCCGTGGCCGTGGGCGGCCATGTGGACCGGGGTCATCGTCATGATCGCGGTCATCACCAGCTGGGTGAGGATCATGACGAGGGCGCCGAGGACGACGCCGGGCTTGCGCTTGCCGGTCTCCAGCGGAGCGGCGGGATCCGGGGCGGTGGCGGGCCGGGTGGCGTGGAGTTCGCGGGCGAGGAGCAGCGGGTCGGGGTGCAGCCAGAGTGCGAGGACGAGGGCGGCGAGGGCGTAGGCGACGCCCGCCAGGAGGAAAGGGCCGGCCAGGGCGGGGATGCCGAGGGCGGTGGCCAGGTTTCCGGTGGGGGCGGCGAGGTTGGGGCCGAGGACGCCGCCGAGGGTGGTGGCGACCAGGACGGTGGAGACGGCGCGGGCCCGGTGGGCGGGGGCGGCCAGGTCGGCTCCGCAGTAGCGGGCCTGGAGGTTGGTCGCGGTGCCGGATCCGTAGACGAACAGCGAGGCGAAGAGGAGGACCGGGCTGTCGACGACGGTGGCGGCAATGACCCCGAACGCGCCGACGGCGCCCGCGAGATAGCCGGCGGCCAGCCCCGGGCGGCGTCCGCGGGCTTGCGATATGCGCCCGACGAGCACCGCCGCCAACGCGGAGCCCGCGGTGAACAGTGCACTGGGCAGGCCCGCGAGGCCGGTCGAGCCGAGCATCTGCTCGGCGAGCAGGCCGCCGACGGTGATCCCGGCGGCGAGTCCGGCGCCGCTGAGGATCTGGGAGAGGAACAGGACGCGCAGGACGCGGCGTTGGGCCTGCGGGCGCGGGGATATGTGCTCGGGTGCGGCGAGGTCGGGCGCGCCGGTCTCGGTGTGCTTCACGTGGGTTCAGGCGGCGGAGGCTGTCGTCGCGGGCTGGGCGTTCGGGTCGGGCAGCGCGCGGAGGATGGCGTGGGCGGCGCGTTCGCCGCCTGCCAGCGCTCCTTCGATGTGGCCGGCGTAGCCGCGGGCGGTCTCGGTGGAGGCCCAGTGGAGCCGCCCGTCCAGGGCCGGGCGCTGGTAGAGGCGGTGGCCGAAGAGGGAGTAGTCGGCCACCTGCACCACCTGTGCGGGGGAGGTCCAGTGCTCGGCGCTCCAGTCCTGGACGTGCAGGGCGAGGGGCTGAGCTGCCTGCGGGCCGAAGAGCTGCGTCAGTTGTCCGGTGACCGCCGCGTGGAAGTCGGGTCCGGCGGCGCGGGCGGTGCTCGCGTGGGCGAAGCCGAACAGGGCGGCGGGCGCTCCGTCGGGGCCGGACATGTCGTGGATCTCCTGCAGCGGCCCGGTCCGGCTGAAGGCGGCACCGGCCAGGCCGCCTTGGCGCCAGAACGCCTCGGGATACTCGGCCACCGCCTTCACCGCAGCGCCCATCCACACCGGGGTCTGTTCGGCTGTACGGACGACGTCGGTGGGGAGTTGGCCGTCGAAGTCGATGCGGGCCAGGGCGAGGGCGGGCGGTACGGCGAGGACGACGTGCTCGGCCTCGATGACGGAGTCCCGGTTGTGCACGGTCAGGCCGGTCGGAGTGGCGCGGATCGCGGTGACCGGGGTGCCGAGCCGGAGGGCGCCCTCCGGCAGGGCGGCGGCGAGGGCGTCGGTGAGGGCCGCGGCGCCGGTGGTGAAGCGGTTGGAGCGGGCGTCGACCGGGTTGCCCACGAGCCGCTGCACCCCGCTCCCGTCCTGGTAGACGGCGTCGCCGGTGGTGTGCTGAGAGAAGCTGCCGAGCCCCGAGTCGGACAGGAGAGTACGCACGTGCTGCTCGTCGTCCCAGAACCAGGTGGCTCCGAGATCGAGCGGGCCGTCCGCCGCGGCCGGGGCGCTGAGCAGCCGCCCGCCGGTCCGCTCGCGCGCCTCCAGGACGACGACGACGTGCCCGGCCTGAGTGAGGATGCTCGCTGCGGCGAGGCCCGACGCGCCCGCTCCGATCACAGCGACGGACCGGGTTGTGCTCTGCGGCACGAGCGGACTCCTTTCCTTCCTGATCAGGGCCGGCGAACCGGCCCTGTACTGCTCGGGGTGGTGGGGCGTGAGGGGAGAGGCAGTCAGTCGCCCGTGGTGAGGACCATGCGGAAGCGGGCCTGCCCGGACTGCTGGGTCTTCAGCGCCTCGGCCGCCTGCTCCAGCGGCGCGGTCTGCACCCGGGGGCGTACGCCACTGGCCAGGGCGAAGCGCATGGCCTGCTCGGTGTCGGCCGGGCTGCCGGTGACGTGCCCGGTGACGTGCCGGGCGTGCATCACCAGCTTGTCCAGCGGGAGTCGGAGCGGGGTGCCGTCGAAGCCGACGACGGTGAGCCGGCCGTGTGGGGTGAGGCCGTCGATGAGCCCGGCCAGCGGCTTGCTGCTGGAGGCCGTGGACAGGATCAGCCGGGCTCCGCCCAAGGCGCGCAGCGCCTTACCGGCGTCCTCGGCGGAGCCGTCGATGTAGTGGTGCGCGCCGAGGCCGAGCGCGGTTGCCCGCTTGTCCTCACCACGGCCGATGGCGACCGTCCCGAAGCCCATGGCCCTGGCGAACTGCACCGCGAAGTGACCCAGGCCGCCGATGCCGAGGACGGCGACCCGGTCGCCGGGCTCGGCGCCGCTGTGCCGCAGTGCGTTGAACGTGGTCACACCGGCGCAGCCGAACGGCGCGGCCTCCTCGAAGGAGATCCCGTCGGGGATGCGGATGAGCGCGGCGGCGGGGACGGTGATGGTGGTGCCCCAGCCGCCCGCGTAGCTGAGTCCGGGAATCCGGCGCTCCGGGCAGTGGACCACGTCGCCCGACCGGCAGGCGGTGCAGTGTCCGCAGGAGCCGCCGAACCAGCCGACCCCGGCCCGTTCCCCGGCCTCCCAGCCCGCGACCCCAGCGCCGGCCTCGGCGACGACGCCGGCGACCTCGTGCCCGGGGGTGATCGGGAAACCGCAGGCGGGTGACGGGTTCGCGGCCATGCCGGCGTCGGCCCCGCAGATACCGGATGCCTTCACGTCCAGGCGCACCTCACCCGGGCCCGGCTCGCGCGGCTGCACGGCGGCGAAGCGCACCGGCCCGCCGGCTTCGGTCACCTGGGCGGCCCGGTGCACGGGGTTGTTCTCCCGGGGCACGGTCATCACTCCTCACGGGAAAGAGGGGGCGGATTCTTTACGGAAATTCCCGGTACTGTGAAACGGTCGGAGGGACACAGAGCCTGGATATTTCCTGCCGCGCCGATCCGGCGGCGCGTGCTTTGTCAACCGTAGGGCGAAGGCCCGGCGTCCGGTAGACGACGATCATGAATGCGGCTATAGCCTGACGCTGTAGCTGAGAGGGGTTCACGATGAACATCGAAGGGCTCCGGTACGCGCAGGCCGTGTCCCGGACCAAGTCGTTCAGTGCCGCGGCACGCGACTACGGAGTCACCCAGCCGGCGCTGTCGAACGGGGTGGCTCGCCTGGAGGAGGAGCTGGGCGTCAAGCTCTTCGACCGCTCGCCGCGCGGCGTCAAGCCCACGGTGCACGGCGCTCGCGTGCTGCCGGTGATCGACCGGGCTCTGGAGGCGCTGGACTCGGTCACGGTCGAGGCCCGGCGGCTGACCAGCCCGGCCACCGGGGCGATCCGCATGGGCGTCTCGCCGCTGATCGGGGCGGACCTGGTGGGCTGCGCCTTCAGCGCCGCCCGCACCCTGACCCACCCACGTGACCTGGTGCTGCGCGAGGCCGACCTGGGCCTGCTGCGCGCCGCCCTGAAGGACGGCGAGCTGGACGTGCTCCTTGTGCCCGAGGTGGAGGCCATGCCCGCCTACCGGCACCGCACCATCTTCACCGAGCCGGTCGTCGTGATCGACCCGGCGGTCGCCCCCGGCGCCGAGGGGCCGGTGGAACTGAACGACGCGGCCGGCGCGGACTTCATCCTCGTCCCCGACACCTGCGGCCTGACCACCTTCACCACACAACTGTTCCGGGACAACGACCTGCCACTGCGCACCTATCCGGGCGAGGCCGCCAGCTACCGGGTCCTGGACGAGTGGGCCCGCCTCGGGGTGGGGGCCGCCCTGCTGCCGAGCTCCAAGGTGACGCCGGACCATGCCAGGTGCCGCCCGCTGGTGCGCGGCGGCGCTCCGGTGGAGATGTCCTACGAGGCGGTCTGGGGCCGCGACAATCCGCTCGGCGCCGATCTGGAGGAGTTCGTCGGCTTCCTTGCCGACTCCGCCGGACGCTAGCTGCCCCCGGCAGGACGGCGAGGAGCTTGCCGGTCAGGCCGCGGGCCCGCCGTCGGCTGCTCCTGCTCCTGCTCCTGCTCCTGCTCCTGCTCCTGCTCCTCGGCGAGTGATACGTGTTGGCTATATCCGCATCACTAGAGAGCTTCTACCGGTGGCCTTCGCAGCGACTTACCTTTGTCTCGTCCGAACCGCCCGCGGAAATCCCCGCGAGCGCATTCCGACGGGAAAGGATGCGTCATGGCATACCTGGAGATCACCCTGAAGGTGGCGGAGGAAAACCGCGTCGCGGCGGCCGGCGTGTACCGGAAGTACAAGCAGCCGTTCCTCGACACCGTCCCGGGCGCCGAGTCCAAGGAACTGCTCGTGCGCGACGAGGACGTACAGGTGCTGCACGGCTTCACCACTGCCGGCAAGGCCCACGCCTATCTCGACAGCACCCTGTTCCGGCAGGACGTCGTCGGCGGCCTGGCGCCGCTCCTCGCCGCCGACCCCGAGGTCCGGATCTACGACACCGTCTGACGGCCCCGGACGGACCGCCGCACCCCACACGGCGCCCCCGGTCCTCCCGTAACCCCTCACCCGCACCGCTTTTCCTCAGGAGCACGGCATGTCCCGCACCACCATCGGCCTCACCGGCAAGAAGGCCGTCATCATCGGCGGCGTCATGGCGGGACGGAACTGACCTGCCCCGAGCGAACGCCAAGCTCATACGTCCTTGATCTGTACGCGGTCCCCGCACAGCTTCGACCAGTCGTCGCGGTCCGAGGCCAGCACCAGGACGGGAGCCGGGACTCGGAGCGCCATCGCGGCGACGAGCCTGCAGGTCACAGGCTCGCGGTCGAGTTCCGAGAGGCGCAGTCGGCGGTGTTTCGGGCGGTGGCAAAGCGGGCGCCAAGGCGTTGTCCGCGCGCGGCTGTGAACCCGGGAGAGTATGGCGGTGACAGACATCGACCTGTACAGCCAGGTGGTACGGCAGGAAGGCATCGGGGGCGCAACCGCGGGCTCCGCGCCGGATGAGTGGGCGCGGGCGCTGCCCGGTGACTTTCTGGAGGACAAGCGCAAGAAGTTCATGCGCTGGGACTACGGGCTCGTCGAGGTCTTCTTCGAAAGAGTCGACCGGCGGTGGAGTTGCTCCGGCTTCACGGTCCAGGTCCACCGGCTCGCCGGCGCGGGCACGGATTCCGTCCCCCCGTACCTGCGGGAGACGTACGGCGATTTCCGCGGCAGTGTCCTTCTGGAGGAACTGACCGCTTCCCTGGCGGCTGGGGGCATACCCCTCACCAGGGTGGCGGACTACGCCGACAAGGAGTTCGGTCAGTTCACCTCACCGAGCGGCAGGGTGGCGGTGTACGTTCTCACGGATCCGCTGCCGGACGCGGAGCACCGGGTTCCCCGCGGAGGGATCTGGTCGATCTCCGTCACGCCCGCGCAGTCGCCACCGAGCTGCTGGGACGTGGGACGTGGCCCGTGAGGCCCAGACCGCGGTCGGGCGGCGGCGGGCCGAGGACGCCGGCGGCCCCGCGGACCGCCGTCGCGAATCCAGGCGCTGCTGACCGCCCGCGGCGAACACCGCAGCGCCGGCCGAACCTGAACCGGGGGCCCATGCTCACGAAGCGCTTCTGACACTGGCCGGCGCCCCGGCGAAGCAACCCACGCCCGCGCCGAAGCCGACAAGTCGACCTGACCAAAGTCATTGGTCTACACCTTGTGTTGGTGCAGACCAAGTGATTGACTGCGCCCCGTCAAGCTCCAACTCCGGTGTACCCGCCGGTGACCCCCCACCAGGAGAGTGATGAGGTGCTGAGGAAACTCGGAACAAAAGTCAAAGCCCTGCTCGCGATCGGGGCCCTCGCCGCGGCGCTGGCCGTGGTGCTGCCCGTAACCGCGTCGGCCGGTGAGGGCGGCGAAGGAGGTGCGGACGACGCCGTGGCTGCGGAGTTCATCGTCACCGAGGCGCAGTTCGAGCAGATGTTCCCGGGGCGGAACCCCTTCTACACGTACCAGGGGCTGACCGACGCGCTCAGCGCGTACCCCGCGTTCGCCAACACCGGCGACGAGACCACCAAGAAGCGCGAGGCCGCCGCCTTCCTGGCGAACGTCAGCCATGAGACCGGCGGGCTCGTGCACATCGTCGAGCAGAACGAGGACAACTACCCCCACTACTGCGACGCGTCGCAGTCCTACGGCTGTCCCGCCGGGCAGGCCGCGTACTACGGGCGCGGGCCCATCCAGCTCAGCTGGAACTTCAACTACAAGGCCGCCGGCGACGCCCTCGGCATCGACCTGCTGAACGACCCCTGGCAGGTGGAGCAGAACGCCGCCGTCGCGTGGAAGACCGGCATCTGGTACTGGATGACGCAGTCCGGGCCCGGGTCGATGCCCGCGCACGACGCCATCGTCGGCGGCCACGGGTTCGGCGAGACCATCCGGGCCATCAACGGGTCGATCGAGTGCAACGGCGGCAACCCCGCCCAGGTGCAGAGCCGGATCGACAAGTACACGCAGTTCACGCAGATCCTCGGGACCACCCCCGGTGACAACCTGAGCTGCTGAGCCGGCCGCCGGCCGGCCCCCATCGACCACGGCCGGGCGCGGGCCCGTTCCGCCCTTCCCGGGGCGGGTGCCGCGCCCGGCCGTCCCCGACCCCCGAAGTAACCACCCCCCCCACCCGGAGGCAGTTGTGGCACGCGTACGTACACACAAGTTCCGCAAGACGCGCAAACGGCTCGTCAGCGCCCTCGCCGCAGCGGCGCTCACCGCCGGCGGGCTGGTCGCCCTGGCCGTCAGCGAGGCCGCCGCCGACCCCGAGCCGGCCGCACGCGGCGCCGCCGCCGTGCCCGCGCACGCCGTCACCGGCTACTGGCAGAACTTCGACAACGGCGCCACCGTCCAGACCGTCGCCGACGTCCCCGAGGCGTACGACATCGTCGCCGTCGCCTTCGCCGACGCGACCGGCAGCCCCGGTCAGGTCGACTTCACCCTCGACCCGGCGCTCGACTACACCGAGGACGCCTTCAAGGCCGACATCGCCGCCAAGCAGGAGAGCGGCAAGTCCGTCGTGATCTCCGTCGGCGGCGAGCGCGGCGCGGTCGCCGTCAACGACGCGGCGTCCGCGGACGCCTTCGCCACCAGCATCCTGTCGCTCATGGACGAGTACGGGTTCGACGGCGTCGACATCGACCTGGAGAACGGCCTCAACTCCACGTACATGACGCAGGCGCTGGAGGCGATCCACGCGGGTGCCGGGGACGGCCTGGTGGTGACGATGGCGCCGCAGACCATCGACATGCAGTCGCCGGACAACGAGTACTTCAAGACGGCGCTGAACATCAAGGACTTCCTCACCGTCGTCAACATGCAGTACTACAACAGCGGTTCCATGCTGGGCTGCGACGGCCAGGTCTACTCCCAGGGCACGGTCGACTTCCTCACCGCGCTCGCCTGCATCCAGTTGGAGAACGGCCTCGACCCCTCGCAGGTCGGCCTCGGCACGCCCGCCTCGCCGCAGGCGGCGGGCGGCGGGTACGTGGATCCGGGCGTGGTGACCGACGCGCTCGACTGCCTGACGCGGGGCACCGGCTGCGGCTCGTTCACGCCGGAGAAGACGTACCCCGGTCTGCGCGGCGCGATGACCTGGTCCACCAACTGGGACGCCAGCAACGGCAACGCCTGGTCGGACAAGGTCGGGCCGCACGTCGACGAACTGCCGTAGCCGTACGGCACGGAAACGGCGGGGCCGGCCGGGGCTTCTCGTCCCGGCCGGCCCCGCCCCCGTTTCCGCGGCGGAAGCTCCTATAGATCGTCAAGCGGCTTGTGTGAGCTGTTCAGTGGTGATCTGAGGGCAGGGCAGGTGGTGGTAGACCTCGCGGGCGACGAACCGTTTCAGGCAGCGGACGATGTCCTTCTTCGTCATGCCTTCGGCGGTGCGTCTGGCGACGTAGTCGCGGGTGCGCTGGTCGTAGCGCATGCGGACCAGCACGATGGTGTGCAGAGCGCGGTTGGCCTGCCGGTCGCCTCCCCGGTTGAGCCGGTGGCGGTGTGTGCGGCCCGATGACGCCGGGATCGGGGCGGCGGCGCACAGGTGCGCGAAGGAAGCCTCCGAGCGCAGGCGGTCGGGGTTGTCGCCGGCAGTGGTCAGCAACTGTCCCGCGGTCTCGGGGCCGACGCCGGGCAGGGCAATCAGCCGAGGTGCGCCCTGGGTGACCAGCGGGCCCAGATCGGCGTCAGCTTCGGTGATCTCCTCGCAGAGCCGCTGATAGCGGCGGGCGAGCCTGCGCAGCGTGATCCTGGCCGCGTGCTGCGGATCGGTGAGGTCGCCGGCCGGACGGGACCGGGCCAGGGTGTCGATCAGCTCGCCGGTGGCCAGACCTCGCAGTCTCTCGCGGACCGCCGCGGGCGCCGTCACGATGAGATTGCGGATCTGGTTGATGGTCTGGGTGCGAGCTTTGACCGCCGAGCTGCGGGCCACCCGCAGGGTGCGGATGGCCTCTACGATCCCGTTGCGGGTCTTCGGCGTGCCCGAGGCCCGGCCGGAGAGCACGGCGGTGGCAGCGGCGTAGGCGTCGACCGGGTCGGACTTGCCGTTGTCCCGGCGGGCCTTGCGGTCGGGGCGGTCGACCTCGACGACGGTGACGCCGTTGGTGGTCAAGAAGCGGGCGGCCTCGGCACCGTAGGCGCCGGTGCCCTCCAGGCCCACCGCCAGCAGTTCGCCGTGCGATCGGAGCCAGTCCAGCAACTGCTGGTAGCCGTCCGGGGTGGTGGGAAACGCCTTGGTGGCCAGGTGCCGGCCGACCGTGTCGATCACCGCGGCCTGGTGGACGTCGGTNTGGGTGTCGATGCCGCCGATGACCGCTGTCTCGTCTGCTGCCATGCTGGAGCCTGATGTCCTTCCGAACGACGCGTACAGGAGGGCACGCGCCGGTCGGGCAGACGGACAAGACAGTGATGGGACCTTTGGCCGGGCTCCTATGAAGTCACAGATGCCCGACCGGCCAC
>NZ_JCANSZ010000095.1:0-15790 GCF_059570535.1 Streptomyces sp. CNP082
CCGGCCATGGCGGCGACGACCGAGCCGCGGCCGCCGCCGAGGATGACCCCGCCGAGCACGACGGCGGTGATCGCCTCGAACTCCAGCCCCCGCCCGGCCTGCGCCGACACCCCGGAGAAGCCGGCCACCAGCACCGCGGCCAGCGCCGCGGCGGTGCCGGAGAGCACGAACGCGAGGGTGCGCACGCGGGGTACGCGCACGCCGGCGAGCGCGGCGGCGCGCTCGTTGTCGCCGGTGGCCAGGAGCGTACGGCCGAAGTCCGCGCGCATCAGCCACCAGGCGATCACACCCACCGCCAGGCACGCGAGCACCGCCCACGGCAGCCAGCCGCCGGCCTCGCCGCGGCCGAACTCCCGGAAGCTCTGCGGCAGCACGCCCTGCGGGGAGCCGCCGGTCCAGTAGAAGACGGCGCCTTCGAGGATCAGCATCATCCCGAGCGTGGTGATGAACGACGGCACCAGCAGCACGGTGGTGATGAGCCCGTTGACCAGCCCGACGACGGCGCCGGCCAGCAGCAGCCCGGCGGTGACCAGCAGCCAGGGCGCGTCCGGGTACGAACCGTAGAACTCGGCGCCGGCGACGACGCCCGCGGTGACCACCGCACCGACCGACAGGTCGAAGCCGCCGGAAACGATCACCATGTACTGACCGGCGGCGAGGATCACCAGCGGGGCGGCGCGTTTGACGAACGCGAGGAAGCTGTCCGGCTCGTAGAACCCGGGATCGGTGATCGCCAGGGCGGCGAGGAGGACGGCGAGGAGGACGTAGACGGGCGCACCGGTGCCGAGCGCGGCGACCAGTCGCCGCCCCGGCCGGACGGTGCGGTCGGCGGTTGCTGTCGTCATGCGGGCAACTCCCTACCGTGCACGTCCCGCGCGTCCCGCCCGGCTTCGCCGGCGGGCTCGGCGCCCTCCGGGCCGCCCATCTTCCCCGTCGAGTCGCCCGGCTCTGCCGGCGTCTTCGCCGGCTGCCCTTCGCCGGGTCCGCCGCGTCCGCCCGGCCCGCGCCGTCTGCCGGCGGCCCGCGCCCTGAGCGGCCTCGCATAGAGGGCGACGGCGGCGATGATGACCACGCCGCGGACGACGTTCTTGAAGAACGGGTCCACGGAGAGCTGGTTGAAGATGCTGTCCAGCACGGACAGCAGCAGCACCCCGCCCAGCGTCCCCGCCACCCCGCCACGCCCGCCGGCCAGCGCCGTGCCGCCCAGCACCACGGCCGCGATGGAGTCCAGGTCGTAACGCGCCTCCGTGCCCGCCCAAGGAGCACCGGCGCCGAGCCGGGAGGCGAGGAAGAGAGCGGCGGCGCCAACGCACAAGGCGCACAGCACGTGCGCGTAGATCACGGTCCGCCTGGTGCGCACGCCGGACAGGCGGGCGGCATGCTCGTCACCGCCGGTGGCGTACATGTGATGGCCCAGGCGCGTGCGTTTCGTGATCAGCCACGCCACCACGGCCACCGCGACCAGCAGGAAGACCGAGACCGGGATGAAGCCGATCCGGTCGTAGCCCAGCCGCTGGAACGAGGCGGGCACGTCCCCTGCGGGCCCGGTGTAGTTGTCCTCGATATAGCCGCGCAGGATGAACGCCATGCCCAGGGTGGCGATGAACGCGTTGACCTTGAGCCCGGTGACGATCAGCCCGTTGGCCAGCCCCACCGCGGCCGACATCGCCAGCACCGCCAGCACCGCCGTGACGACGCTGCCGTCCTCCATCGTCTCGGCGGCGACCAGCGTGCCGATGCTGATGAGGTACGCGACGGACAGGTCGAGCGAGCCGGTGAGGATCACCGCGGACTGGCCGACGGCGACCAGGCCGAGGGCGACCGAGTTCTGCAAAATACCGGTGAAGTTGGACTGGGTCATGAACTGGCCGCCATCGACGGTCACGATGATCCACCCGATGAGCGTGACCGCCGCGGCGGCCAGCCAGACGCCCACGACGGGATCGGTGAGCTTGAGCCGCCCGGTCACGGGCAGCCGGCGCGGGCGGGCGGCCGGGGCGGGGGCGTCGGCCCGTACGGCGGTCATGCGGCACTCCCCTCGGGGGCCGTGCCCGACGCGTCCCGGGTGGCGAGCCGCATGATGTCCTCCTCGCCCGCACCGGCGGGGAGTTCGCCGGCGAAGGTGCCGTCGGCCATGACGAGGATCCGGTCGCTCATGCCGATCAGCTCCGGCAGTTCGGAAGAGACGATCAGCACCGCCATGCCGTCACGGGCGAGTTCGCGCACGAGGGTGTGGATGGCGGCCTTGGCGCCGACATCGACGCCGCGGGTCGGCTCGTCGAAGAGCAGCACCCGCGGCCCGGCGGCGAGCCACTTGGCGATGACGACCTTCTGCTGGTTGCCGCCGGAGAGATACTGGACCTCCTGGTCGTGGCCGCGCGAGCGGAGATTGACGCGGTCGAGCAGCCCGGACACCTCGCCCGCCTGCGCGCCGCCGCCGTGGACGGCGCGGGTGACCAGCAGCGCGTTGTCCCGTACGGACTGGCGCAGCGCCAGGCCCTCGCCCTTGCGGTCCTCGGTGACCAGCGCGACGCCGCCGCGGATGGCCTGCCGCGGGCTGCCGGGGCGCAGCGCGCGGCCGGCGACGGTCATGCTGCCGCGGGTGAAAGGAGCAGCGCCGAACAGGGCCCGTACCAGGGACGTACGGCCCGAACCCTGGAGCCCGGCGACCCCCGTGACCTCCCCCGCTCTGAGGGTCAGATCGATTCCGGCCAGACGCTCGTTGCCGGCGCCCGCCGTCGTCAGCAACGGCTCACCGATCTCCCCGGGATCGGCGCGCGGCGGATAGTACGAACCGAGTTCGCGGCCGACCATCGCCCGCACGACATCGTCGGGGGTGGTCTCCGCGGTGGTGAGGGTGGTGACCTTGCGGCCGTCCTTGAGCACGGTGATGCGCCGGGAGAGGTCGAAGACCTCGCGCAGCCGGTGGCTGATGTAGAGGATGCCGATGCCGCGGGCGGCGAGGCGGCGGATGAGCCCGTAGAGAAGATCGACCTCGTGATCGGCCAACGGCGCGGTCGGCTCGTCCATCACCAGCACACGGACATCGGACGCCGCCAGCGCCTTGACGATCTCCACCGTCTGCTGCCGGGCCACCGACAGATCCTTGACCAGGGTATGGGGGGCGATCCCGGTCTCGTCCAGCTCAGCGAGAAGCTCGGCGGTGCGGCGCTCCATGGCGCGCCGGTCGACCAGGCCGCGACGTACCGGCTCGCGGCCGAGGAAGACGTTCTCCGCGACGGTGCGGTGCGAAAGGAGAGCGAACTCCTGATGGATGAGACCGATCCCGGCGGCCTGGGCCTGTACAGGGTGCGAAAAAGCGTGCACCGTGCCGTCGAGCGTGATGGTCCCCCCGTCCGGGGCGTACTCCCCGGCCAGCACCTTCATCAGCGTCGACTTGCCCGCACCGTTCTCCCCCACCAGGGCATGGACCTCACCCGGTTCGAGATCGAGCGACACCCCGTGCAGCACCCGCACCCCGAGAAAGCTCTTGGACACATCCTGCATCGTCAGCATGCTTGGAGGGTTCCCACCTCGCTTTGACCCGTCAAGAGTTGAAGCAAAGCGAGTATGTGGACTTTTGTAGCCAGCTTTGATCGACCTTCGAACAAAACACGCCTGGCCCCACGCGGAAGAGGTCTCTGCCGTGACTTTCGCGACGGTCACACCACCGCCGTCGGCGGGACGAGATCACATACCGTAAAGGACTGGCAAAGCGGCGGGACGCGCGAGCGCGCCTGTCAGTCCTCCCTCCTGGAGGTGTCTCGGCCTCGGCGGAAACCGCCACAAGTGCGCGGCACAGAACACGAAGTCGCCGGTCAGCGGCGAGAGTCTGCAGGATTCGCGTTGCCGCGCCCTCGCTCCGAGAACTCCGTCGAGACGCACACGCGTGGACCAGAAGGGACGTTGGCAGTGGTGGTAGCGAGCCGAGAGCCTGGCAGAGCGCTGGTCGGAGCCCCGCCGCGTGCTGACCCACGCGCACAGGACAAGTTGGTCCCCGCCATTCAGCCGCCGGTGCACAGCATCCGGTCCTGGCCGGTGGCCATCAGGATGAACCGGATCCGCAGACACCGGAGCAAGTCCAGCGGCGCACCGTACGGCGAAGGTGTGCATGAGGCGTACGAGACGGACGGCCCGGCCGCGGGCTTCGCGGACGTGACGAACGTGCGGCTCGGGCGGGAAGGCCAGCGGCGGAAGGCCGCCAAGGCCACCCACCGGTCAGACGCCGCCGGCCTGTCGCCGTGGTGGCTTGAGGTCGTCGGCGGGTTGCAGGCGGCCGACTTGGTCGCAGTACCGGAGCTGTCCCGCCAGCACACTGCGGTGCACGTTCAACGAATGAAAACACAGCCGCAGACCGCCGGCCCGGAGATACGGTGGCCGTCCGCGGGGACCAGCCTCTCCGCCAGGACCACCGGACCGAACCCCAGGCGGCGGCCAACCGCTACGGCGACCACACCGGCCCGGACGGGCGCACCGTTGCCGACCAGACGGTCGCACGGGGCTAAGTTCGCACCGGCCGATCGACGGGAACACCGACTGGGCCCCGGGGCGCGAGCAGGGGGAACGGTGGCGGCGCCATTTCACCCCGCCGGAGGAACAACCGCGGTCAGGGCTGGCCTGCGTTGCAGTGGGGATGCGGACCGGGAGTCGGCGCGTCACCGGCACGCGCACGCTCGACCGCTACGTCGCGCCGGTCGTCCGGTCCGGGTCGGGCTGGTTTTCCTGGGGAGGACGCGAGCCCGTAGCCGTCGTCGCACCGGTGCTCCTGTGGCTTCTCCCAGCTGTGCTGACGTCCTCGATCCCCGTGGGCGCCGCCTGGCTGCCGGAGCTGAGCTGGCTGGTCGACCGCCGCACGACCCCCGACGGCCTGGCGGTGGCGTTCGCGGCCAAGGGCGGGCACAACGGCGAGCCGCACAACCACAACGACGTCGGCCAGTTCATCCTCTCCGCCGGTGGCGAGCAACTGCTCGCCGATCTCGGTCCCGGTGGACACGCCGGCTACTTCGGACCGGAGCGCGACGCCGATCGCCTGCGGACCTCCGCCGAGACACACTGCGTGCCGATGCTCGACAGCCGACCGCAGCGGGCCGGCCGGGACGCGGCAGCTCGCGTACTGCACCAGCAGGTGACGGACGAAGGCGCACTGCTTGAGCTGGACTTGTCGTCCGCGTACGGAGGCGGCACCGAACTCCGCCGCCGCTTCGAATGGCGGCCGGACGGCCACCTCACGCTGACCGACTTCTTCACCGGCGCCACCCGGGTGGGGGAGGTTTTCATGAGTGGCCTGCCTCCCCAGCTCACTGCCGGCACCGCCCGCTGGCAGGGTACGTACGGCGTGGCCGTGCTCACGTACCGCCGTCAGTGCTGGCGGCCGATCGTCGAGGAGCTGACGCTCACCGACCACCGGGGGAAGCAGGAGACCGCCTACCGGCTGCGGCTCGAATCGCGTGGAGCCGTACCCAGACAGGCGGTATTCGAGTTCGAGCTGACGGTTCGCGAAGGCACCGCTGGGGCCTGTGGTGAGTGATCCGAGTACGAGTCCCGGGCCTGGTCGACCACGTGGAAACCCACATGACCCGCCACTTTGTCTCCGCTTTGACGGCGTACGCACTGTCGGTCTTCCTGCCCGGTGCGCCCCCTTGAACCGCGGCGGGGTCCAAGGGGGCACGCGCACAGCCAGGCAACTGTTGCCGATGAATGCCAGGGACGTGCTGCTCCCCGGCGCCGCGAGGGTTCAGCCGCGGACCTCGAAGCGGTACAGCGAGTAGCCGTAGCCCGTCTGCCGCGTCAGGCCGAGCATGCGGACATGCCGGGCGGTGACCGGTTGCGGCAGTTCCACCGTGTCCACGCCCGGCTGGGTGCGGTCGCGGCGCGCGGCGACCGTGCTCCATGTCGTGCCGTCATCCGATACCTGGATGTCGTAGTCCCGGCCGGCCGCCGTTTCCCAGTCCAGGAGGATCCGCCGCACCACGGCGCTGGCGCCGAGGTCGACCGCCAGCCACTCACTGTCCGTATAGCGCGAGGCCCAGCGGGTGCCCGGATCGCCGTCTGTCGCGTTCGAGGCGACCAGTGTCGACGCCTCCACCGAGGATGCCGTCGTCGTCTTTCCCTGGGCCAGGTCGGGGGTGTCGAAGACCTGCGCGGACCACAGGCTCCAGCGCGCCCTTCCGCGTTCCCGTCCGCGCAGCCGTACGTACCGCGCCCGGACGGCTCCGAACGTCAGCTCGTCCCAGCCCGCCGCGTCCCGGCCCCGGCGCTCCGCCACCGTCCGCCATGCCGAGCCGTCGTCGGAGACCTCCACGTCGTACGAACGGCCGTGTTCCGCCGCCCAGTCGAACCGTACGCGGGCGAAGTCCTTCGGCTCGCCGAGGTCGATGCGCAGCCAGGGCCCGCCTTGCTCCGCGCCGCTGGTCCAGCGCGTGACCGGATTGCCGTCCGTCGCAGCCGACGGATGCTCGCCGGAGGAGGAAGACGCCGCGGCCCCGAACGACACCTGCTCCGGCTCCGCGCGCGTCGGAGCGACGGCCGAGAGCCCGGGGCCGAGCGCGGCCCGCCGCAGTCGGGCGGTGAAGGCGGCATACGGCACACCCGCGGCGGCGCCGCTCCACATCTTCTGGCCCAGGATGCCGAACGTCTTCTCCACCAGCCCGTGCACGTCCCGCTCTGTGTACGCGGCGTGCACCAGGTCGTTCCAGACGGCCGACATCGCCCCGCGCAGCCGCGGGTCGCCGGGCTCCAGGCTCTGGTCCCCGGGGAAGACGTGCGGCTCCCAGTTGTCGTACAGGTACGGCCCGTCCAGGCCCAGCGGGTGGTAGTACGTGGCGAAGGGCACGATGTACAGCAGCGCGTCGTTGGTGTTGACGATCTCGTAGCCGTCGGCCGTCGCCGCGCGCGGCCCGTACCAGCCGTTGTTCCAGCTATGGATCGTGATATCGCGGTCGTAGCCGGAGGTGTCGGAGGTCATGTGGCTCAGGCTGCCCCAGGCCCGCGGATGCTTGCCGAGGCCGCGCAGGTGGGCGGCCATCCCGTTGAAGTAGGTGCGGTAGTGCTCCTCCGGGCCGGTGTACTCGTCCGCCCCGTAGTGCACCTCGGTGCTGCGGAACCACGGGGTGAACTCGTCGAAGACGTCCTTCATGAAAGGCAGCGTCTCCGGGTTGCCCAGGTCGAGGTGGTCGGAGTTGGCGCCGCCGAGACCGATGTCCGGCCGGAATCGTACGAACGAGCGCGCGTGCGCGGGGGCGTCGATCTCCGGCGTCAGTTGCACGGCGTGCAGGGCGGCGGTGTCCTCGAACGAGTCCCAGTCGGCGCGCGAGTACGAGCCGTCGGGGGCGGCCAGCCCGTCCCACTCGGGCTTGTCGCTGCGCAGCCGGAAGGCGTCGTATGCGCGCGACCAGTCGCCCTCCGGCGGCCGGATCTCGTTGTCGTTGAGGTGCAGTTGCAGGTCGTTGAGCTTGAACCAGCCCATGATGCGCAGGTAGTCGCGGATGAACTCCGGGCTGAAGAAGCGCCGCCCGACGTCCAGCATGAACCCGCGCAGCCGGTAGTTGGGCCAGTCCCGCGCCGTGCCGACCGGGACACGGCAGCGCAGGTCGTCCTGCAGCAGCACCTGCAGCAGCGTGCGGGTGCCGTAGTAGACCCCGCTGTAGGCAGGCGCCGTGACGGTCACCGACCGCTCGGTGACCTCGAAGGTATAGCCCTCACGCGCGTAGAGTTCACCGCCGCGCGGGTGCGTGTCGCCGCCGTCGAGCCGCAGCACGACGGCCCCGTCCGGCACGTTCGCCGAGACAAGCGGCGTGGTGCGGATACCCGTCACGTCGGCGATGTCCCGCGTCAGTTGCTCGGCGAGCGGCATCAGCCGCCCGGCGTCCCGCGGCGCGAGCACCACGCGCGACTCGCCGGTGAGCCGGAACGCACCCGTACCGCCGGTCCACTCCTGCAGCGCGGGCGCGACGACCGGCCGGGGGTTGGCGCCGTCGGCGGCGGCCGCATGCGGGGGCGGAACCGCCAGAGCCTGTGCCGCCGGAACCGCCGTAGCGGCGGCGACCACCGCGATGGCGCTGATCACCGATCTGCGCGAGAGATGTCTGCTGTCGCCCATCGAGCGGACCTCCAGGGTTTCGGGTAGCCCTGACGCAGTGGACTACACCACTGAGGGAAGCTGCTGACAAGGGTTGGCGTGCCAATCTGTGCACAAAGTCCATCTGGTTCACGCAACTCCTTGCACGCCACCCCGCGGTGCCGGACCGCCCGCGGCGTCGAGACACTTGGTGACGCCGTTGACGGTCGCCCGCAACTCGCCGGTGCCGGTGAGCTGCCATCGCTGATTGTCACCGCCATGGCAATCCCAGATGACGGGGTTCGTGCCATCGGACATGTCGTACGCCGGGATGTCCAGCGTGCCGGCCGCCCGCGGGAAGGCCATGAACTCCACGTTCTCGGTGGTGGAGATGGTCTCGGTCCACAGCAACGCCTCGACGCCGAGGATCGCGCTCTCGGGCACGCCGCCGCGCATGTACGTGCCGGGGTCCCAGTCGTATGCCTGTTGTACTTCGACGTAGCCGGCCCAGTTCAGCCCGAGAGGGGTTTGCTCGTTGTACTTCATGTCGAGATAGAGCCTGTTGGCGGGGGAGAGAATGAGCGGTGTGCCCGCTTTGGCGGCATCGATGACCTGCTGCTCGGTGCCGGATGTTCCCGGGGCGCGGTCCATGAAGGTGACGTACTCGTCGTGCGGTGTGGAGTGGGCTTCGTCGCCGCCGATAAGGGACGAGGGCCTGCCGCCGTGGTGGTGCGGCAGGCCCCGCCGCTGTTGACCGCGGCCGCGCTATGGCTGTCGTCAGTTCGGGTAGAGCTGCTGCTTCGGCACGATCTGCTGGTCCTGGCCCGGGCTCGACCAGAAGAGCTTCATGTGCGCCTCGCCGGTCTGCTCCGCGTACTCGACCTTGACGGAGTGGCGGCGCCCCGCGGTCAGTTCCACCTGAGCCTTGCCTGCGCGCGCTTCGTGCGGTGTCCAGTCATCGATGATCAGTTTGCCGTCGATCCAGACGCGCACGTTGTCGTCCGAGACGGTGGTCAGCGTGTATGTCTCGGAGCGACGGGGTTCGAGGGTGCCGGTCCAGCGGATGCTGAAGCCGTCCCCCGGTACCTCCGGATCCGGTGATCCGGAGAACTTCCAGGAGTGGTTGACGGTCGGATCCGTCCGGGTGAGCTTCGGCGCTCCGGACAACGCGGGGTTGTCGAAGACCTCCTGCTTGAGTCCGGTGCCACCGCCCGGTGCGGCTGTCGGGCCGGGGTCGACGGTCAGCTCGATGACGGTGGCGGTGCCGTTGGTGGCGCCGCCGGACGGCGTGATGTCATAACCGTCACCGGCGGCGGTGACGCTCACCTGCTGGTCGGAGCCGAGGACGCGGGCGTTCGTCACGGCGAAGCCGGTGCGGGCCGTGAGATGCAGCGCCGCGCCCGGTTGGGGCCACTGGGTGACCGCGGCGTAGAGCTTGTCCCCCTTGCGGCTGACCGAGCCCCAATTCGGCTCCTCGACCAGTCCGCCGTAGCCGGCGCCGAAGACGGAGTCGGCCTGGTTCGCGGTGCGCAGCCACTCGCCCACCTCCCCCAAACGCTCGACGGAGGCATCGGGGACGCGGCCACGGGCGTCGGGGCCGACGTTGAGCAGGTAGTTGCCGCTCCGTGACGCGGTGGCAAGCAGGTTGCGCACCAGAGTGGTGCTCGACTTCCAGTCCTGGTCGTAACGGGCGTATCCCCAGCTATTGTTGAGGGTCATGCACGACTCCCACAACTGGCCGTCGACCGGCGCGTCGGGGATCTCCTGCTCGGGGGTGCCGTAGTCGCCGTCGGTCACGCGGCGCTTGCCGACCCGGTTGTTGACGACGAGGTCGGGATTGAGGTCGCGCAGGTACGCCTCCAGGCGCTCGCCGTCCTGCGCGGTCCAGGGGTTGTGGGGGTTGTCGGTGTCCCACTCGCCGTCGAACCACAGCAGCGCCGGGTCGTAGTTGTCGACCAGCTCCTTGAGCTGGGCGTACATGCGTTCTTGGTACCTGGGGAAGGTGGCCGGGTCGGGGAAGTCCGGATCGTGCCAGTCCCAGATCGAGTAGTAGAAGCCGAGCTTGATGCCGGCCGCGTCGGCCGCCTGCTTCAGCTCGGCCATGATGTCCCGGTTCTTGTCGAAGGCCGAGTGGTCGTGCAGGTTCCAGGAGTTGACCTTCGTCGGCCACATCGCGTAGCCGTCGTGGTGCTTGGCCGTGATGACGATGTAGCGCATGCCGGCGTCCTTGGCCGCGCCGACCACGGCCTCGGCGTCGAAGTCGGCGGGGTCGAAGGTCGCGGCCTGCTTCTCGTACTCCGCCGTCGGGATATTGCACTCCCGCTTGATCCACTCGGCGTTACGGCACACGGTGCCGTCCGGGCGGGTGTACTCGCCTTCCAGGTTGGAGTAGGCGCCGAAGTGGATGAACATGCCGAAGCGGTCCTGGCGGAACCAGCTCGTACGGTCGGACGAGAAGGGGTCGTCCGCGGCGTAGTCGTTGCCGGGACCGGTGGCGGGAGGGGCCGCCGCGGAGGCGGTGGGCAGCCCGGCGGACAGCGTGCCAGCGGCGAGAGTAGCGGCGACCAGCAGAGGCAGTGCGGTGGCTCTCCGCGCAGAGCGGACGTGGGGGATATGCATCGCAGCTCCCAATTCATCGGATGACTCGGACCGTAGAAACGGACGTACAGGATGTCAATGGACTGTTGTTGGGGAAAATTCTCGCCCCCTCCCTCTCCCGGCCATCCAGATATCCGATGTATCGTCGCCCGTCAGGAGGGTGTCTCGCGAGTCCGTCGATGCTGGACGCCCCGGGGTGGACCCCGCCCTCGCCCTGCCCGTGGAGCCGACCCCTCCCCGCGGCGGCCGCGGGCGCCTGCGAGCGACCTTGCGTAAAGCATCGGCAAAACGACGGGACGTGTGAAACCGCTCCCTGCTCCTTCCTCTGCGGGGAGGCCTGATGGCCACCGACGGCGCGGTCCAGGACGGCGGACGGGAGCAGGGCGAAGGAGCCTGACGCCGACATGAGACACCACTCGTGAACGCGGTGCCGATCCCCCTTGTGACAGAACCGGCGAGGGTGAGGAAGGACGTGGAAGGTAGTGGGGGCAAGCAGACGGTCCGGCGGATCACCGGCCGCGGCGGGTGCGTCCGCCAACGCGCGGAGGGCAAGCCACTACCCCTGGGTGGTGGTCAGCGACCGGGTCTGGACACCGACCGCGGCCTACGAGACGTCTCAGAACCGTCTGGACGCCCGATCGCTTCGACCCGCAGAGGCATGAGCACTCCCCCGATCCGCCCCGAGGGCGCTGAATGGGTACCCGGTCGAGAGCACAGCGACTACTGGCAGCGCACGTTCGCACCACGGACGGCAGTGCGCAGACCGGCGCTGGTGTGCACCACGGCCGGCATACAGCGCAGGCATACGGCAGAGGAGCCGGGCACGTGCGACTACCACGTCGCTCGCGTCGTGCTGTCCGGATCCGGCTCGTTCTCCTTGGGCGGTCGCGCACCCTTCGACGTGGCCGCTCCCGTCCTGCTGCATGTCCCTCCCGGCGTGGAGCACCGCTATGTGCCGCGTGGTACGAGTTGGTCGGAGTGCTTCGTCGGTCTCACCGGAGCCGCCGTGGACGCACACGTGGAGTTCAGCCACAACGACATGGCCGTTCCGCTCTCCACCGGAGAACCCGTACGCCGTGCCGTCCGCAAACTTGCCACGGTATGCGACGAGTCCGAGCCGCACTACGCCTCGTCCGTCGCCGTCGCTCTGCACGAGTTCCTGGTCACCTTGCGGCGCGTCAGGGCGGGCATGGTCCCGCACGTCCCGACCGTGCTTGAGCGGTTTGCCGAGGCCGCCTATCTGCCGATCTCCGTACCCGAACACGCCCGCAGGCTGTCACTCACCCGGGACGAGTTGCGCGAAGTGGTGGGGCACATGGCCGGGTGCAGCCCCAAGGAGTTCATCCTCGGAGCCCGCCTGAACCTCGCGAAAGATCTCCTGGCCACCACCAATCTCACCGTTGCGTCGGTTGCCCGTCGCATCGGCTACGACGATCAGGGGTATTTCACCCGCTTGTTCACCAAGCGGGTCGGGATGCCGCCGAGTTCGTTCCGAGGGCAGCACAAGCGGCTCTCCTGACTGCTCGAAACCACATCCCATGCGCCGGCCTGTAGCCCTGAAGCACCTCGCCTACGACGTCGAGACTTCCCACTCACGCTGACCCGGGTCGGAGTTGACCGATGGGCATCGGCGGAGCGCTGCTGTCGTCGGCCTCCATCCGCTGCGCGCATACGCAGTTGCTCGCTACGTGCGCATCCAGTTGGAGGCGGAGAACACACCGCTGTCTCTGGCCGAAGTAGAGGTGTACGCACGCTGACCCGCTCCCGTACTTGCCGGAAGGCACAGTGATGCAACATCCGATCCGACATCTCGGACTTATCGGCACTACCCTGCTCGCCACCCTGGCCTCCGGGCCCCTCGCCGCGGCACCCACGTCCGCGGCCGGTGAAACAACGATTCACGTGTCCCCGGACGGCTTGGAAAGCGCACTCGGGACTTCTGCGGACCCGGTCAAGACGCTGCCCAAGGCACAGGCCGCCGGTGCTGCCGACCGAGATCATCATCCGGAGTTCCACCACGGCCCTGCGAGGCTGACGGCCCCGGTAGGGGAGTTGCATCGCGCTCCCGGCGGCTAGTTCCACCGGCTGGGGAGTGCCCTCCCCCACTCCCCAGCCGGTGCACCCCGCTGTTTGCGCCCACACGTTCCGCCGGAGACATCGGGGGAGAGATCCTCGCGAACTCGTCCGGGCGGTCTCGGCGTCGTCTCGTCGCTGCGCCCGGCAGCCTCGGACCGGTCCCCTGCGGGTACCGCCTGTGCAGCAGCACGAACCTAAATGATCCGACCAATCAACACGCATCACTGAAGAATTCCGAGAAGAAATCCATGCAGTGGACGCGGACGCAAGTATTGATCGGATCTCTTACCTGCCTTACGGTTCCGACCAGGCATGCATCTCCCTCCCGCCTATCCAGAGGAGCACAGCGCATGTTCAGCAGATCCATGGGTCGACGAGCACCACGCCGGGTCGGCTGGCGGCCCACGATTGTTTCGCTCGGCATCCTCGCGGCCCTGGGCGCCAACGTCGTCGCGGCCACGCCTGTCACGGCGGAGCCACGAGAAGCGGCGGAGCCGAACCCGGTTGTCGAGATCAGCAGCACCGACACGAAGGAGCAGATCCTCCGGAAGGCGGCATCGGTGACGCCGTCGGCACGGCAGCTTGCATGGCAGCGTGAGGAGCTGACCGGGTTCGTCCATTTCGGCCCGAACACCTTCACCGGCAAGGAGTGGGGGTCGGGGCTTGAGGATCCGGACGTGTTCAACCCGTCCAACCTGGACACCGACCAGTGGATGGCCACGTTCAAGGACGCGGGCTTCAAGAAGGTGATCCTCACCGCCAAGCACCACGACGGCATGCTGATGTTCCCGTCGGCCTACTCCGACTACGGGGTGGCTTCCAGCACCTGGCAGGACGGCAAGGGTGACGTGCTCAAGTCGTTCACCGACTCTGCCCGCAAGTACGGGCTCAAGGTCGGCTTCTACCTGTCGCCCGCGGACGGCCACGAGTTCGAGACCAGGGAGACCACCGGGAGGTACGGCAACGGCAGCAGCCCGAAGGCCACCCGGATACCCAGCAACGGAGACGGCAACGGCACGACCTTCGACTTCACCGTCGACGACTACAACCGGTACTACATGAACACCCTGTACGAGCTGCTCACCAAGTACGGCAAGGTCGACGAGGTCTGGCTGGACGGCGCCAACCCCTGGGCCGACCAGGTCACGCAGAAGTACAACTTCACGGACTGGATCACCATGGTCCGCACCCTCCAGCCCGGGGCGGTCGTCTTCCAGGACGGCGGGCCGGATGTCCGCTGGGCCGGCAACGAGGACGGTCTCACCCACCGGACCAGCGAATGGTCGCCGCTGCCGTACAACACCGACTACAGCGGCAATCCGGCCGACCCCGCGACCGCCGCCGACACGATACTGGAGACTCCCGGCGGCAACTCCGCCCAGGACCTGGGCAGCGACGCCATGCTCGGGCAGCAGACCGACGGCGGCAGCAGCTGGAAGCTGCTGCGGTGGACGCCGTCCGAGTGCGACGGCCGGCTGCAGGCGGGGTCCTGGTTCTGGGATTCGGGCGCCCGGCCGGTCTCGCTGGACACGCTGAAGAACATGTACCTCAAATCGGTGGGCAAGAACTGCCAGTTGCTGCTGAACGTCGCCCCCGACAACACCGGGCGCTTCCCCGCCGACGCGGTCGCCCGCATGAAGGAGTTCGGCGACTGGACCCGGTCGGTCCAGGAGAATGCCTCCGTCGGCGCGTCAGCGAGCAACGATGCTGGCACGTCGAACACCAAGGGCCACGGCCCCGACAACGTGCTGGACTCCGACGACGCCACCGCCTGGCAGCCCACGGGCACCACAGGAAACCTCGTGCTGGACCTGCACTCGTCCAAGACATTCAACGTGGTGAACCTGCAGGAGAGCCTCCAGGTCGGCCAGCGTGTGTCCAGCTTCGCCGTGGACAGGTGGGACGGCACCGCATGGCAGGAGGCCGGCACCGGCACCACCATCGGCTACCGGCGGCTCCTCAAACTGCCGAATCCGGTCACCACCACCAAGCTGCGGCTGCGGATCACCGCGTCGAGGGCGCTGCCGCCGGCGATCTCCACCTTCTCGGTCCACAAGGACGGCACTCTCGACGACAACCTCGCCCTCGGCAAACCCGCCGCGCAGTCCAGCACGCTGAACGACGCCAACGCGGGCCGAGCCGTGGACGGCGACACCAACGGCGCGTACTTCGCCGGATCGGTCACCCACACCTCGGACACCCCGTTGGACACCAACCCCTGGTGGCAGGTCGACCTCGGTGAGTCCCACCGGGTGGGTTCGATGAAGCTGTGGAACCGGACCGACTGCTGCGCCGACCGGCTGCGCGACTTCTACGTTCTCGCCTCCAGCACCCCCTTCACCTCTGACGACCCCGAGGTGATCAAAAACCAGGAGGGCGTCTGGAGCCACCGCCAGGACGGCCCCGCAGGAGAGACGCTGACGCTGCCGGTCGGCCAGAAGGCCCGCTACGTCCGCGTCCAGCTCGTCGGCTCCGACCGGCCTCTGTCCCTCGCCGAGGTCCAGATCTTCAAGTAGGCCGAACCCGGTCCGTGGCGTCCGCTCGTGCGGCCGCCACGGACGTGTGACCTCCGCACCGCGCTACGGGCCACGCGTCCGGGCCGCTCCCGCAGGTCACGGCCGGCCGGATGACAGGGCGTCGCGGCGCAGGCCGGCGGCGCTGTGTCCATTGCCGGTCGAGTTGGCTGCGTCCGCCCTGGGGGACGTGCCCGTGGTCGACGGGGCGGCGGCCGGCGCCGTGCGTGGCGACGGTCCCCCAGACTTCCGGAGCGTGTCGGTACGTGGCTGTTCCCGCGTCAACGTCGCGTTGGCGTGGGAGTCGCCACCTCGGGACGGACGAATGGTCTGAACGCCGCGCCGGGCGGGCGCTCCCGTACGCGTGGACGGGAGCGCCCCGGTACGGCTAGGTTCTGTTTCTCGGATCATGTGCGGAGCCAGATGGCCAGGGCTGCGACGGTGATGGTCCCGAGGTAGACGTAGGCGCGTTTGTCGTAGCGGGTGGCCACGGCCCGGTGGTTCTTGAGGCGATTGATCGCCCGCTCGACGACGTTGCGCTTCTTGT
>NZ_JCANSZ010000096.1:0-1310 GCF_059570535.1 Streptomyces sp. CNP082
CTGTATCTCCTGGAGGCCGAGGTGCTGGTGTGCCATCAGCGCGGACTGCCGCCGCTGCAACTCCGCCAGCATCTCCACCACACGCTGCCCACCCTCCAGCCTCACCCGCACCGGCAACGTATTGATAAACAACCCCACCATGGCCTCCACACCCGGCAACTCCGCCGGACGACCCGCCACCGTCGCACCGAACACCACATCCGAACGACCCGCCAACCGCGCCAACACCAACGCCCACGCCCCCTGCACCACCGTGTTGACCGTCAACCCCCACCCACGCGCCCACACACCCAACAAACCCGTCGCCTCCGCCGAGAGCCCGACGAGGCACTCCTCCGGCACGACCGGCTCCCGGCCGCCCGCCGCGGGCGCAACGAGCGTCGGCTCGTCTACGTCGGCCAGCTCCGCCCGCCACGCCTCCCGCGCCGCGGCCTTGTCCTGCCGCCCCAGCCAGGCCAGATAGTCGCCGTACGAGGCCGCCGGCTTGGGGCCGGAGTCGGTGCGCCCGGCCGCGTACGCCTCGGAGACCTCGTTGAAGACGACCGGCATGGACCAGCCGTCGGCCAGGATGTGGTGGCTGGTGATGACCAGCCGGTGCGCGCGGTCGCCGAGGCGGATCAGCAGGAACCGCAGCAGCGGGGGCCGCCCCAGGTCCATCGGCTGTTCCAGCTCCTGCGCCGCCAGCCGTTCCACCGCGCCCGGCGCGCCCGCCTCGGCACCCGACAGGTCCTCCTCCCGCCAGGGCAGCGGCACGTCGCGCTCGACGACCTGCACCGCCTCGCCCGACGCCAGCCGGTGGAAGCTCGCGCGCAGCGCGGTGTGGCGGGCCACGACGGTCTCCCAGGCGGCACGCAGGCGCCGGGTGTCCAGGGGGCCGTCGAGTGCCAGGACACGCTGGCTCTTGTAGACGTCCGGGCTGTCGTCGTCGTATGTGGCGTGGAAGAGCATGCCTTCCTGGAGGGGCGAGAGCGGCCAGATGTCCGCGGGTGCGGGCACGGCCGCTTCCAGCTCCTCGACGACGTCCTGGGTGAGGGCGAGGAGCGGGAAGTCAGAGGGGGTGTGGCCGCCTGCGGCCGGGTCCTCGGTGTGCGCGGCGAGGCCGGCCAGCAGCTCCAGCCAGGCCGCGCCCAGCCGTTCGGCGTCCGCGTCGTCCAGCAGCCCGCCGGCCCACGACAGCGTGACCGTCAGCTCGGGGCCGGCCGGGGAGTCGCGGACGGCAGCGCTCGCCTCCAGCGCGTGGGCCAGCGGCAGGCCGGGGGCGACGGAGCCGCCGACCGCCCTCTCGCCGNCCGGCTGCCAGGCNCGTACGG
>NZ_JCANSZ010000096.1:1315-7104 GCF_059570535.1 Streptomyces sp. CNP082
GANNGNNCGGCGGCGGGGAAGCGGCCGAGGTAGTTGAAGCCGATCTGCGCCTGCGGCAGCGCCGCCATCGCCTCTTCTGTCCCGGCGTTGAGATAACGCAGCAGCTCGTAGCCCAGACCGTCACCGGGCACAGCGCGCGCCTGCTCCTTCACCGCCTTCAGCAGTGCACCCGCCGCCGCACCGCCTGCGCGTACGCCGTCGAGGTCGATCCCGGTGACCGAGGCCCGTACGGGCCGGGCGCTGGTGAACCAGCCCACCGTGCGCGTCAGGTCCTCGTCCTCCACCGGCTCGCGGCCGTGCCCCTCGATGTCGACGAGCACGCCGTCGTACGCGTCCGTCCGCCAGCCCGCGACGGCCCCGGCGAGCGTGGCGAGCAGCACCTCGTGCACGCCGGTGTGGAACGCGGCGGGCGTGCGGCCCGTCAGTGTCTCGGCCTCCTCGGCGGGCACGGTCCAGGTCCGCGAGCGCAGGGTCGCCGCGGTGTCGCGGGCCGGGTCGAGCGCGCGCGTGCCGAGCGGCGGCTCCGGCGCGCCGAGCAGTTCGGCCCAAGCGGCGGCCTCCGCCGTACGCTCCGGCCGTCCGGCCTGCGCCACCAGCTCCCGCGACCAGCGCCGGAACGACGTCGCCACCGGCTCCAGCTCCGGCTTCCGCCCCTCCCCCACCGCCTCACACGCAGCCCGCAGATCCGGTACCAGAATCCGCCACGACACCCCGTCCACCACCAGGTGATGGACCACCAGCACGATCCGCCCCACCCGGGCCGGTCCGGCGTCGAGCCACACGGCCTGGACCATGACCCCGGCTGCCGGGTCCAGCCGCCCGGCCGCCGCGCGGGCCTCGCGCTCCGCGAGGGCGTCGAGACCACCGTCGCCGCCCTCGCCGCAGTCATCGCCGTCTCGGTTGCCGAGGCCGTCTGCGTCCGACGCGTCGATGCGGGTGACGAGCGCGGCCGGGTCGACCGAGCCCCGGTTGCCGACCGTCAGCCGGAGATCGGCCGCGTCTGCCGGGCCGGTACGGGCACGCAGCATGTCGTGCGCGTCGAGCACCGCGCCCAGCCCGCCCGTCAGCGCCTCGAGCCCCAGGCCCGCCGGTGCGCCCACGACCGTCCACTGCGCGAATCCGGGCGCCGCGGCCCGTACTCCCAGCCGGCGCATGACCGGTGTCCACGGTACCTGGCCCACGCCGTCGTCCCGGGCCGCCGCACGACGCCGTGCCGGTTCGGCGATCTGCGCGACCAGGGCCAGCCGCTCCGGGGTCTTCTCCTCGAATACCTGCCGCGGCGTCAGCACGTACCCCGCGCGCCGGGCCCGGGAGGCGAGCTGCATCGACGTGATCGAGTCACCGCCCAGCGCGAAGAAGCTGTCGTCCGCACCGGCCCGCTCCAGGCCCAGTACCTCGGCGAACAGCGTGCACAGCGCCGTCTCCGCGGCGCCGGACGGCGCCCGTCCCGTTGCGCGCCCGGCGAAGCCGGGGGCGGGCAGCGCCGCCCTGTCGACCTTGCCGTTGACCGTGAGTGGCAGTTCGTCCAGCACCACCACCGCGGCCGGAACCATGTACTCCGGCAGCGCGGCGGCGACGTGCGCGCGCAGGTGCTCCCCCTCGACAGCCCGCCCGTCGGGCACGACGTACGCGACGAGCCGCTTCTCGCCCGGCCGGTCCTCGCGCGCCACGACCACCGCGTGCGCGACGTCCTCGTGGACGGCGAGCGCGGATTCCACCTCGCCCAACTCCACGCGATAGCCGCGGATCTTCACCTGCTCGTCGGCGCGGCCGGCGAAGTTCAGCAGTCCGCCGTCGGTCCAGCGCGCCAGGTCGCCGGTGCGGTACATCCGCCCGCCGGTGTCGAACGGGCAGGCCACGAACCGCTCCGCCGTCTGGTCCGCGTGCCCCAGGTAGCCGCGGGCCAGGCCCGGCCCGGCCACGTACAGCTCACCGGTGACGCCCGGGGGCACCGGCTGCAGGAACGCATCCAGCACGTAGGCCCGCCGGTTGCCCATCGGCCGGCCGATGGGCAGCACGGCGCCCGCCGTGTCGCCGGGGCGCAGCACGTGCCAGGTCGCGCAGAGCGTGATCTCCGTGGGCCCGTACAGGTGCCGCACGCAGACATCGGGGCACGCCTCGCGCACGCGCGCGACGGCCGCGGCCGACACCACGTCGCCGCCGGTGAGGACCTCACGCAGGTCCGCGAAGCACTCCGGGGACTCCTCCGCGAGCACCCGGAACAGCCCGGCGGTCACGTGCAGTCTGCTCACGCCCGCGCCGGCAACGGCCCGGCGCACCCGCTCCGCGTCGACGACGCCGGGCTCAGCGATCACGACCCGGCCGCCGGCGGCGAGCGGCACCCACACCTCGTACAGAGAGATGTCGAACGCGTGCGGCGCGTGCATCAGCACCGCCTCGCCCGGGCCCACGGCCCAGCCGCTCTCGCCGGCGAGCACCACCACGGCACCGTGCGGCACGGCCACACCCTTGGGCGTCCCCGTCGAGCCGGAGGTGTACATCACGTACGCCACGTCCGCCGCGCTTACCCGCACGGGGGCCGCGGCGGGACGGCCGGCGACGGCGGTCGCGGTCTGCGGGTCGTCGAGGACGACGAGGACCGCGGCGGCGTCACCGGGCACCGCCGCGCGCGTCTGCCGGGTGCACACCACGGCCGCGGGGGCGGAGTCGGCCAGCAGGAACGCCACCCGCTGAGCGGGGTAGCCGGGATCCACCGGCACGTACGCCGCGCCGGCCTTCCACACGCCCAGCAGCGCCACGAGCAGGTCGGCCGACCGCTCCATGACGACGGCGACCCGGTCGCCGCGGCGCACCCCGGCGTCCGCCAGATACGCCGCGAACCGTCCGGAGGCCGCGTCCAGTTCCCCGTACGTCAGCGTCCGTGCCCCTTCGGTCACGGCGTGCGCACCCGGCGACCGTACGGCGTGCGCGGCGAACAGCTCCGGCACACAGGCACCCGGCAGCGGCGCCTCGGTGGCGTTCCACTCCGCCACCACGCGCGCCCGGTCCGCGGCCGGGACCATGTCGATCCGGCCCACGGGGGCCGCCGGATCGGCGGCGATCTGCTCCAGCACCCGCACCAGGCGCTCGAAGACCGTCTGCACGGCGGCGCGGTCGAACAGGTCAGGGCGGTAGTCGAGCTTGAAGCTCAACTGCTCACCGGGGGCGGCGACGAGCGTCAGCGGATAGTGCGCCGCCTCCTGGCCACCGGCCATGCGGATCGCGAACGTGCCGGGGGCAGGCGCCTCCTCGGGCGGCAGAGGGTAGTTCTCGTACACCACGATCGTGTCGAAGACACCGCCGGCGCCGGCGGTCCGCTGCACTTCGGGCAGACCCACATGCTGATGTGCGACGAGCGCCGACTGCCGGTCCTGCAAGGCGGCGAGCATCTCCGCCACCGGCTGCGCGCCGTCGAGCCGGACACGCACCGGCAGGGTGTTGATGAACAGCCCCACCATCGACTCGACACCCGGCAGCTCCGGCGGCCGGCCGGAGGCGGTGGCACCGAACACGACGTCCGTACGCCCCGCAAGCCGCCCCAGGACCAGCGCCCACGCGCCCTGCACCACCGTGTTGAGCGTCAGGCCGCGGGCGCGGGCCAGGGCGGCCAGGTCCGCGGACAACGCCTGCGGGGCCTCCGCGATCAGGCTCTCCGGCGCCACCGGAAGCCGCCCCGGGTCGGCGGGTGCCACAAGCGTCGGCTCGCCGGCCCCGGCCAGCTCCGCGCGCCACGCGGCCCGCGCGGCGTCCTTGTCCTGCCGGCGCAGCCACGCCAGATACTCGCGGTACGACGTGGCCGGGGGCAGCCCGCGCGCGTCGCCGCCCGCCGCGTACACCGCCGTCAGCTCGCCGAGCAGCACCGGCATCGACCAGCCGTCCATGAGGACGTGATGGCTGGTGACGACCAGCCGGTGGCGCTCGGCGCCGAACCGGACGAGGAGCAGCCGCAGCAGCGGCGCGGCGGCCGGGTCGAAGCGCTCCGCCCGTGCCCTGGCCGCCAGCCGCTCGGCCTCGGCCAGCGCCTCGGCCTCCGGCCGGTCGGAGACGTCCGCCGCCTCCCACGGCAGCTCCACATCGCGCGCGATGACCTGCACCGCCTCGCCCGACTTGCGCCGCCGGAAGCTCGCGCGCAGCCCGGCGTGCCGCTCCAGCAGCGCCTCCCACGACCCCCGCAGTCTGTCCGGGTCCACAGGGCCGACCAGGTCCAGCAGCCGCTGGCCCTGGTAGACGTCGGGGCCGTCCTCGTCGAAAGCGGCGTGGAACAGCAGGCCCTCCTGCAGCGGCGACAGCGGCCACACGTCCTCGACGGCGGATCGGGTCATCGCTCTGTCTCTCCTCACTGCGGATCGCTGGCTGCGGTTCAGGGGCTCACGGCGGTACGAGGTCAGGGCTTCCGGGTCGGCGGGTTGGCGGGTTGGCGGATCGATTGGGTTACGGGATTCGGGTTTACGGGGCCGGGGTCACAGAAGGTCGTCGTCGTCGAGTCCGGCTTCGAACTCGTCGACCTCGTCCTGTCCGAGGTCGAGCAGCCCGAAGTCCGAGGGGGTGTGCCCGCCGGCCGCCGGGTCGCCGGTGTGGGCGGCGAGCCCGGCGAGCATGTCCAGCCACATGGCGCCCAGTCGCTCGGTCTCCTCGGCGCCGAGGAGACCGGAGGCCCGGCTCAGGGTCAGCGTCAGCTCCGGGCCGCCGGGGGTGTCGCGGACCACCGCGTTCGCCTCCAGCGCGTGCGCCACCGGCAGGTCCGGCGCGGCGGATCCGCCGACGGCCGTGTCCCCGGCCGGCTGCCACGGCTCGGGGCCGGCGGCCGGGGAGGCGGCGGCAAAGCGGCCGAGGTAGTTGAAGCCGATCTGCGGCGACGGCAACGCCGCCATGGCCTCGGCGGTCTGCGGGTTGAGGTACCGCAGCAGCCCGTGGCCGAGACCGTCACCCGGCACGGCCTGAGCCTGCTCCTTGACCGCCTTCAGCAGCACACCGGCCGCCGCGCCGCCGGCGCGCGCATAGCGGAGGTCGACGCCGGAGGTGTCGAGGCGCAGCGGATGCACGGCGGTGAACCAGCCGACCGTCCGCGACAGGTCCATGTCCCCGTCCGGCTGGCGGCCGTGGCCCTCGATGTCGATGAGCAGACCGTGGTCCGTCGTCTCCGGCCGCCAGAGGACGACGGCCCCGGCGAGGGTCGCCAGCAGCACCTCGTACACGCCGGTGTGGAAGACGGTGGGGGTGCGGCCAACAAGCGTCACCGCGTGCTCGGCGGGCACCGTCCAGGTGTGGGAACACATGGCCCCGGCGGTGTCGGCGGTGGGGTCCAGGGGGCGGTGGCCGAGGGGTGGTGCGGGGGCGCCGAGAAGGCCGGTCCAGGCGTCGACTTCGGCGGCGCGGTCATCGCTTGCCGCCTGGGCGACGAGGTCGCGCGCCCAGCGCCGGAAGGGAGTGGGCACGGGGTCGAGGGCGGGCTGCCGGGCGTCGGCGAGAGAAAGGCAGGCAGCCTGGAGGTCGGAGAGGAGGATGCGCCAGGACATGCCGTCGACCACGAGGTGGTGGACGACGAGTACGAGCCGCCCGACCCGGGACGGGCCGGCGTCCAGCCAGACGACACGGACCATCGTTCCGTCCGCAGGACGCAACTTCGCGGCGGCGGCGCGGGCTTCGCGGCCGGCGAGCGCGTCGAGACCGGCGTTGCCGGCCGTGTCTGCGGTGTCGGCGGCGTCAACGGCGTCGATACGGGTGACGAGACCGGCGGCATCGGCGGAGCCGCGCTCAGGGACGACCAGGCGGGGGTTCGCCGGATCCGA
>NZ_JCANSZ010000096.1:9059-18470 GCF_059570535.1 Streptomyces sp. CNP082
ACCAGCTCCCGCGACCAGCGCCGGAACGACGTCGCCACCGGCTCCAGCTCCGGCTTCCGCCCCTCCCCCACCGCCTCACACGCAGCCCGCAGATCAGGCAGCAGAATCCGCCACGACACCCCGTCCACCACCAGGTGATGGACCACCAGCACGATCCGCCCCACCCGGGCCGGTCCGGCGTCGAGCCACACGGCGTGGACCATGATGCCGTTCGCCGGGTCCAGCCGGTTGACGGCGGCTCGTGCGGCCTGTTCGGCGAGCCGGTCCAGGTCGTCGGCATCCGAGGCGTCGATACGGGTCACGCGGTCCGCGGGGTCCACCGAGCCCCGCTGTCCGACGAGGAGCCGGGGGGCCGCCTCGTCGGACAGGTCCGTGCGGGCCCGCAGCACGTCGTGGGTGTCCAGCAGCGCGCCGACGCCGCCGGCGAGCGTCTCCTGCCCGAGGTCCGCGGGGGCGCCGACGACCGTCCACTGCGCGAATTCCCGGCCCGCGGTCCGTACCCCGAGCCGGCGCATCACCGGCGTCCACGGCGCCTCGCCGACGCCGCCGACGCCGCCGTCTCCGCCCTCGGCCGCCGCCGGTGCCGCCTGGGCGGCGGGCACGGCCAGGCGCTCGGGGGTCCGCTCGTCGAAGACCTGCCGGGGGGTGACCACGAGGCCGGCCCTGCGGGCGCGGGAGGCGAGCTGCATGGAGGTGATGGAGTCGCCGCCCAGCGAGAAGAAGTCGTCGTCCGCACCGACCCGTTCCAGGCCCAGCACCTCGGCGAAGAGTGCGCACAGGGCGGTCTCCGTCTCGCCCTGCGGCGGCCGGCCGGTGGCCTGCTCGGCGAAGTCCGGGGCGGGCAGGGCGGTCTTGTCGACCTTTCCGCTGGCCGTCCGCGGCAGCCCGGCCAGCACCACCACCGCGGCCGGAACCATGTAGTCGGGCAGCGTCGCCGCCAGCTTCTCGCGCGTCCGCCGCGGGTCGACGTCCCGCCCGTCCGGGACGACATAGCCGACGAGCCGCTTGTCGCCGGGGCCGTCGGCGCGGGCGACGACCACCGCCCCGGCGACTCCGGCGGCCTCGCGCAGCGCCGCTTCGATCTCGCCGGGCTCGATGCGGTGGCCGCGGACCTTGACCTGCTCGTCCGCGCGGCCGGCGAAGACCAGCTCGCCGTCGCCGGTCCAGCGCGCCAGGTCGCCGGTGCGGTACATCCGCTCGCCCGGCACGAACGGGCAGGCCACGAACCGCTCCGCGGTCAGCGCCACCCGCCCCAGATAGCCGCGGGCGACGCCGGCGCCGGCAAGATACAGCTCACCCGCCACCCCGGGCGGGACGGGCTGCAGGAACGCGTCCAGCACGTACGCCCGGGAGTTGGTGACCGGTGCGCCGATCGGCGGGATGCCGTGAGGGTCGCGGATCCGGCCGAGCGTGGAGGCGACGGTCGCCTCGGTGAGGCCGTACTCGTTGAACAGGTCGCGGCCCGCCAGCCACCGGCGGCGCAGCTCGCGCGACCCGGGCTCGCCGCCGAGCACGACGCTGCGCAGGTCGGCCAGGCCGGCGGGCGGGACCTCGGCGAGCAGGGTCGGGGTGGTGGCGACGTGGCTGACCCGCTCGTCGCGCATCAGCCGGGCCACGTCGTCGCCGGAGACGTCGAGCCGGGCGGGGCCGAGCACGAGCCGGCCGCCGGCGCACAGCACCGGCCAGATGTCGCTCATCGAGACGTCGAAGCTCGGCGGCACCAGTTGCAGGACGCGGCTGCCGGGGCCGAGGCCGTACTGCGCGACGCGGTCGGCGACGAGGTTGCGCAGGCCGTGGTGGGACGCGACGACGCCTTTGGGTGCGCCGGTGGAGCCGGAGGTGTAGATGACGTACGCCGCGTGACCGGCCGTCAGCGGACCGCGCCGCTCCTCCGCCCCGAGCGGCCCGCCCGGGTGCGCGGCCACCTCGGCGGCCACCGCCGGGTCGTCCAGCACCACCGCGTACACGCCCTCCGGCAGTACGTCCCACGTCACCGAGGTGCACAGCACGACGGCCGGATCCGCGTCCCGCAGCACGAACGCCAGCCGTTCTGCCGGATAGCCGGGATCCACGGGTACGTACACGCCCCCGGCCAGCGACACCGCGAGCAGCGCCTCGATCAGCACCGCCGACCGCTCCAGCACCACCGCCACCCGGACTTCGGGCCCCACGCCCGCCGCCGCCAGGTACCGGCCGAGCCGGCCGGCGCGGTCCGCCAACTCCCCGTACGGCAACGGCTCCCCGCCGCACACCACGGCCACCGCCTGCGGCGACCGCCCCGCCTGCGCGGCGAACGCCTCGGGTGCCAGCGGCTCGGGCACGGCCGCCGCGGTGTCGTTCCAGCGGGTGGTGACCAGTGCGCGCCGCCGCTCGTCGACGGCGTCGAGGCGGCCGACGGGCGCGGCCGGATCCGCGACGAGCTGCTCCAGCACCCGTACGAAGGACGCGGTGACGGTCTCGGCCTGGCCGGGTTCGAACACGTCGCGCCGGTAGAAGAGTTCGGCCCGCAGGTGCTCGCCGGGCCAGGCGATGAGCGTCAGCGGGTAGTGACCGGCGTCCCGGGGTTCGCCCGCGAAGCGGAGGGACAGGGCCTCGGGGTCGTCGGATTCGGCGGAGGTGAGGGGGTAGTTCTCGTAGACGACGAGGGTGTCGAACGTGGCGCCGGGGCCGGCGAGTTTCTGCACCTCGGGCAGCCCGATGTGCTGGTGCGCCATCAGCTCGATCTGGCGCCTTTGGAGGCCGGCGAGGAGCTCTGCCGCGGGGCGGGCGGGATCGAGCCGGACGCGGACGGGCAGCGTGTTGATGAAGAGGCCGACCATCGACTCGACGCCGGGCAGCTCGGGCGGCCGGCCGGCGGCGGTGGCGCCGAAGACGACGTCGTCACGGCCGGTGAGCCGGGCCAGGACCAGCGCCCAGGCGCCCTGCACCACCGTGTTGACCGTCAGCCCGTGGGCCCGCGCCAGCTCCGCGACGTTCGCGGACAGCTCCGCGCCGAGGGTGAAGGGCACCCGCCCGGGCACCACCGGGCCGCCGAGCACGTCCGGGGGTACGACGAGCGTCGGCTCGTCGGCGCCGGCCAGCTCGGCGCGCCAGGCGGCCCGCGCGGCGTCCTTGTCCTGGCGGCGCAGCCACGCCAGGTACTGCCCGTAGGAGGGGGCGGGTTTGAGCATGGACAGGTCGCCGCCTGCTTCGTAGACCGCCGCCAGCTCGTGCAGCAGGACCGGCATCGACCAGCCGTCGAGCAGGATGTGATGGGACGTCACCACCAGCCGGTGCCGCTCCTCGCCGAGGCGGGCGAGCAGCAGCCGCAGCAGCGGAGCCGCGGCGAGGTCCATGGGCCGGGCGCGTTCGGCGTCGGCGAGCGCCTGAGTCTCGGTGAGCGCGTCGGTCTCGGGCAGCGCGGACAGGTCCACGTCGCGCCACGGCAGGGCGACTTCCCGGGTGATGAGTTGGACGGCCTCGCCGGAGGGGCGCCGGTGGAAGCTGGCGCGCAGCGCCGGGTGGCGGGCGAGCAGCCCGGCCCAGGCGGCGCGGAAGCGCCGGTGGTCCAGGGGCCCGTCCACGTCGAGCATGAACTGCACGGTGTAGAGGCCGGGGCTGTCGGTGTCGTAGCCGGCGTGGAACAGCAGCCCTTCCTGCAGCGGCGACAGCGGCCACATCTCTGCCAGGGCGGAGCCTTTGGCGACGGCTGGGGTTTTCACCGGGTGAGTCCTCCTTGGAGCTTCGCCGCGATCGCTTCGAACTGGTCGATCTCGTCCTGGCCGAGGTCGAGGAGCGGGAAGTCGGACGGCGTGTGGCCGCCGGCCGCGGGATCGCCGGTGTGGGCGGCGAGTCCGCCGAGCATGTCCAGCCAGGTGCGGCCGAGGCGGTCCACGTCCGCGTCGGGCAGGACAGCGCCGGCCCAGGCGAGCGCGAGGGTGACTTCGGGGCCCGCGGGGGTGTCGCGGACGACCGGGTTGGCCTCCAGCACGTGGGTGATCGCCATGCCGGGTGCGGCGGAGCCGCCGAGGGCCGTCTCGCCGGCCGGCTGCCACGCCTCG
Organism: Streptomyces sp. CNP082; assembly: GCF_059570535.1. Lineage (NCBI taxonomy): Bacteria > Bacillati > Actinomycetota > Actinomycetes > Kitasatosporales > Streptomycetaceae > Streptomyces > Streptomyces sp. CNP082. Next base: position 13,100 of record NZ_JCANSZ010000096.1, read on the forward strand.
ACGCGGCCCGCGCGGGCCCCGGCGGTGAAGCGGCCCAGGTAGTTGAAGCCGGCCTGCGGCGCGGGCAGGGCGGCCAGCACCTCGGCCGTCTCCGGGTTGAGGTGCCGCAGCAGGCCGTGGCCGAGGCCGTCTCCGGGCACGGCCTGCGCCTGCTCCTTCACGGACTTCAGCAGCTCGCCGGCGGCCGGGCCGCCGCCGAGGGCGTCGTCCAGGTCGATGCCGCCGAGGTCGAGCCGCAGCGGGTGGACCGCGGTGAACCAGCCCACGGTCTGCGACGGGTCGAGGTCGCCGATCCCGTCCCGGCCGTGGCTCTCCAGGTCCACCAGCAGCCCCGTGTGTCCGCCCGGGCGCCAGCGCGCGACGGCGGCGGCGAAGGTGGCGAGCAGCACCTCGTGCACGCCGCAGTGGTACGCCGCGGGCGTACCGGCGAGGAGGGTGGCGGCCTGCTCCGCGGGCACGGTCCACGACGCGCGGCGCTGGGTGCACGCGGTGTCGGCGGCCGGGTCGAGCGCCCGCCGCCCGATCAGCGGTTCGGGCTCGACCAGCAGCTTCGTCCACTGCTCCAGCTCGGCCTGGCGCGCCGCGCCCGCGGCCTGGGCGACCAGTGCGCGCGCCCAGCGGCGGAACGGCACCGGCACGGGGTGGAGGAGGGGCTGCCGGCCCGCGGCCAGCGCCTCGCACGCGCTCTGCAGGTCGGGCAGGAGGATGCGCCAGGACACGCCGTCGACCGCGAGGTGGTGGACGACAACGGCGATGCGCCCGACGCGGTGCAGGCCCGCGTCCAGCCACACCACCCGCAGCATCCCGGCGCCGGCCGCCGGGTCCAGCCCGGCCGCCGCCTCGGCCGCGGCCCGGCCGGCGGTCTCGTCCAGCGCCCGGTCCGGCACGTCGGCGGCGTCGACACGGGTGATCAGCGCGGCGGCGTCGAGCGAGCCGGGCTCGGGGACGAGGAGGCGGGGGTGCGCGTCGGACTGGGCGGTGTGGGACGGGGCGGTGTGGGACGGGGCGGTGTGGGCGCGCAGCATGTCGTGCGCGTCCAGCACGGCGGCCACGCCGCCCGCCAGCACCCGGTGCGCCAGCCCGGCGGGCGCGCCGACGACGGTCCACTGGGTGAACCCGGGGCCGGCGACGCCCGCGCCGATCCACCGCATCACCGGCGTCCACGGCACCTCGCCCACCCCGGCGTCGCCGTCCCCGTTTTCGCCGCCGACGGCCGGGTCCGCCCCGTCCTGTCGGCTCTGCAGGGCCACAGCCAGCCGCTCGGGGGTGCGCTCTTCGAAGACCTGACGCGGCGTCAGTACGAAGCCCGCCCTGCGGGCCCGGGACGCCAGTTGCATGGAGGTGATCGAGTCGCCGCCCAGCTCCAGGAAGCTGTCGTCGGCGCCGACCCGCGCCAGCCCGAGCACGTCGGCGAAGAGCGCGCACAGTGCCGTCTCGGCCGCGCCCCGCGGCGCCCGGCCGGTCGCCCGCCCGGCGAAGTCCGGGGCGGGCAGCGCCTTGCGGTCCACCTTGCCGTTCGCCGTCACCGGCAGCGCGTCGAGCACCAGCACCGCGGACGGCACCATGTACTCGGGCAGCAGCTCCGCGGCGTACGCACGCAGCGCGTCCCCGGTGACGCGCCGCCCGCCGTCCGCGACGACGTAGCCCACCAGCCGCTTGTCGCCCGGCCGGTCCTCACGGGCGATGACCACGGCCTGCGCGACCGCCTCGTGACCGGCGAGCACGGCCTCGATCTCGGCCGGTTCCACGCGGAAGCCGCGCACCTTCACCTGCGCGTCCGCCCGGCCGGCGAACTCCAGCACGCCCGCGCCGGTCCAGCGCACCAGGTCACCGGAGCGGTACATCCGCTCACCCGGCACGAACGGGCAGGCCACGAACCGCTCCGCCGTCAGCTCCGGCCGGTCCGCGTAGCCGCGGGCCAGACCCGCGCCGGCGATGTACAGCTCGCCGACCACCCCGGCGGGCACCGGCCGCAGGAATCCGTCGAGCACGTACAGCCTCATGTTGTCGAACGGGCCGCCGATCGGCACGGACGGCGGGACGGGTGCGCCGGGCGCGATGCGGTACGAGGTCGCGAACGTGGTGGTCTCCGTCGGCCCGTACCCGTCCACGACCACCAGCTCCGGGCACGCCGCCCGTACCCGGCGGACCGCCTCCGCGGGCACAGCGTCGCCGCCCGTCCACACCTCGCGCAGCCCGTCCAGGCACTCCGGGTCGTCCTGCGCGAACAGTTGGAACAGCGCCGCCGTCAGCCACATCGCGGAGATCCCGTGCCGCGGGATCAGCTCCCTGAGCCGCGCGGGCGTCACCGCGCCGGGCGGGGCGACGACGACCCGGCCACCGGTCAGCAGCGGCGCCCACAGCTCGTACGTGGCCGCGTCGAAGGTCTGGGGCGAGTGGAAGAGGACCCGTTCGTGGCCGCGGGCGAAGCGGCCGTCGCGCGCGAGGGCCGCCACGTCGCCATGGGTGACCTCGACGCCCTTGGGCAGCCCGGTCGATCCGGAGGTGTACATCACGTACGCCACGTCGTCCGGGCCGAGGGGCACGGGCGCGGCGCCCGAAGCGGCGGCGAGCAGCTCGCCGGCGCTGATGACCGGAGCCGCACCGGTGTCCGGCCGCCCGTCCGCCACGATCAGCACGGTCCGTGCGAGCACCCGGTCGGTGCGCGCCGCCGGCCAGTCCGCGGCCACCGGGACGTATCCGGCACCGGCCTTGACGATGCCGAGGAGCACGATCACCAGCTCCGCGGACCGCTCCATGACCACACCGACGAGGTCCCCGCGCCGCACCCCCCGGGCGGCGAGCCCGCCGGCCACCCGGTCCGCGGCCTCGTTCAGCTCCGCGTACGTCCACTCCCGGTCGCCGTCGACCAGTGCGACGGCCTCCGCGCAGCGGGCGGCACGCTCGCAGAACAGCTCCGGCAGCGCACCCGCGACTTGCGGGCGCACAGCGTCGTTGAAGTCCCGCAGCACGCGCGCACGCTCGGGGCCGTCGAGTAAGTCGAGCCGGCCCACAGGCGCCCCGGGGTCGGCGGCCATCCGCTCCAGGACGTGCACCAGCCGGTCGAGGACGGCGCCGGCGGCTGAGGCGTCGAAGAAGCCGAGCCGGTGACTCAGCTTCAGCCGCAGCCCGCCGGCGGGGTCGGCGACCAGCGTGAGGGGGTAGTTCGTCTCGCCCCACACCGTGGCCTCGGTGAAGCGCAGCCCCGCCGACGCGGCCGGTCCGTGGGCGGGACGGGGGTCGTCGCGGGCGTCCGCGCCGGAGGGGAAGTTCTCGAACGCCATCACGGTGTCGAAGGTCGCGCCCGGCCCGGCGATCCGCTGGATGTCCGCGAGGCCCAGGTGCTGGTGGTCCATCAGCGCGGACTGCTGCGCCTGCACGCCGGCCAGGAGGTCCGCGACGCTCTGTGCCGGGTCCAGCCGCACCCGTACGGGAACGGTGTTGATGAACAGCCCCAGCATGTGTTCCATGCCGGGCAGCTCCGCCGGCCGGCCGGCGACAGCCGCACCCAGCACCACGTCGCCGCGGCCCGCGAGCTGGCCGACGACCATCGTCCAGGCGGTCTGGATCACGGTGTTGAGCGTCACCCCGTGATCGCGGACGAGTCCGGCCAGCGCCCTGTCCAGGGCGGCACCGGCGGTGCGCACGAGATCCTCGGAGGGGCCGCCGTCGCCGTCACGGTCGCCGGGCGCGACGAGCGTCGGCTCGTCCGCGCCGGCCAGCGCCTGCCGCCACGCCTCGTCGGCGGCGGTCCTGTCCTGGCGGGCCAGCCAGGCGAGATAGTCGCGGTACGGCGTCACGGGGGGCAGCCCGGCGGCGCTGCCCCCTGCCGCGTAGCAGGCCCACAGCTCGCGCCGCAGGATCGGCACCGACCAGCCGTCCAGCGCGATGTGGTGGAGCGTGATCACCATCCGGTACCGCTCGGCACCCAGCCGCAGCAACGTCACCCGCAGCAGCGGGGGACACGCCAGGTCGAACCGCCGGGACCGCTCGGCGGCGGCGATCCGCTCCGACTCCGCCCATGCCTCCGCGGCGCCCAGTCCGGACAGGTCCTCCTCGCGCCACGGCAGCTCGGCGTCCTGGACCACGACTTGCACGGGGCGGCTCACCCCGGGCAGATGCCGGAACCCGGCGCGCAGGCTGGCGTGCCGGACGAGCAGCGCCTGCCACGACTCCCGCAGCAGGGCCGCGTCGAGCGGGCCGTCCACGCCGAGTACGAGCTGGCCGATGTAGACGTCGGTGGCCTGCTCGTCATACACCGCGTGGAACAGCAGCCCCTCCTGCAAGGGCGATACCGGCAGTACCTCCACCAGCCCAGGAACGGCCGCCGACAGCTCGTCCAGCACCTTCGGCGCCACGTCGACGAGCGGCGAGGCGGACGCGGCGGGATCGCCGGCAGTATCACTCACGGTGGCCGCGACGGCGGCGAGCCGGGCGGGGGTACGGAGCTGGAACACCTGGCGCGAGGTGAACGACAGCCCCGCCCGCTGGGCCGCCGACACCAGCAGCATCGAGCGGATCGAGTCGCCGCCGATCGCGAAGAACGAGTCGTCGGGGCCGACGCGCTCCAGGCCGAGGACTCCGGCGAACAGCCCGCAGAGCATCGCCTCCCGCGGTGTCGCGGGCGCGCGGGCGGCGGGATCGGCGGTCGCCTCCGGAGCGGGCAGAGCCTTGCGGTCGAGCTTGCCGTTGGGTGTCAGCGGCAGTGCATCGAGGGCGACGATCGCGGCGGGGATCATGTGCGCGGGCAGCCGCCCGGCGGCGAACTCCCGCAGGGCTTCCGGCTCGACACCGTCACCGGCCGGTACGACGTAGCCGACGAGCCGCTTGTCTCCGGGCTGGTCCTCGCGGACGACGACGGCGGTGTGGGCGACGTCCGGATGGGCGGCGAGGACGGCTTCGACCTCGCCTGGCTCGACCCGGAATCCGCGGATCTTGACCTGCTCGTCGGCACGGCCGGCGAAAGCGAGCTCTCCGTCCGCCGTCCACCGGGCAAGGTCCCCCGAGCGGTACATGCGTGCGCCGGGTTCGAAGGGGCAGGCGACGAAGCGCTCGGCGGTCAGCCCCGCGCGGCCGAGATACCCGCGGGCCAGCCCGGCACCGGCGATGTACAACTCCCCCGTCACACCTGGCGGCACGGGCCGGAGGCAGTCATCGAGCACGTAGACACGGGCGTTGCCGATGGGGCGGCCNATCGNNGGCGGCGGGTCGGCGGGATCGATGTCCGGGTCGAGCGAAGTGGCGGTGGTGATGACGGTGGCCTCAGTCGGGCCGTACGTGTTCCACACCTGCGCCTGCCGCGACCACCGCGAAGCGAGATCAGCGGTCAGCAACTCCGCACCCAGCACCCAATTCCGCACGCCCGTCACCG
>NZ_JCANSZ010000097.1:0-13969 GCF_059570535.1 Streptomyces sp. CNP082
CGCCGAGGTCACCGACGCACGCCGCGAGTTCCACCACCAGCTCTCCACGAAGCTGATCTCCGAGAACCAAGGGATCGCGGTGGAGGACCTGTCGGTGGCGGGACTGGCCCGCACGAAGCTGGCCAAGTCCGTGCACGACGCCGGATGGTCATCGTTCATCAGCATGCTGGAGTACAAAGCAGAGCGGTACGGCCGCACACTGGTCAGGATCGGCCGGTTCGAGCCGACCTCCCAGACCTGCTCCACCTGCGGCGCCGTGGACGGCCCCAAACCCCTGAACGTCCGGGAATGGACCTGTACCGCCTGCGGCACCGTCCACGACCGGGACATCAACGCCGCGATCAACGTGAAGACGGCCGCCGGACTGGCGGCATCGGCCTGCGGAGCGCCGGTAAGACCAGGAGCAATCCCGGCACAGCGCGAAGAAACAGGAAGCCACGGATTCCCGACCGAATCCCGTGCCGCGTAGCGGCACAGCAACGATCGAGAAGGCCGGAACCTCGGGCTTCAACCCCGAGGCGCAAGTCAATTCATTGGCGGCTTCCAGGTCGCGCTGAGCGCCGTGGACATGCTGCGCAAGCAGCTCGCCGCCGAACTGGGCCCGCACGGCGTGCGCGTCGTCGGCCTGAAGACCGGCGGGATCCCCGAGACGATCCCCGACGGCTTCGAGGCCCGCGAGGCGCTGGTCGCCTCGCTCGTGGAGCCGACGATGCTGGGCCGCACGGCGACGCTCGAAGACGTGGGCAACGCCGCCGCGTTCGCGGCCTTGGACCGGGCCGCGTCGGTCACGGCGTCGGAGCTGAACATCACCTGCGGCGCGATCGTGGACTAACGCTGACGCGCGCGGGCCTGGGCGCGGGTGAGGCCGATGACGTCGTTGAGGCCCGTGCCGTGGCAACCCCGCGCCTCCGGGAGCGTGCGCGCGGCGCCGACGAGCCGCGCGCCCCGGTCTGTTCCCCCTTGGCCGACATGCGCCAACGACTAGACCGGTCTGTATATTCTCTCGAGAGCGTGACCGCCTCGTGATGACTGTGCTGCGCAGACGGGATGTGGGCGGGAGCGCTCCCACGCTACGCTCCCAACCCCAGGCCGCACCCCGTCAACGGGAAGGGGGCGCGGCAGCTCCGGGGGGAGTCACATGCCTGCAAGATCACGCACCAACAGACGCACGTTCCGCGCCCTCGCCGCGGCGCTGGCCGCCGGCCTCCTCGCCGGCTGCGCCCTGCTCGACGACGGCTCGTCGACGGCGGCACCGGACGGCGGCGGCTCAGCCGGCGACGGCGGGCCCGTCACGCTGACCGTCGGCGTCTTCGGCGTCTTCGGCTTCGAGGAGGCCGGGCTCTACGACGAGTACGAGAAACTGCACCCTGAGGTCACCATCGAGGAGACCGCCGCACCCAACAACGAGGAGTACTACCCGCAACTTCGCGAGGCCCTCGACTCCGGCCAGGGCCTCGCCGACATCCAGGCCGTCGAGGTCGGCAACATCAGCGAGGTCGTCTCCACCCGCTCCGACCTGCTGATGGACCTCGGCACGGCGACCGGTGTCGACGAGGGCGCGTTCCTGCCCTGGAAGTGGGACCAGGCGACGACCGACGAGAACAAGACCGTCGGCCTCGGCACCGACATCGGCCCCATGGCCGTCTGCTACCGCAAGGACCTCTTCCGCGCCGCCGGGCTGCCGACCGACCGGGAGAAGGTCGCCGCGCTGTGGTTCTCCGACTGGGAGAAGTACCTCGGCGTCGGCGCGGACTACATGGCGAACGCCCCCGCCGGCACCGCGTTCGTCGACTCGGCCGCCGGCGTCTACAACGGCTCGATCAGCAGCTTCCCCGTCCGCTACTTCGGCCGCGAGGGCGAGGCCATCTACAAGGACAGCCCCGCCGTCGAGATCTCCTGGGACCTGGCGATGCAGGCCGCGCAGGGGAAGATGACGGCGCGGCTCAAGCAGTTCACCCCCGCGTGGGACGAGGGCTTCGCCGAGGCCGGCTTCGCCACCGTCATCTGCCCGTCCTGGATGCTGGGTTACATACAGGAGAAGGCGGGCCCTCAGGCCGCGGACAAGTGGGACATCGCCGCCGCGCCCAAGCCCGCCAACTGGGGCGGCTCGTTCCTCACCGTCCCCGAGGCCGGCGAGAACAAGGAGGCGGCGGCGCAGCTCGCGGCCTGGCTGACCGCGCCCGAGCAGCAGGCCCGACTGTTCGAGAAGCGGGCGAGCTTCCCCAGCTCGCAGGCGGCGTACGACCTGCCGCAGGTCGCGGACGCCACGCACCCGTACTTCAACGACGCGCCGACCGGCGAGATCTTCTCCATCGCCGCGAAGAGCATCCCGACCCTCGAACTCGGCGCGAAGGACCAGCCGATCCAGCAGCAGATCACCGACGAGGGCATCCTGCCGGTCGAGCAGCAGAGGCTGACGCCGCCGCAGGCGTGGCAGGCGGCGGAGCGGAAGATCGACGAGCTGCTGGACCGCTGAGACGGCGGTTGCGTTCCCTGCTCCCGCGTCACGGAGCCGCCGGCCGGGCCTTCGGCGTATGCGCGCCGGAGGCCCGGCCGGTCGACGCATCCAACTGCTCGTCCGCCACCGGTGCTTGACGGCATCCAGGATGTGCGACACATTTTCGTATGGTGAATGGAGTATCCGCTCCATCGCCCACCGCCACAACGCCAACAGCGGCCCCGGCGGCTGGGGTCCGCACCGGCAGAGCGCGCTGTGGGCGTACTACACCGCGTTCGCCGGCCGGCTGCTCTGGGACGACCTGCCCGCCGCCGACCAGGAGCAGTTGGCGCGGATGATCGAGTCCGAGGCCGACGTCTTCCTCGACTACGAGGTGCCGTACGACCGCGACCGCGACGGCGCCGTGCTCACCCCCGGCGACACGAAGGCCGAGGAGAATGCCTGGAACGCCGCGTTCCTGAACCTCGCCGTGTCGATGATGCCGGACCACCCGCGCCAGCCGCGCTGGCGGGACAAGCGCTGGAGCTGATGGTCTCCTCGTACGCCACGCCCAGCGACCTGCACAACAACGCCTGGCTCAACGGCAAGCGGGTGCGCGACTGGCTGAACGGGTCGAACATGGCCGAGGACGGCACCGTCGTGAACCACGGCATCGTCCACCCCGACTACTTCACCTCCGTCTCCAACAACGCCGGCACGCCCACCGTCTACGCGCTCGCCGGCGAGCGTCCGCAGATGGGCCGCCCAGGCGGGGGAGCCGACGAGTTCGAGCGCGGTCTCCTGCAGTGGCCGGGGCACGAAGAGGCTGTCGACGACCTGGACCGCGCGCAGCCGTTCCAGCACCGGCCCGCGCGCCGACAGGGCCCCGATGCGCAGGCTGGGGGAGGCGGCCTTGGTCAGCGAACGGACGTGCACCACCACGCCGTCCGGGTCGTCGGCGTCGAGCGGCACTGGCACCGGCCGCAGCCCCGCCGCGCGGGCGACGGCGGCGCTGCCGCAGGAGCCGGTGCGGCTGACGGCGCGCGCGGCGGTGGGCCTTGCGTACATCGCGGCGGTGTCGCAGTTCGGCGGGTTCGTCGTCTGGTACCGCGGCATGGCCGCCGTCGGGGTGCCGCGGGCCAGCCGGATCCAGTTCGCCCAACCCCTGCTCACCCTGCTCTGGTCGGTCCTGCTGATGGGCGAACACCTCGCCCCGCCCGCCCCGGTGACCGCGGTGATCGTCCTGGCCTGCATCGCCGTCCCCTAAAGGGCCCGCGCCTGACGGCTCCTCGCGCCGGTACGCCCCGAGCGGTGTCCCGTACGGCGTACGGCAGAAGCCGTTGGGACGTGCGCGGGCCGCCTGTAGGGTGGCAGGGGGACGGCAGAGCGGAGGGGTGATCGTGGGAGTTTCCCTGGCCAAGGGCGGCAATGTCTCACTCAGCAAGGAGGCACCGGGGCTGACGGCCGTGACCGTCGGGCTCGGCTGGGATGTCCGCACCACAACAGGTGCGGCCCATGACCTCGACGCCTCGGCGCTGATGTGCGGAGCGTCCGGGAAGGTGCTGTCCGACCTGCACTTCGTCTTCTACAACAACCTCACCAGCCCGGACGGTTCGGTCGAGCACACCGGCGACAACCTCACCGGCGAGGGCGACGGCGACGACGAGTCGATCAACGTGGACCTCAGCCTGGTCCCGCCGGAGGTCGAGAAGATCGTCTTCCCGGTGTCCATCCACGACGCCGATCTGCGCGGGCAGAACTTCGGCCAGGTCAGCAACGCCTTCATCCGGGTGGTCAACCAGAGCGACGGTGTCGAACTGGTCCGCTTCGACCTGAGCGAGGACGCCTCGACCGAGACCGCGATGGTCTTCGGCGAGCTGTACCGCCGCGCCGGCGAGTGGAAGTTCCGCGCCGTCGGCCAGGGGTACGCCTCGGGCCTGCACGGCATCGCCACCGACTACGGCGTCAACGTCGGCTGACCGCGTTGGCCGTCCCGGCCGCGGCGACGGCCGCGGGCACGACGGCCAGCGCGAGGATGCCGCCGCCTATCGTCAGCAGCGGATAGCCGGCGGTGGCGACCACAGCCCCCGATGCCAGGCCGCCGCCGGCGCCCGCGGCCGAGATCGCCACGTCGACCAGGCCCTGGGTACGGGCCCGGGTGGCCGGCGGTACGGCGTTGGTGACCATCGCCGTACCGCTGACGAGCCCCAGGCTCCAGCCCACCCCGAGCAGCCCGAGCGCCACCGCGAACACGGCGGTGGATTCGGCGGTGGTGGCCGCGACCACCCCCGCGGCCAGCATGGCGAGTCCCGCGGCGACGGCGGTGACGAGCGGCCCGCGGCGGTCCACGAGCCAGCCGGACAGCGGCGCCGGCAGGTACATCGCGCCGATGTGGACGGCGATGACCAGGCCGGAGGCGGCGGTGCCGTGGCCGTGGTCGTGCATGTGGACCGGTGTCATCGTCATGAGCGCGACCATGACGAGCTGGGTGACCACCATGACCAGCGCCCCCGGCAGCACGCCGGGACTGCGCCGGCCGGACGCCCGCTCGGCCCCTGCCCCTGCCCCTGGCCCTGGCCCAGCCCCTGTCCTTGTACCTGGTCCCGCCGCTTCCGCGTCCGCCGCCGCGGGCGGTGAGGCGGCGTCCTCGGCCGCGTCGAGTTCGCGTGCCAGCAGCAGCGGGTCGGGGCGCAGCCACACCGCCAGCACCACAGCGGCGGCGCCGTATGCGGCGGCCGAGATCAGGAACAGTCCGGTGAGCCGGGGGACGCCGAGCGCGGCGCCCAGGTCACCCGCGGGCACGGCCAGGTTGGGGCCGGCCACCCCGCCCAGCGTGGTGGCGACGAGCACGGTGGACACGGCGCGGGCACGGTACGCGGGCGCCGCGAGATCGGCGCCCGCGTAGCGGGCCAGGAGGTTGGTGGCGGTGCCCGCGCCGTAGACGACCATCGCCGCGAACAGCAGCACCGAGCTGCCCGCGACCGCCGCCGCGACGACGCCCGCGCTGCCGACGGCGCCGGTCAGATACCCGGCGGCCAGCCCCGGGCGGCGGCCGTACGCGTCGGAGAGCCGGCCCACGACGGCCGCCGCCAGCGCGGCCCCGGCGGTGGCCAGCGCACCGAGCAGCCCGGCCAGGCCGGTGGAGCCGAGCATGTCCTGCGCGAGGAGCGCGCCGTTGACCACCCCCGCGGCCAGGCCGGCGCCGCTGAGCACCTGGGCGGTGAACAGGACGGTCAGGGCACGGCGTTGCGCGCGGGCCCGCGTGGTGTCGGCGGGCCGGGCGGGCGCGGTCGTGGTCACCTGGGGTTCCTTCTCTCACAATCGCGCCGGGGGCGCGGGACGGCCGTACGGCGCAGACGGTACGTGGCGGCCTGTGGCCGCAGGGCGCGCGGGGTACCCATTGACGCTCATGACCAGCGGAGACGGCTGCGGGCGCGGATCGGCTGTGGGTTGGCCGGGGGGCGGCCCGTGGGCATGGGAGGAAGGCGATGACCCGAAGGCCGGGCAGGCTTCGGGCGCGCGGTGACCGTCCGGCCGGGAGCGGTCCCGGCCGGACGGTGGGCGGGTCAGCCCCGCAGCCCCCAGTCGAGCCGGTCCTGCACCCCGGCAGCCTCGAAGGCGGCGGCCAGCGCATCGCGGCCCTCGGTGAAGTGCGACCAACTGTCGTAGTGGACAGGGACCACCCGGCGGGCGCCGAGGACCCGGGCGGCGTCGGCCGCCTGCGCGCTGTCCAGGACCAGCGGCTCGCCGCCGAAGAGGACCGGGACGCGCGGCGCACCGGCGAACAGGATCGCCGTGTCCACCGGCCCGAACCGCTCGGCCGTCTCCGTGACCGCCGCCGTGGAGGCGTTGTCGCCGCTGACGTAGACGACGGGCAGCCCCTCGCCGGTGAGCACGAAGCCGACGACCTGGCCGATCGCCGCCTCCACCGCCGGGCGCGGCTCCGGCCCGTGCACGGCGGGCACGGCGGTGACCGTGACCGTGCCGCCGCCGGGCCGGTCCAGCTCGACGGCCTCCCAGTCGGCCAGCCCCCGGGCCTGCCCGCCCAGCCGCTTGCCGCCGCCCGGCGTGGTCAGCGTCAGCGGGACGTCCGCGAGCAGCGCCCGGCCGGCGATGTCGAGGTTGTCGGGGTGCTCGTCGTGGGAGAGCAGGACCACGTCGATACGGCCCAGCTCCGCCGGTGCCGCCGCGGGTGGTGCGGTCTTGGTGAGCCCCCGGCCCGGCAGGTCGTAGTAGCGGGGCTGGTCGAAGGTGGGATCGGTCAGGAAGCGCAGACCGCCGTACTCGAAGAGGGCGGTGGGGCCGCCGAAGACGCGTACGGGGAACTGCTCGGCGGTCGTGCCGGCTCCGGCCATGAAAACCTCACGGATGGCTAGGTGGTTATCCGTGAGTGACCCTAGCCCCATCTCACGGATGACGGCAACCCTTACCATGAGACGTATGCCCGAGAGCCCCACCGGCGACTTCACCGCCACCCCCGCGCCCGGAGCGGTGGACTATCCCTCGCTCGACTTCGTCAACAGCGCCATGGCGCTGCCCGGAGGGCACTTCACCGACCTCCTCGGCACGCCCGCCGGCGCGAACCACTGGCTCACCGGGCACGGCCTCGCGCCGCCCGACGCCGGGATCCGGGAGATGTGCGCGGCGCAACTGCGCTCGCTGCGCGAGCACGTGCGGGTGCTGTTCGCCGCCCGCGCCGACGGGCTGCCCGCCCTGCCGGCGGCGCTGGCCGCCGTCAACGACGCGCTGAGCCGCGCGCCCACGGCCGCGCTGCTGTACTGGGACGAGAAGAACGGCCCGTACCGCGCCGCGCCGTGCCCCACCAACGAGATCCTCGACCGCGCGCTCGCGGTCCTCGCCGCCGACGCCGCCGACCTGCTGACCGGCCCCGACGCCGAACGCCTCACCCCGTGCGGCTCCAGCCCCTGCAACCGGTTCCTGCTGCGCCACGGCCGCCGCCACTGGTGCTCCACCCGCTGCGGCGACCGGGCGCGCGCCGCCCGCGCCTACGCCCGGCGCACCCGGCCGAGCGCCGGCTGAGCACCGCCGCCGAGCGCCTCCTCCAGTTGGGCCACGCCCTTGGCGGTCTGGCTCTTGACGGTGCCCACCGAGATGCCCAGGGTGTACGCCGTCTCCCGTTCGGAGAGGTCGAAGGCGTGGCGCAGCACGACGCAGGCGCGCTTGCGGAAGGTCAGGCCGCGCAGCGCCGCGCGTACGTCCACGACCGCCGGCACGTCCGGGTCGTCCACGCGCTCGTGGCTGCCGGTCCAGTACAGGGCGATGCGGCGGCGCTCGCGCACGGCGCTGCGGATGCGGCTGCGGACGAGGTTGGCGACGACCCCGCGGGCGTACGCGGCCGGGTGGTCGGCGGCGCGTACCCGGTCCCAGCGGTGCCAGAGCGCCACCAGCGCGTCGGCCGCCACGTCGTCCGCGCCGTCCGCCTCACCGCTCAACGAGTTCGCCAGGCGGGCGAGTTCGACGTAGTGGTGCTCGAAGAACTCGCGGAACTCCGCGGTCGCCTCGGCGTCGTGACCGGCACTGGGTATGCCCACGATGGCCTCTCCTCGCCCTCGCGTCTCCAGGCCCCTGTTCACGTCGTCAGCCATCGTTCAAGATGGTGAACGCAATCTAAGGCAGGGTGACTCCGGCGGCAACCCCCGCGGCAACCGCAGCCGCACGCCTCCCCTCCCGCCCGGGAAGGAGGGCGGCCGGGCTGTGCCGGCCCCAGCGGTGCGACGGCGCCCAGCCTGTTGACGTGTGCGCAACAGGCGTGCATTGATGGGGAGTTGGGAGCGCTCCCATCTTCCCGGGGGCGTACGGAGCGACAAGGAGGACCCGCGGTGCGACACCCGACGAGAGCACGGATCCTGTGGCCGCTCGTGGCCGCGCTCGCGCTGGCCACCGGGCTGCTCCTCGGCCGCCCGCCCGGCGCCGCCGCGGCCGAGCCGGTGCGGGTCATGCCGCTCGGCGACTCCATCACAGGCTCGCCCGGCTGCTGGCGCTCGGTGCTCTGGAACCAACTGCAGGACGACGGCTACACGGCCGTCGACTTCGTCGGCACGCTCGGCCCGCAGGGCTGCGGCCAGGACTACGACGGCGACAACGAGGGCCACGGCGGCTACCTGGTCACCAACGTCGCCGCGCAGAACATGCTCCCCGGCTGGCTCGACGCCACCCACCCCGACGTCGTCCTCATGCACTTCGGCACCAACGACGTGTGGAGCAGCATCGCGCCGGAGCGGATCCTGGACGCGTACACCACGCTCGTGACGCAGATGCGCGCCGACAACCCGCAGATGGCGGTGCTGGTCGCCCAGATCATTCCGATGAACCCGCCCACGTGCGGAGAGTGCGGGGCCCGGGCGGAGGCGCTCAACGCGCTGATCCCCGGCTGGGCGGCGGACGTCGGCACGGCCGAGTCGCCGGTCGTCGTGGTCGACCAGTCGACCGGTTTCGACACCGCGGCCGACACCTACGACGGCGTGCACCCCAACGCCGCCGGCGACCAGAAGATCGCGGACCGCTGGTATCCCGCGCTCACCCCGTACCTCACCGCGGGCGGGTAGGCCGGGGCGCGCGGGCTCAGGGCTCGTCCGTACGCGACTCCAGCGCGCGCCGGGTCTCCGGGCCGTAGACGCCGCGCTCGTCCTTCTCCAGGCCGTTGACCGTCTGGAAGGTGCGCACGCTGGTGCGTACACCGTCGTCGTACGCGCCGTCCGCCGGCTGGAGCAGGCCAAGACCGACCTGGCGCAGCCGGTGCTGCAGCTCGGTCACCTCGGGCCCGGAGCCGCCGGGGGCCAGCACGGGCGGGTCGGTGGGGACGGGGGCGTCGCCGGTGGGGGAGGAGGACGGCGACGTCGTCGGCGCCCCGTCGGCGGGCGGGTCCGTGGGGGCGATCGAGCCGATCTGCCCGTTCGCGCGCCCCGGCGCGGGGACGCCGGCCCCGTCGCCGCCGGCCGCCTGCCGCCCGTCCGGGGGCGCGTACCCCTCGCCGCCGCGGTCGCGGCCGGCGCGGTCGCCGGGCTGCGCGCCCCCGCCGTCCACCGGTGCGCCGTCCGCGTCGCCGCCGCCGAGCGGGCCGCCGTCCGCCGCGCCGCCGCCGGACGGACCCGCGCTGGCCCCGGCCGGGCCGTGACCCGCGTCGTCCGACTGTGAACCGCCGGTCAGCAGCCCGGCGGTGACGATCAGTCCGGCGATCACCGCCGCCGCCCCGCCGGCCAGGAGGAGCAGCCCGCTGGGCCGCGCCCGCCGCCCGCCGCCGGCCGAGACCGTCTCGGTGGCGCCGGGCTCCGGTTCCGTGTCCACGGTGCGCGCGAGGGTGCCCCGCGGCGCCGCCTGCGGCAGCAGCGCGGCACGCGGCACCGGCAGCAGATCGGTCCCGGGCCCCTGTTCGCTCCCGTCGTCCGCGTCCTGCTCGCCGTCGGCCCCGGCCGCCCGCATGACGTACGGTCTGATCAGTCGCGGCTCGGTCCGCTCCCCGGTCGTCGGCGAATCCGATTCCTGCGCCGCGTCCCCCGCACACGCACAACTCGGCCTGCCGTCCTCCTTGAGCGGTGCGAAGCACCGCGGACATCCGTCGGATGGCACTGGCGTTCCCCTCCAGTTCGATGCCGACGATTATGCAAGCAGGTGGGGGTCCGCGCGGCCGATTCGCTCGTGGAGACGGCCAACGGCCCGTTCCCAGAAAGTAGTTAGGAAAGTTTCCTTCCAGTCTTGACGGGCTGCGGAATGGGGCCTTAGCTTTCCGGCCATGCCCATCCGCGCTGCGGATGGCACACCCCCGAATCTGGAGACCCCCCATGCGAAGGACCAAGCCCCTCCTGCTCGGTTCCGCCAGCGTCGCGACCGCCGCGCTGCTGTTCGCCCTCACCCCGCAGCTCAGCTCCGGAGCCGAAGAGGACTCCGCCGCGACCGGCCGCGGTACGCCCGGCACCACCGCGCCCCAGGCCGCCGCCCGTGCCGCCGCCCCGGCGGGCTCGGCCGTCGCCGAGAACGGCCGGCTGGCGGTCTGCGACACCACGCTCTGCAACGAGGAGGGCCAGGCCGTCCAGTTGAACGGCATGAGCTCGCACGGTACCCAGTGGTACGAGCAGTGCCTCACCGACGGCTCCCTCGACGCGCTGGCGCAGGACTGGGACGCGGACGTGCTGCGCGTGTCCACGTACGTCCAGGAAGACGGCTACGAGACCGACCCCGAGCGGTTCACCGCCCTCGCCCAGCGCGTCGTCGACCAGGCGATCGACCGCGGCATGTACGTCGTCATCGACTGGCACATGCTCAGCCCCGGCGACCCCAACGCCAACACCGACCTCGCCAAGCGCTTCTTCACCGACATGGCGACCAAGTACGCCGACCAGCCAGGCGTCTTCTACGAGATAGCCAACGAACCCAACGGCGTCGGCTGGGGAGCCGTCAAGTCGTACGCCGAGGAGATCATCCCCGTCGTCAGGGAGCACGACCCCGACGGCGTCGTCCTCGTCGGGACCCGCGCCTGGTCCTCCTTCGGCGTGTCCGACGGCGCGGACGAGCGTGAGGTGATCGACAACCCGGTCGAAGCCGACAACATCATGTACACCTTCCACTTCTACGCCGCCTCGCACGGGGACGAGTACCTGGAGACGCTCTCCCGCGCCGCGGACGAACTCCCGGTGTTCGTGACCGAGTTCGGCACCCAGGACTACGCGGGCGAGAGTGCGAACGACTTCGCGATGTCGCAGCGGTACCTGGACCTCATGGCGGAGAAGGGCATCTCCTGGACCAACTGGAACTTCTCCGACGACTTCCGCTCGGGCGCGGTGTTCAAGGAGGGCACCTGCGACGGGAACGAGTGGACGGGCACCGGCGTGCTCAAGGAGGCCGGGGTCTGGATACGGGAGCGCGTCAAGGAGTGAGCGCGCGAGCGCGCAACGACCGCGGGACCGGCCCGGTGGGGCCGGTCCCGCGGCTCTCTTCCCCCTGAGCCGACCCGTGCCGGGCCGTCAGCCGACGCTGATGTTGGAGTTCCCGCTGCTCTGGTAGCCCTCGGTGGCCATGATCATGTAGTAGCGGAAGTCGCCGAGGTTCATCCCGGCCCGCGACCAGGCGTCGAAGTGGGTGCCGGTGTTGATCGTGCCGCCCACCCGCTTGGACCTGTTGACGCTCCAGTACTGCGGGAAGGTCCTGGTGCCCTCGACCGACGGGGCGTTGTAGCGCATCGTGTGGTAGATGTCGTACGTGACGCCGTCGCTGCTGACCGAGCCCCGGTTCTCGCCGGTGGGCCGGTAGGTGCCGTAGCTGTCGACGATGTAGTACTCGACGAGCGGGTTCGAGGTCCAGCCGTAGAGGCAGAGGTAGCCGTTGCCGGACGGGTTGAAGCTGCCGGAGTAGCCGACGCTGCGGCGGCTGCCGTTGCTCCAGCCCTTGCCGCAGACGAAGTTGCCGGTGTTGCGCCACGAGGTGCTGTAGTTGCCGCCGCTGTTGAGGTCCATCGAGATGGTGCCCTGCGAGTCGGTCCAGAACGAGTAGTAGTACCCGTTGTGGGTGCCCTCCTGGTTGGTCGTGATCGTCTCGGCGTGCGCGACGCCGGCGGGCAGGAGCGTCGCCGCGGAGGCGCCGAGGGCGACTGCGCCGGCGCGGCCGAAGAACTGCCGGCGGCTTACGCCGTGGGGGGTGCCGTTCGTGTTCATTCTTCCTCCTCGAGGCGGCAGACGGGGGTGCCTGCCGCTGGGCCAGGGTGGCGCCGAAGGGTCGTGCGTCAGTGTTGGACTGCCGGGAGGAGGTGTCAACAGTTTCGGCGATGATTCCGAAACATTACTACGCCGGCATAGCGAGGTCGACAAGTATCAATGCAGCTCAAGGCGTTGCAGGTGAGGATGGGGTAACGCGTGCTCGTGAGTGGCGTATTGCAGAGATCAGATTTCCGGACCGTATCGGCGAAAGTTTCGCTTGATCACGTGACCTGGTCGTGGCGGCCGAGGAAGCGGAACGCTCCGTCCCGGACCTCGTACAGGAACGCCGCCCCCTCGGGGCGGAGCGTGTGCAGCAGGTTGCGGGTGAAACCGAGCGGCTTGGCGACGCCCTTGTGGCTCACCGTGACGATACGTTCCGCGACCTGTCCGGGTACGAGGTCGGGGCCGCCGCCGAGCGCGTCGAGAGCGGCGGCGATCAGGCCCACGGCGTCGTACGACTCGGCAGCCCAGCGGGGCGGCGGTCCGTCGTAGCGCTCGCGGTACGCGGCGCTGAAGGCGCGGGCCGCATCGGACTTCGCCTCCCGCGCCGACGTGTACGGCGCGGTGAACACCCAGCCCTCGGCCGCGGCGCCCGCCTCGCGGAGGAACGCCTGCCGCATCAACGGCTCGAACGACGCCCGCGGACCGTCGAAACCGGCCTCGGCGAGCGCGCGTGCGCACGCCGCCGCGCGCTGCGCGGAGGCGCCCGCGTAGACGACGGCCTCCGGCCGCCCCGCCAGTGCCGCGGCGACGGCCGGGGCGAATCCGGCCGAGGCCGCCACCGGATGGACGTCGAGCTCGCCCTCCCCGGGCGGCGATTCGCGCAGGCCGTTCACGACGCCCCGGAGCGCGTCTCCCGCGGCCCGGTCCTCCACGACGGCGGTGCGCGCCACGCCCCGCACCCGGGTCAGGTAGTCGAGGACCGGGTGCAGGTGGTAGCCGCCCGCGAGCCTGGTGGTGATGAGCGACCGGACGTCGGTCGTGGACACCCCGGCCGCGTCGAAGTCGACCGACACGTCCACGGCCGGCATCGACTCCTCCCCGTACAGCGGCACCGCGGCACGCAGGGTCTCGACCGTCGTCGGGCCGAGCACCGCACGGACGGAGCGCTCGCGCAGCACCCGGCGCACCACGTCCCGTGCCCTATCGGCGTCGCCGCGGTCGTCGTACGGGACGAGGGAGAGCCGGAAGCGGGCGTCGTCGCGGGCGTTGTGCCGCGCCACGGCGAGCCGGGCGCCGCGCTCATGGGCGATGCCGGTCTCCTTCTGCTCACCCGTCAGGGCGGCGTGCAAGGCGATGACGTGGGTGGGCAGTTGCCGCGAGGCACCGCCGCCGTCCTCGGTGCCGCCGCGGGTGGCGAAGAGCGCCGCCGCCCCGGCCCCCGAGGCGGCGAGCACGGCGGCGGCGGACCCGCCGACGACGAAGAACCGGCGCCGGGTGGACCCGCTCCGGCCGGGCGCCGGGGCCGCGGTGGTGGCCACCCCGGCGGGCGGCGCGGCGTCGGCGGGCGGTACGGCGTCGGCGGGCACGGTCTGCCGCGCCGGCGGGTCGAGCGCGCGGGCCGACCGCTCGGCAACGAGCCGCAGCACGGGGGAGGGCAGCCAGTCACGCGGGCCGGCAGCGGGCCCGGGGAGGCCCGGGGCACGGTCGCGAGGCCGGCCCGCGGCCCGCACGCCGGGCGGCGGACCCCCGGCGCCGGGGGCGGGCCGGGTGTCCGCGGGCGGCTTGTGGTCGTCGGGCTGGTCCGTGGCTGGTGCGTCGGGGGACTGCGGGCCGCCGGTGCTCGGCCCGCCGCGATGCGCCGCGGTACGAGAGGCTGCGGCGG
>NZ_JCANSZ010000098.1:0-13610 GCF_059570535.1 Streptomyces sp. CNP082
CCTAGTGTCTCGTGATCCGGTTGTAGTTACCTGACGGTCGTTGGCGCGTTGGACAGGGCATGGATCTCTCTTTTGAACAGCGGGACGAACTACGGGAATTGGCAGCTTCTCGGGATGTTCCGGCGGATGTGGCACGTCGGGCTCAGATCTTGCTGTGGCTCGCGGAGGGTCGTCGCCGCAAGGACGTCGCGGAGCTGGCCGGCGTTGTGCCGGTCACGGTCGACCGCTACCGGGCCCGCTACGTGCAGCGGGGCATCCCCGGATTGGTCAATCGCCGCCCGGGCGGCGGGAAAGAGCAAGTGCCGCCGCAGACCCGGGGCCGTGTGATCGCGTTGACCAAGACGACCCCGCCGCCGGAGACAGGCTTGTCGCACTGGTCGACGCGCACCCTGGCCGACTACCTCAAGCGGCGGGAGGGCATCGCGGTGTCCTTCCACTACGTCGCCCGTATCTGGCGCGAGGAGAATCTCAAGCCGCACCGTTCGGGCACCTTCAAACTGTCGAAGGACCCGGCGTTCGCGGAAAAGGTGGCCGATGTGGTGGGGCTGTACCTGCACCCGCCCGGTGGCGCCGTGGTGCTGTCGGTCGACGAAAAGACGCAGGTCCAGGCGCTGGACCGGACCCAGCCGGTGCTGCCGGTGGCCTTCGCGGCCACCGAGAAGCGCACCCATGACTACGTGCGGCACGGCACCACGAACCTGTTCGCCGCGCTCAATGTCGCCACCGGCGAGGTCGTCGGCGAGTGCCGGCCGAACCGGAACGGAACAAACTTCCTGGCCTTCCTGAAGAACGCCACCCGGCCGCACACCGGCAAAGAGATCCACGTGGTTCTCGACAACCTCTCCACACACACCACCCCGGAGGTGAAGGCATGGCTGGCGAAGAACCCGCACGTGCACTTCCACTTCACCCCCGTGGGCTCGTCGTGGCTGAACCAGATCGAGATCTGGTTCGGGATCATCACCCGGCAGTCCATCCGCCGCGGCACCTTCGCCAGCGTCAACGTCCTCATCAAGCAGATCCGCGACTACATCAACAACTGGAACGAGACGGCCAAGCCGTTCACCTGGACCGCGACCGCCAACGAGATCCTCGCGAAGGTCCGCCTCACCCAGACCAACGTCAAGAAACTCGTGCGAAACAACTCGAAGTAACACAGACCAGATCACGAGACACTAGGCCTCAATGGGCAATTGGTGTGATGTAAGTCACGATTCACGCAGGTGAATTACCGGGTTTGCCCGTTAAGAAGGTCTAGTCCAGTCGCCCTGATCCCGTTACGTTTACGCGATGTTACGTTCCGTTGTCTCAGGGGTGGGGCTCTGTGGTGTTGCGTGGGCGGTGGCGGCGATATCGGGCGTGGTTGACGGCGGGGTTGGGCACGGCGCTGCTCCTGGGTACGGCGCCGGTCGTGGAGGCGAGTGCGGTTCCGGGCGGTACGCGCCCGCCCTCGGCGGCGTCGGATGCCAGGGAGGGTGCGGCGGCGGACACCGCGGTCGCGGCCACTGAGGAACAGGCAGCGGCGCAGGCGGAACGTACCGGTGAGCCGGTGGAGATCGCCTCGCTGCGTGGCGAGTCCAGCGAGGTGTTCGCTACTTCCGATGGAAACCTGGAGGCGCGCGAGTACTTGCGGCCCGTACGGACCCGCGTGGGCGGCGAGTGGAAAGCCATCGACACCCAACTGGCCCCGGCTCCGGACGGCATGGTGGCACCGGGGGTGACCGCTGTGGGCCTGGAGTTCTCCGGCGGCGGTTCGGCGCCGTTGGTGCGGATGTCCAGGGCGGGGCGGGAGTTGTCGCTGTCGTGGCCGGGTGAGCTGCCGGAGCCGCGGTTGGAGGGCGAGGCTGCCGTCTATCCCGAGGTGCTGCCGGGGGTGGATCTGCGTATGGGGGTGCAGGCCGACGGCTTCACGCAACTGCTGGTGGTCAAGTCCGCCGAGGCTGCGCAGAATCCGGAGCTGGCGCAGCTTCGGCTGCACCTGGATGCGACGGGGATGTCCGTGCGCGAGACCGCTGCCGGCGGCCTCGAAGCGGTTGACGCCGGGGCCGGCGGGGCGGTGTTCGAGGCACCGCAGCCCGTGATGTGGGACTCCAGCGGCGGCACCACTCCTGGCGCGCGCAGCGCGGCCGGCAGCGATCCGGCGGCGGACGAGCCGGCGGCGGGGGAGTCGGGCAAGCTGGCCGCGGTCGACGTCGAGGTTGCCCAGGCGCCGGACCAGCTGGTGCTCACGCCCGACGCGCAGGTGCTGAAGGGCGCGGACACGGTGTACCCGGTGTTCATCGATCCGCAGTGGTACTCCCCACGGGCGTCGGCGTGGACCTTTGCCTCGAAGTACTGGGCGTCGTCGCCGCAGTGGAAGTTCAATGGCGAGGACAACGCGGGGATGGGCTTCTGCGGCTGGGACTACTGCGCGCCGCACGACACCAAGCGCGTCTTCTACCGCATCCCGACCTCTCGGTTCGCGGGCAAGTCGATCCTGTCCGCGGAGTTCGTCGTACGCAACATCTGGTCCGCCTCATGCTCCGAGCGGAGCGTGGAGCTGTGGCGGACCAAGGACATCAGCTCGTCCACCACGTGGAACAGCCAGGACGCGGGTTCCGGGTTCTGGCTGGACAAGCTGGACACGAGATCGTTCGCGTACGGCTACGACGGCTGTGCCGGGAAGGACGCGGAGTTCGGGATCCGTGCGGGGGTGCAGGAGGCGGCGAACAAGAAGTGGTCGACGATGACCTTCGGGTTGCGTGCGGCCAGCGAGGACGACAAGTACGCGTGGAAGCGGTTCTCGGACAAGGCATTTCTGCGGGTGCAGTACAACCGCCCGCCGCCGCAGATCAAGATGGCGCAGCTCACCATGGAGTACGGCGGGGTGTGCAAGCGGCCGGGTGAGAAGGCCCGTATCCGCTCTCTGGGCAAGATCTACGCCAATGACGTCAAGGATCCGGACGGCGACAACGTCGCGGTGCAGTTCCAGGCCAAGTGGGACGGCGGCAACTGGAGTCCCGCCAAGACCACGTCCAAGCGCTCCGGTTCCACCTTTTCGGTCCCGCTGTCCTCCTCGATCCCGAAGAACGTGACGGTGAACTGGTATGCCCGCGCCTACGACGGGGCGCAGTGGTCGCCGTGGTCGTATGCGGGGGATACGAAGACGGCCTGCTATTTCGTCTACGACACCAGCGTGCCCGTGGCGCCCACCGTCACCTCGGGTGAGTATCCGCAATCCGATCCGGAGAACCCGGACGATCCGTGGTGGGATGGTGTGGGCCAGTACGGGACCTTCACCCTCGACTCGCCTTCGACGGACGCGAACCGCTACCGCTTTGGCATCAACGGCGACCCCGTCTCCGCCAACGAGGTCTCCACTTCCGGCGGCGCCGCCAGGGACGTGAAGATCCTCCCCACCCGGCCCGGGGTGAACTTCGTCACCGCCCAGGCTTTCGACGCCGCCGGAAACGGCAGCGAGATCCGCACTTACCAGTTCCGCGTCAAGGCCGGCCAGCCGGACCGCGCGACGTGGCAACTCGACGAGCCGGCCGGCGCCACCCAGGCCGAGGGCTCCACGCCCGCGCGGACGCTGGCCCTCAAGGGCGGGGCGACCACCGGCGCCGCCGGGGTCGACGGCACCGCGCTCGGGCTCAACGGCACCGATGCCTACGCGGCCACCGACCTGTCGGCGGTCAACAACACCGGCGGGTTCACGGTCTCGGCGTGGGTGAAGCTGGACGCCAAACCGACGACAGGCGCCGCGGTGGTCGCCTCGCAGCCGGGTAATGAGCGGATGGGTTTCGCGCTGCACTACGCGGCCGCCCATGACCGCTGGATCTTCAACGGCTTCTCCGCCGACACCCCCGACGCCACCGTCTACCGGGCCATGGCACCCAACCCCGGCGGCGTACAGACCGGCAGCTGGACCCATCTCGTCGGCTCCTACGACTCCGTCGAGGACAAGCTGCGGCTGTTCGTCAACGGCACGCTCGTCGGCGAGACTCCCTTCGTCAGCACCTGGAACGCCCGTCGCGGCCTGCAACTCGGTGCCGGCTCGGCGGCCGGAGTGGCCAAGGACTTCTTCCCCGGCACCATCGACAAGGTCCAGATCTTCGACAAGCGCATCGCGCAGGACGAGGTCGACAAGCTCTACGCCAGGCAGAGCGTCGGCGATCCCGGCCGCCCCGCCATTGCCGTATTCGAACTCGACGAAGCAGCCGGGGCGACCGAGGTCTCCGGCCGCGGCGGTGTCCTCCCCGCCCGCTATCACGGCGGCGTGAGCACCGGCGTGCCCGGTGTGGCGGGCAAGGCCACGACGTTCAACGGCACCGACGGCTACGCCCGTATCGGGCAGACTTCCGGACCGCACATCAACAGCGAACGGTCCTTCGCGGTGTCCGCCTGGGCGAAGCTGGACGCCAAACCGGACAGGCCGGCGACGGTCGTGGCGCAGGCAGGCGAGTTCGCCCTGGGTTTCGAGCTGTACTACTCGGCCGCCTACGACCGCTGGGTGTTCAACCAGTACGCCTCCGACACCCCGGGTGCACCGATCATCCGGGCCATGGCCGACCAGCCAGGGGACGCCTACGCGGGCACCTGGGCACACCTGGTTGGTGTGCACGACACCACGGCCAACACCCTCACCCTGTACATCAACGGCAAGAAGGCCGGCTCCACGACTCTGGTCGACGCCTTCTACGCCAGCGGGTCCATGTACGTCGGTGCCGTCTCCGTCAACAACACCCTCAAGAGCCACTTCCCCGGCACCATCGACGACATCCGCCTCTTCGACCGGCCCATCTCCGCGACCGAAGTACAGCAGCTCTACAAGCAGCGACCTCTGGTCAAGAGCCGCTGGAAGCTGGAGGGCACTGATGGTGCGACCCCTCCAGTCACGGCGGACGATTCACCGGGGGGCAACGACATGACCCTGCACGGTGGCGCGGCTATCGGCTCCGGCTGGGTCGACACAGGCGCGATGGAGTTGGACGGAGTGGACGCCTACGCGGCGACGTCCGGGGTGCCGGTGGACACCAGCGGGAGCTACACGGTCACGGCCTGGGCGCAGGCTGCTGCCCTACCCAACGGTGCGGCCTCGCTCGTCAGCGCCACGGGCAGCAGACAGAGCGCCTTCGCGGTCCGCTACGTACCCGCCGCAGATCCCGCAACCAGCGCGGGGAGCTGGGAGATAGCGCTGCCGGGGTCTGACACCGACGGGGCCGGCGTGGTGCGTGTGAAGAACGAGCAGTTCTGGGACGTGCGGGACTGGAACCATCTCGCCTTGGTCTACGACGGGCTCGCCAAGGAAGCCCGGCTCTACGTCAACGGTGAACTGGAGGAAGTGGCCTGCGCCGACGACGACGGGAACGGCGAAGCCGACGACCCCGCTTGCACAGACCGCCTTTCCTGGACACAGGACGTGCTGGCCTTCCGAGCCGGCGAGTCGTTGCAGATCGGCCGCAGCAAGACCGCCGGCGAGTGGAGTGAGTACTGGCCCGGGGCGGTCGACGACGTGTGGGTCTTCCAGGGAGCCCTGACCGACGGCCAGGTCGCCCAGCTTGCGCTCGGTAGGGCGGACGTCGTCACCGATGTCCCCGACGACAGCTGATAACGAACTCCGCCCGGCGCTGCCCCCAACGGCTCCGGGGCTCGACACCCCATTCACCAGCACCCGGCTTCCACCGGTGACCTGTTTCGCGGGCGCCGGTGGCGCGGCAGCGGAGACGAGGACGAGGGATGAAGCGCACGGTCAGCAAGCGGGTCAGATGGACGAGCCGCAGGGTGGCGCTGGGGGCCGCCGCCCTGATGGTCGCCACCCTTCTGCAGAACGTGACGACCACGACCGACGCGGTCGCGGACGACGGCAGGGGCAGGCCGGACATACCCAGGGCCGAGCAGCCGGTCGCCGGTAAGTCGGCGACGAAGGTCAAGCCGCGTACGCGGGCGGAAGGTCCGACGACACCACGCCGGAAGCCGGACGCTGCGTGGCCGGATTCAGCGAGGGCTGAAGTCGAGCTGACTTCGACAGGCGTCAGGAAGGCCCCCGAGGAGCCGGCGGGTGCGACACCGGTCCCCCTCACCCTCGATGTCGCCACCGCGGACAGCGGGCACCCGGCGGCTGCGGCAGAAGCGGCCAAGGGCGCCCGGGGGAAGGTGAGCACACGGGTTCTCGGCCGTGATGCGGCGCGGCAGGCCGGCGTCGACGGGGTGCTGTTCGCGCTGCAGTCCGAACCCGGGCCCGGGCGGGCGGCAGGTGAGGTACGGGCCACGGTGGATTACGCCGCCTTCGCCGAGGCGTTCGGCGGCAGCTACGCGGCCCGGCTGACCCTTGTCGAGATGCCGGCCTGCGTGCTGGACACCCCTTCGAAGCGCGAATGCCGCCAGGGTAAGCCGCTGTCGACGGTCAACGACGCGGAGAAGCAGACGCTCACCGCCGACGCGAACCTCGGCACCGGGGAGCCGACGGTGCTGGCCGCCGTCGCCGCCGCGGCAAGCGAGAACGGCGATTTCAAGGCCACGTCGCTGGCGCCCTCGTCGTCCTGGGACGTGAATCTCAGTTCCGGGGACTTCTCCTGGTCGTACGGCATCCCGGTCCCTGAGGTGCCCGGTGGGCTGCAGCCGAGCGTGGGGATGTCGTACTCGTCCGGGTCGGTGGACGGCCGTACCGGTGGCACGAACAACCAGTCCTCGTGGGTGGGCGATGGATTCGACCTGTGGCCCGGATACATCGAGCGCCAGTACAAGCCGTGCTCGGACGACGGCGTGGAGCATGCCGACGGCAGCAAGCCGGGTGACCTGTGCTGGGGTTACGACAACGCGTTCATCTCCTTCAACGGCAAGGGCGGTGAACTCGTCCCCGTCGGGAACGACGAGTGGAAGCTGCGCGACGACGATGGCACCCGGGTCACCCGTCTGGCCTCCGCTGACCGTGGCAACGGCGACGACAACGGTGAGTACTGGCGGGTCACGGATCCGCAGGGTGTGCGCTACTACTTCGGGTACAACCGGCTGCCGGGCTGGGCGGACGGTAAGGAGACCACGGGTTCGGCCTGGAAGGTGCCGGTGTTCGGCGATGACTCCGGCGAGCCGTGTCACGACGCCGCCGGGTTCGGTTCGTCCTGGTGCCAGCAGGCATGGCGCTGGAACCTCGACTACGTCGTCGACCCCCACGGCAACGCCATCGCCTACTACTACAACCAAGAAGAGAACTCCTACGGCCGCAACCTGAAGGCGGACAACAACACCCGATACACGCGCGGCGGCAGCCTGGACCGTATCGAGTACGGGCTGAAGCACTCCTCGGTATACGACACGAAGCCCCTGGCGAAGGTCGACTTCAGCAGTGGTGAGCGGTGCCTGCCCAACGCGCAGACGACCTGCGACTCGATCAGCACCGACTCGGCCTACTGGTACGACACGCCCTGGGACCTGAACTGCGGCGAAACGGCCACGTGCGACCAGGGCCGGTACTCACCCAGCTTCTGGACCCGCAAGCGCCTGACCGAAGTGACCACCCAGGTACGCAAGGCCGACGGGACCTACGGCCCGGTCGACTCCTGGAAGCTGGCGCACCGCTGGGGCCAGGCCGATATCGACTACCAGCTGCTGCTCGACTCGATCCAGCGCACCGGCCACACCGCTGACCCGGCGATCACCCTGCCGAAGACCACCTTCGCGTACACCCAGTTGGCCAACCGCCTGGACAAGACGGGTGACGGCTACGCCCCGTTCATCAAGGCTCGGCTGTCCAGCGTCGCCGACGAGTACGGCGGCCAGATCGACGCCAACTACTCCGCACCGGCCTGCGACTGGAACGCCCTGCCCACACCGCAGACCAACACCACCCGCTGCTTCCCCCAGTACATCGGCGGCAGCGACACCGCCGACCCGGAACGGCAGTGGTTCAACAAGTACGTCACCACCTCGATGACGGAGACAGACCGAACCGGAGGGGCCCCGGACAAGGTCACCCGCTACGAGTATCTGGGCGGGGCGGCCTGGCACTACGACGATGACGACAGTCTGACGAAGGAGAAGTTCAAGACCTGGTCCCAGTACCGGGGCTACGGCCAGGTGCGGGTCAGAACCGGCGGGCAGGGCGGCGACGCGGCGATGCTCTCGCAGTCCGACACCTACTTCCTGCGCGGCATGCACGGGGACCGCGAGAGCCCCACCGGTGGCACCAAGAGCGTGTCCGTCAGCCTCGGTACGGGCGAGGGCGACCCGCTCACCGACCACGAGTCGGCCACCGGCTTCGCGTACAAGACGGTCGACTTTTCCGGCCCCGGCGGCAAAGTCCTGAACAAGACCGTCAACCGGCCGTGGCACCACCAGACGGCGAAGAAGGAACGCTCCTGGGGCACGGTGACCGCGAACCTCACCGGCACCTCGCACAGCAGGACCTGGACTTCCCTGGACGACGGCACGGGCAACGACTGGCGGGTGACGTCCACCGCGAACACCTACGACACGGTCGCCGGCCGGCTGACCGAGGTGAACGACGCCGCGGACAACTCCACCGCGGCTGACAACCGGTGCACCCGTACCACGTACGCCACCAACGAGGAGAAGAACATCCTCGCCCTGCCGGTGCGGGTGGAGACGGTAGCCAAGGCGTGTGGCGACCCCGTCGACCGCACCAAGGACGTCATCACCGACACCCGCACCGCCTACGACGGCGGCGCCATCACCGCCACGCCGTCCGTCCCCGGCAAGGGCGACGCCACCGCCACCGCCGTGCTGAAGTCCCGCACCGCCGACGAGGCCATCTACCTGGAGTCCACGGCTGAGTACGACGCCTACGGTCGTGAGCTGGCCAGTACCGACCTCACCGCGAATCTGACCTTCAACGCGAGCGGACAGCTCCTGTCGCGCAGCGCGCGCACGGACGGCCGCACCTCCACCACCGCCTACACGCCGGCGACCGGGTTCGCTACGCAGGTCAAGGAGACCACGCCGCCGGCGACCCCCGGCGACGCGACTACGGCGCTGACCTCTACTACCACTTACGACCTGATGCGCGGCCTCCCGCTCACCCAGGCGGATGTCAACGGGAAGACGACCACGTCCGCGTATGACGCGCTGGGCCGTACGACCAAGGTGTGGCTGGCCGACCGGCGTACCGACCTGACGCCGACTTACGAGTTCACCTATCAGGTGACCGAGGGCAAGCCGGTGGCCGTCGGCAGCAAGACCCTTGGCAACTCCGGTGCGCAGCGCACGTCGTACACCCTCTTCGACGGGTTCCTGCGCGAACGCCAGAGGCAGGCACCGGGGCCGGGCGGGGGCCGGCTGCTGAGCGACGTGTTCTACGACGAGCGCGGTCTGGCCGCCAGGACCTTCGAGCCGTACTACGCGGACAATCTGCCGTCCGACGAGCTGTTCCGGCCCGTGGACGCACTGGCCGTGGAGACCCAGTACTGGCACTCCTTCGACGGGCTTGGGCGCAATGTCCAGACCCAGCAGGTGGCTGGTAACGGGGACGGCGGTGCCGTACTGGCGACCACCAGCACCCTCTACCGCGGAGACCGCACGACGGTCATCCCTCCGTCCGGCGGGACGGCCACGACGTCCCTCGTCGATGCCCGGGGCAACACCACGGCCGTCCGTCAGCACCACGCGCCGACCGCGGAGTCCTCGTACGACACCACCGCCTACCAGTACACGCCGCGCGGCGAGCTGGAGAAGGTGACCGACCCGGCCGGGAACTCCTGGACGTACCGCTACGACCAGCTCGGACGCCAGGTCGAGGCCGACGACCCCGACAAGGGCACCACCACGACGGTGTACGACGACCGCGGGCAGGTCACCTCCACCACGGATGCCCGCGGGACCAGGCTCGTCAGCGTCTACGACGGCATCGGGCGCCAGACCGAACTGCGTGAATCCTCGCCCACCGGCACGCTGCGTGCCGACTGGACGTACGACACCATCAGCGGGGCGAAGGGGCATCTGGCCGCGTCGACCCGCTACGTCGGCGGTGAGGCGTACACGAACAAGGTCGTCGCCTACGACCGGCAGTACCGGGTGCTGCGCTCCAGCGTCACCATTCCGGCCTCGGAGGGCGCGCTTGCGGGGACGTACCTGTCCATCACCACGTACAACGTCTCCGGCACCGTGCAGGGCGTCGGCTTCCCGAAGGCCGGGGCGCTGCCGTCGTCGGGTGTGGTGTACACGTACGAGGACGAGACGCTGCGTCCGATCGCCCTCAGCGGGGACCAGGGGCTGAAGGCGACGACCAGTTACAGCCTGACCGGCAAGCCGCAGCAGTACGAACTGTCGGACAGCGGCGGTACGAAGACGTGGGCGACGAACACCTACGAGTGGGGCACGCAGCGGCTGGCCACCTCGCGCGTCGACCGCGAGAACGTGCCGGGGGTCGACCAGCACAACACCTTCGGCTACGACGCGGCCGGCAACGTGCTGTCCGTCGCCGACGTCTCCAGGTCGGGTACGGACACCCAGTGCTTCGACTACGACTTCGCGCGCCGGCTGACCACGGCCTGGACCGAGGGCGACACCGAGTGCTCCGCCCAGCCCTCGGGCGCGGCCGTGGGCGGCCCGGCGCCGTACTGGCACTCGTACACCTACGACAAGGCGGGCAACCGCCTCACGGAAACCCAGCATGACGTCTCCGGCGACACCACCAAGGACACCGAGCGCACCTACGCCTACCCGGCCCCCGGCAGCCCTCGGCCGCACAGCCTCACCTCGGTCACCAGCACCGGACCGACCGGCACCGCGCAGGACAGCTACACCTACGACGCCGCCGGCAACACCGCCACCCGCAACCTGGGCGGCGACACCCAGACCCTGACCTGGGACGCCGAAGGCCACCTGGCCAAGGTCACCGAGCCGGTCGAGGACAGTGCCGACAAGGTCACCAGCTACCTCTACGACGCGAACGGCAACCGCCTCATCGCACGTACACCCACGGAGACCACCCTCTACCTCGGCACCACCGAGGTCACCCTCCCCAAGGGCGCCACCACGGCCAAAGCCACCCGCTACTACGACCTCGGCGGCGGCCACCAAGCGGTCCAGGAGGACGACGGCAGCGTCTCCTTCACCCTCGCCGACCACAACGGCACCGGCCAACTGGCCATCGACGCGGCCACCCAGACACTCGACCAGCGCCGCACCCTCCCCTTCGGCGCCCCCCGCGGCCCCGAACCCACCTCCTGGCCGGGCACCCGCGGCTTCGTCGGCGGCACCGACGACACCGCCAGCACCGGCCTGCAGCACCTGGGCGCCCGCGAGTACGACCCGAAGCTGGGTCGCTTCATCAGCGTCGACCCGCTGCTCGAACTCGACAAACCCCAGACCCTGAACGGCTACACCTACGCCGCCCAGAACCCGCTGACCTTCAAGGATCCGACCGGCCTGGGACTCGACTGCGGCAGGGGATCACCGAGTGGCGTGAGCTGCGGGAGCGCGCAGACTCGCGGTGACGGGAGCCGCGGCAACGGCATGAATCAGACCGGCGGTGGCGTCATGGGCAAGCCGTCCGTGACTCACCCCTGCAACAGCAACTGCTCCTCCCTGAGCCCGGCCCAGACGATCGACATCGTCCAGAAGGACAACGTGGTCTGGATGGAGGGCTTCCGGCTGCCCTCGGCTCTCGAACTCGAGCGGATGTACCCGACGCTCAACAATGAGGATGACCGGCTGGACCACCACATCCAAGCCACCTGCCGACCGGGAGAGATTGCTCCGAAGAGCGAGGCCTTCTGTGCCGCTGCTGGCGGCCTTGGCTGGCTGGACCGGGAAGCGACTCTCTTCGATCAGATAGTGCTTTCCATTGTCGCACCTGACATTGAGGCATGGAAGGAGTGTCTGAAGAACCCAGGTCTCACCAGCGCGTGCGGCTCCGCTGCCCTGGACCTGCCTTGGGCCAAGGCACTCAAACCGTTCAAGATCATCAAGGCGGCGAAGAAGTGCCACAGCTTCTTCCCGGGTACCCGAGTGCTGCTGGCCGACGGCAGCTCCAAGCCCATCGAGGATCTCAAGATCGGCGACAAGATCGTCGTCACCGATCCCGAGGCCGGCAAGACCAAGATCCGTGAGATCGTTGCCACGATCACCACGGAAGACGACAAGGACTTCGTCGACCTCACGATCAAAGCAGACGGCCGCACCACCACCCTGGCGTCCACCACCACGCACCCGTTCTGGGTACGGGAGGAGAACGACTGGGTGAACGCCGGCGACCTCGTCCCCGGCCAGACCCTCCGCACACCGGACGGCACGATCGCAACCGTCGCCGAAAACCGCCACTACACACAGCGCAAACGCACCCACGACCTCGCCATCAACGACATCCACACGTACTATGTGCTGGTAGGTGAGGTCCCAGTCCTGGTTCACAACAGCAGTTGCAGCGTTGTGCCCTATGACGCGGACTTCGCGATGGGGCAACTCACGCGAAACGGTACAGCCAAGGCCTCGGAGTTGGAGGCGTTCGGTGCCGCGCAAGGGTGGACGAGAACGCAGACCGCTTCTGGCCCCATTAAATTCCGAGACGAAAACGGTAAATATCGCCTGACTATCAAGCGAGGAAGCGGTAGGGCTCGAGGAAGTAGCGACCCTCATGTTGAGATGAGAAATGCAGACGGGGATCGGATCGACTCGTTCGGGAATGTTGTCACTCGGAAGAGTCCTGGTAATCACACACCCATTGATTGGGATCTGGAATGAAAGACTACAGGGAATTCGGTCAGCTCTCTGTGTTTCATTTGGAAGAGAGCTACATGCTTGACATCGTTGCTAGCCCTGGCGCTCTGACATGCGATGTCGACCTCGCCTTGTTTCCTGAGCACCGAGAGTACACATCGCCTGCACCGGGAGAGAGGCACTGCTACAGGCGTGGGTGGATGCGATTCTCCTCGGTGTCGGAGTTGCATTGGGTTGACCAGGGTTGGCCGCCGGCCACTGATGCCTCGGGTGAATCGGACTACGGTGCCATCGATTCGATGAAGATTGATGCCGATCGATACGTGATGGCGGGTGACTTCGGGGAGATCCGTGTCGTGGCCCAAGGTGTAGCTATTCAGTTGCGCGATGATCTCGATGGCTCAATGGAAGTTGTCGGCCGGGTCGACAATTGACGATCGCGTCGCAAGTGCTGAGTTGTTGTCGACCTGGTTCGACTTGTTGTGGCCCGGATGGCTGAGTTCAATTCCTCTAACGGTCTGCAGGTATTGATCAGAAACTCATGGGGTTCTCGTCTAGGATGTAGCGGACGGGTGGGCCGCCGAAGTAGCCGCGGACGGTGTGGTGTTGACGCTGGCGTCTACGGAAGAAGCGGCGGATCTCAGCGGCGAGTTCAGCCTGGTCACGGGCTCGGTGCTGTCTAGTGTCTCGTGATCCGGTTCGTGTCAGTTCGAGTTGTTGTTGACAAGCTTCTTCACGCTGGTCGCGACGAGCCGGACCTTCGCGAGGATCTCGCCGGTCGTTGCGGTCCAGGTGAATGGTTTCGGGTTCTGGTTCCAGGAGTCGATGTAGTCGCGGATCTGTTTGACCAGGACGTTGACGCTGGAAAACGTGCCGCGACGGATCGACTGCCGGGTGATGACCCCGAACCAGATCTCGATCTGGTTCAGCCAGGAAGAGCCGACAGGGGTGAAGTG